>CACXLY010000001.1 GCA_902768605.1 uncultured Bacteroidales bacterium
GGTCCAGCACCAGAGGTTGTCAAGAGATGCGTGCAACTTCAGCTGATTGATATGATACTTCTTAAGCTTCTTAGCATCGAACTCATAGTTCAGCTGAACGTACTGCAGACGCAGGTAGTCACCGTTCTCAACATAGCGGTCGCTGGGCAGAGAGTTGTAGCTCTTGTAGCCATTGACACTGCTCAAAGCGCGAGGAACGACAGTCTCGTCACCGTTCTTACGCCAGCGCCATGTTGTAGCGAAGCTTTGGTTCTTGTTGTTCAGCATGCTCTCCAGATTCATGCGGGCCAGATTGACGATCTGGTTGCCTACACGGAAGTTGAAGCCTACATTCATAGACAGTCTGCCATAGTAGATGTTGAAGCCGAAACCACCATTGCACTTAGGATTGGAGTTGCCGAGGTAAACCATATCATAGCGGTCAATCTGACCATCATGGTTGATATCCTCGTAGATGGCATCACCACCCTGGAACTGATAGCGGTAGCCTTCATTGTAGCAATAGTACATCGGCAGAGGAATACCCTTAGCGTCGGTCAGCATATTGCCGTCGGCATCGAAGGCAATAGGACAAGTGTGAACCTCTCCGCGGCGCTCGGCAGCTGCTGCTGTGTTGATGGGGTTGCCGTGTGCGTCGTAGCCAGTACCTGTGCCCCACTCGAGGCCGTGGTCCTGAGCATACTGACGAGATACGCCTGCTCCGTCAGCCTCTGCATAGCCGTAGCTTGCTACAGAAGCATTGGTGATGCCGTTGTGGTCGTAGTCGTACTTATAGACGCCAAGATAATGGAGACCATAGATAGAACCGAGGGCATTGCCAATCTGTACGCGTTGATTGTAGTTGAGGTTGCCGGGCTGATAAGTCTCAGCACCATTCAAGCTCTCGAGGATGAGAGGATTCATCTCCTCGACCTCGTTGAAGTTCTGTGCGATGTTGCCACGGAACTTCATGGAGAACTTGCCAACCTTGAAGATACGAGAGGTGTAGAAGTTGAGCTCCCAACCCTTGTTGCGGAGGACACCGGCATTCACCTGTGCCAGATTCGAGAAGCCGTTGGCGCTGGGAATACGGAGGTTGCCCATCAACAGGTCGGTTGTCTTATGGTCATAAACCTCACCTTCGAATGTAACCAGTTCCTTGAAGAAGCCGACATTCCAACCGAGATTCAGCTTCCTGGTCTTCTCCCAACGAAGCTGTTCCAGAGAAAGGTTTTCGGGAGTGATGACCTGGTGGCCATTGTAGTAGCCATTGGTGGCATACTTATTATATTGGTTGCTACCTGCACCACCACCACCGGTGATACCCCAAGATGCACGGACAGCGAGCATGCTCAACCAGTCCTTGCTCCAATTCATGAAGTCTTCGTCGATGATATTCCAACGAACACCTGCAGAGGGGAAGAAGCCGTATTTGTGGCTGCGGCCGAAACCGGTGCTACCATCCCAACGTGCAGAGGCGTCGAGGTTGTACTTACTCTTATAAGAATAGTGGACGTTGCCATAGAAGGTCTGCCATCTCCATTCGTTAGTACCGGAGCTTGCAGAGCGGAGCAATGCCACGACGGTGGGATCTGTGATGCCGTTGGGCACGTTCCACAAGCCGAGCAACTGCGAGCTACTGCTACCTGTTGCCATCTCGAAACGTACCAAAGCGCCCAGGCTGTGGTCGCGGTTCTTGAATGCGGAGTAGTAGCGAAGGTCGTGACGAGTGGTGAACTCGAGCGACTTGTACTCGTCGTTGCTGACATAGTTACGCTCGTTGGATGTGAGCTTTGCAGAATTGTCACCACCCCATACCCAGTCCATCGTGCGGAGTTCGCTGGGACAGTACTGGTCGTTGCTGGTGTTGTAGATGTTGAGCTGCACGTCGCCCACGTAGTTCAGGCGATGGTGGTCGTCGTCCTTGCCAAGCAGTTTGTACTCGACGCTGAACTGCGGAGTCAGGTTGTACTGCTTCTGTTTCCACCAAGCCTTCATGGCACGTGCCACGGGGTTGCCGTTCGTGAACATGTCGTTGAGGTCGTACGACGTGAATCTCTGTCTGTCGTAGTTGTTCATTCGGTCGGTGCTACCTGTAGAATAGACAGCAGCCAAAGGCAACATGTTGAAGTAATTGTCGGTCATGACAGGATTGCCGTATTCATCCAACCTGTACTCATAGACACTCATGTTAGGCATAGCGTTGTATGCACGAGCCAGAATGTCGTTGCCGTAGTTCTTGTTGTTGGTTGTGAAGGCCATGTTGATGTTGCTCATGAACTTGATGCGGTCGCTGACCCAGTAGTCCAGAGCAGTCGTGGTCGTGAAGCGGTTCAGTGTCTGACCGATGATAGAGCCTGTGCTCTTGTCGTAGTTGGCACTGATACGGAAGGCTGCCTTATCGCCACCACCGGCGAGTGCCACGGTGAACTTGTGTTCCTGACCGAACTGCTGTACCTCCTTCACCCAGTTTGTGTTGTTGCTGTAGTGAGGATATACGTAGCGAAGTTCGGTGTTGTAGTCCAACTCAGCCATTGAGGTGTTCTGGTGATGAGGATTGTAGTATGCCTCCTTGAGCATCATGGTGTATCCGTCACCATTGAGCATCTCGTAGCCTTCAGGCTGCCATGTACCCTTGAACTTGTAAGTGAAGTTAACTCGTGTGGGACCACGAGAGCCACGGCGCAACTTGATTTCGATGACACCGTTAGAACCCTTGGCACCCCACTTCGCCGTACTTGATGCATCCTTGAGGACTGTGATTTCCTGGATGTCTTCGGGATTGACGTTAAGCAGTGTGGAGAATTGTTCCTCGTTGTCCATCGTTTCGAAGTTGATGTCCTGTGCATCTTCAGGAAGTTCGAAGATGTGGTCGTTGACGACAATCAGAGGCTGTGCGTTACCATTAATAGTAGAGGTACCGCGCAGGCGCATAGTAGTACCTGAGCCGAGGTTACCAGAGTTGGGCACGATGTCGAGACCGGCAATCTGACCCTGCAGGGCCTGGTCGACAGACTCGAAGGCGAGACCTTCCATGTCGTCCATCTTGAAGTTCTGTACTGCACCGGCATACTCACGGGCAGGCACTTCAAGACCTGTGGTCGGCGACAACTTCTTACCGGTTGCAACGACTTCCTTCAGCTGCTTCGTGCTGTCCTTAAGCAAAACCTTAAAGACGCTCTTGCCGCTTCCTATCTTCTGGCTCCATTTCTGATAGCCCATGAAGGAAACTTCCAGCGTATTGTTGGGGTCCTTGATATTCATGGTGAAGTTACCATTCATATCGGTAATGGCCTGGCTGACAATACGATTGTTCTTATCTATCTCCTTGACGTTGGCACCGATAATGACGTCAATATCATCAGAAACGGTACCTGAGATACGCCGTTGCTGTGCGCTTGCGGGCAGTGCCATGAGTGCAACCACCCAAAGCAATAAAAGCTTAGTTATTATATTCTTCATAGTCGGATGATTTTATCGGATAGCGTATCTCTGTAAATATCTCTTAGCTTTAATGGTTGATTCCCAAGTCTTGTCGTGCCTGCCATCGATAACCTCGGTGTGGTTCAGGTAACCTGGGATGGAGTGAATCACGGCAGCACTGGATGAGTTGATGGTGATACCCTTCATCTGTACGCCGACTGGCGTGCTGCTACATGAGATGTCACGAGCCAACACGTTCTTTTCGCCTACAGTGACGAAAGGCATTGTAGCGCCAACCATGCTGTTGCCGTTCTTCTTCCAAGTCACGTCGTCGCAGACGCGAAGGTCTGTTCCGTCGCCATTGCTGATACGGTCCACATGGAGCTTACAGAACAACTCGAGGTCTTTGTCATAACTGGATGTAACCATCTCTTCTCCCTTATTAGGTGCAATCTCTGTCTTATCGGCAAAGATTGAGTTATCGGCGAAGTGGTAGCGTACGAAGTTGGTCAAGTAAGTGATCTTGGCTGCGATGCGGACGCTGTCCTCATAGGTCTGGAGAGAATCGGTATAAACGATTTCGCCATCAGGATCAAGCTTCGGCTCGCCGGTCTCTTCGTCGATTTCAGGTTTGCAGTGTGTGCGGAAGTCCTCGCGAATGTCTTCCCAAGTGGGCAGGCCGTCTGCGATAGCTGCAGCCACTGCTTCGTTCGTGGGAACGAAGATGGTGTAACGGTAGTTGTTGAAGAACTGCACGTTGTAGTCCAAGCCGTTGTCTGAGATGAAAATCTTGAACTTCTTGAGTGCCGATTCACGCTGTGTCTTGGAAAGGTTGCCGGCAACAAGTCCGCAACCGATGATTTCCGTTTCATAACCGTCGGCAGTACAGAGGTCATAGAATGCGCTGTAGGGCGTCTCGCCACCGGTGCCTTCGATGGTCTTCATGTCGGCATCGTTGGTAAAGATGCTATATACGCTGCGGTATGTGGGAACCAGCGGAGCATTGAGGACGTAGGTGTGACCATTGTCCACGTTACGTGTTCTTGTAAGTTTACATGTGAGGACGCCACGTTCTGCGGATGTGGGGTCAAGGCCATTCTCTGCGAAGTACCTTTCGTTTTCGATCTGGAAGCCACCCTTCACGGCAATCACACTGTCGTTTTCGTCGCGAACGACCTTCACGGCGTTACCATTCTTTGAGAGGTAGTACTCGTCAAGGGGCTTCGAGGTGTCGATACCATAATACTTCTGGTCCTCGCGTGTCATAGGATTGGTTCCGTCGTGCACGATGGTGTGGCTCTCCAGAATATCCTTCAGACGGTTGATGACCTCATTATTGGTATAGTTGTTTGTACCGGGAATGGGCTGTGTACTGATTGTACCTATATTACCTTTATCTTTATTATAAGGACAATAGTAATTATAGAACTGGAGTTTCACGGGGAAGGAGCCGCCGACGAATGAGAACTTGACATCTCTGGGAGTACGGCTCTTCATACTTGCGGGGTCGTAGTAGTATGCCAATGCGCTGTCGCTGGGCAGCAGGAAGGTAAACTTACTCTGCATGGCCTTGAGGTAAGCGTAGTAGTTCAGGTTCATGTAGTCGTCGTAGATGGCAGACTTCATTATCTTATTTGTTTGACTAATGAACGCGGGCGCGGTAACTGATCTGTAGTCAGCCGGCACACAAGTTCTGTTCATCACATATACGACGCCGTTGCTGCAGACGAAAGCGGTGTCGAGCTGTGCAATGGCCTCGTCCACGTTATCAAACAGGGGCTCCATAGCGTCGTCGGTAAGCTTTGACCACTTGCTGGGCACTGAGCCGACGAATGAACGCTGCATGAAGTTGTTGATCAGCCTGTCGAGCGTACCTACAGGAATGCAGTCGATCTGGCGGAGAAGCTCATCCACGGTTGTTGCCTTGGTATAAGGAATCTCGTTGGGAGTACCTTCGTTGGCGTAGTATGTACGGATGAGGTCTTCACCTGCGTTCTGGAAGTAGTGCCACATCTGTTCGTCGCTGGGCACGAAGATGGCAGCCATATCCTTGCGGACATCGACTTCGTCGTAGTAGCCATTCCATCCCGGGTCGAACTTAAGTGAAGGAATAATGTCGAGGAACTCCTTCGGTGTGCCGGGCTTATAGGGGTCATACGTCTGGTATGTACCCTTAGGACCTGGCTCGAATCTGGGCACCTGGCCGTCAGCTCCCGGTCTGATGTATCCACCCTTCACGGAGAAGTTGTTCCTTGAGAAATACCTCTTCGTAAAGATAGAGTCAGTGAATTCGGGATGCAGCACCTTATATGCTTCGGTGATACGGTTGCAATAGAAGGGGGCGCTGAAACGGTCGAGGATATGGCTGAAGATGTTTGTCTTGCCGTTTGTGCGGATCACCTCTGCCATGTTGGTAAGCGGGCAAAGGGGTTTCTCCGTGACGTTGACATAGCCATTCTCGCAGACGCCGTCCTTCTCTTTAAGTATAGCATCATAGATATGTACGTCGCTTGTGTTGCGGGGACGTCTCATAAAGAGGGCGAAGTCTTCATCCTTCACCGTGTTTCTGGACATGTGCTCCGAGGTGAAATGGAGCATCATGGGCAGCGTGGAGTCGATGGCGAGATAGATACCCTTGCCGCCATTTTCCTCACGGAAACGTGCCCAGTAGTCCTTCTCGTAAACAGAGTAGGTGAAGGGCAGGTCAGACGCAGCGACAAAGGTGATGGAGTCTGTGGCTTCCACATCGGTGTAGCGGCGCATGTATTCGCCTCGTGTGGGAGCATTGGTTCCATCCGACTGGCTACTTGCTAAGTTCTCCATCACAATAGCATTGTTGAGCATACTGGTATGGATCAGCAGCTTTTTCTGAGCTTGGCTCAGGTTCTCATAACTTGTGGCATAATGCCAAGGGTTTGCTTCGGGCAGCTTAGCGTTGGCAGCAAAGAAGGCATCCCATGCAGAGTCGTTAGCCACGAAGACTGTCTTCGAACCGGTACGGCTCAGCACGTCAGTCAGCGAGCGCACGCCCTCGGGATTAACATCTTTGTCGGCCAGCAACTTCAGATAAGTTCTGAAATTACCTTTTTGCTCTAAGCTTTCGTAGATGCTTGAGTTGAGCCAGCTGGGCTTTTCGTCGTCCAGAATGAACTCATCCTTACAAGCATACATCAGCCCGCAAGCCGCTAGCAGACATACCACCCGTGAGGAATGTCTGCTCCAATTGCTAAAACGGTTTGTCATACGCATTGTTTTATTTAGTTTTTTGTTGTTTTTCTCGTTTTTTCGACTCTTTTTGCGTCGTTACACGCACTCAACAAAGCAAATTTACATTTTTTTAAACGAACAGCGATACATCGTATAAATAAATGCCCTATTTTTAAGGATATTTAACAAAATAAGGTTAATTTTATTCAATCAAGAGCACTTTTAAGGTCATTTTTGTCATGTTTGCGTGTCAAAATTGGCTGCTCAAAAAATGTCGGCAAATTACAACCCCTGTCGAAGGCTTTTTGAGGGGATGAAGAGGCGAAATGCAGAAAATGAGACATTAAAAAAGATTTTTCATGACATTATGACGCAAGAAACGAGGCAAGGAAACAGCGTCAGGAAGGGCGGACTTGGGCAAAAAGAGCAATCTCAACGCGTACAATCTGAAAAGACGACAGGAACACGATGCTGGCGGCATAGGAACACGTTGCTGGCGGATTGGGAACACGATGCTGGCGGATTAGGAACACGTTGCTGGGCTCTTAGGAACACGAGGCTGGCGGATTAGGAACACGAGGCTGGACTTTTATATTGGTGTCCAGTAAAAAGCGCCGGAGGTGCGATAGAACATAGACGGGGGTGTAACCCCCGGGGCTGCGTCATTCACTATATCAAAGCCCTGGAAGGGCGACAGATTATGTAATCAGTTTATTTCAGCATGCTTATGGTATTCTGTCGTCCTTTCAGGACTTTCTTCCCCTTCGCGCCATTACCGGGGGTTACACCCCCGTCTATTGTCTGTCGTCTCTTCGAGACTTTAGAAACCGCCTGTGTCTGACCGAAGGGGAGAAGCCCCGCCTGCCGCCTTTCTGAAACACTGATGAATAAGCATATAGGAGGTAGAGTGAACAAGTCCTTACCGGACACAAATGAAACCCTTAGGAACACGAGGCTAATCTGACAGAAAACAGCAGCGAGGCACTGCGGAATAGTCGCAATGCCTCGTTGCAGTGTTTATGCGGGTTGGGACGTATCAGCGGGCCATGTACGTCTTGCCGTTTCGGATGTAAAGACCATGCTGCGGGACTTGCATCAGGCGGCGTCCTGAGAGGTCATATATTACATCACCCGTCTCCTTGCCCTCGGATGTCAACTTGACAGGTGCGGCGATGTCCACATCCTTCCAGTCGGTCCACTCGGACGTTCCCTCATTGCAGACGGCCTGCACGCGGTAGTAATACATGTTGACATCTATGTCATCGATGATGAAATGCGTGGTGGTCAGGCCGGAGTAAGTGGTAATCACACCGCCATCTCCGCTCATATCCATAATATTTACATTACTGAGGAAGAAACGCTTGCTTTTGGCAGTGGAGCCGAGTTTAACCTTACAGCCAGTCGGGACGCCATCGAAGGTGCATTTGTAGGTGGCGTAGTCGGCAGTGAGCTGAATGGTCTGAGTGCCGATGACCTGTTCGCCATCGAGTACTGAGACGACGATGCTGCTATTGTCTGAGCCGTAGTAGGATGCTTCGAACTCAACGATGAGTTTTCCGGGCTTAGTGAGCAGGGCTGGCGTCATGAGGTATCCGCACACGCGATTGGAAGAGACGCGCACGGCTTCGCTACCGGTGCCGTACAGTCCGGAAGCGGTCCAGCCCGACATCAGCGTGTACTTATCGACCACGCTGTTGCTGACGGCGGTGTTGTCGGCAACGGAGCTGAACTTCGAGAAGTCTTCGTTCAGGTAGGTTGCCGGAGAAGCATCTTCGCCTTGCGCTTCGACCTGCAGGTTGTAACTCGTTGCACCTTCCACCGGCAACCAGTTGGCCGTGAAGGAGTGTTCGGTGATGTTGGACGGCTCTATGACTTCCGGCATGGCCAGGATGATGATATCGCCATAGATGAAACTGATTTTGCCTCCCGCCGTCTCAGTAATGCTGTGGATGATGTTCGGGTGGGTCTTGGTGCCGTTCTTCTCACGCATGTACCACGTGAGGGGCTGGACTTCATTGATGCCTTGCTTGCCGGGATAGGGGTCGCCGGCTTCGTCGTTGGCACTGATCTCGTACTGATAAGTGCCGTCACTGCTGGCTTTGAGTATGCCCACCTGTCCGTCGGCCGGCAGGAAGGTCATGCGCTGGTGGTTCTTATTGTTATTGACGTTGTTGGTGTTCCAGGCCGTCCGGTCATAGTCGATGTGCCAGACCATGAGTCCATGTCCGCGGTTGCCCGTGCCAAAGGTTTTCTGCTGACGGTTCTCCAGGATGTAGTACTCGTTGGTATTGCCTGTGTTCCTGATGATGTAGGCATGTCCCACGTCGTTGATGGCGGGCATTTCGGTGACGCGACAGGGTTCGGTCAGGGGTATGAGGTCAATCCATCCTGCCATCCAGCGCTCGTATGCGGTGTAGGGAGAGGGCACCTCGCCGATGCCTCGCGGTCCGTTGTAGCAACCTCCGTCGAGGACGTCCCAGTTCTGTGCTGCCGTGCCGCCCGAGTATTCTGTATCGTAGAAGTCGGGGTATCCGAGGCAGTGGCTGAACTCATGGCAAGCGGTGCCGATGCCTTCGAGTGTGGACGCGCTGGCAAGCTCTTGGGAGACGGCGTACGTGTCGATGTAAACGCCGTCCATCCTTTGCCGTCCGGAGCCGCATCCCCAGTACTTTGCGCTGGAGAGGTAAAACTCGTGGGGCCAGATGTAGCCGGGAGTGCCGAAGTAAGTCACGCCAGCGAAGATGACGTACACCTGGTCGACGTATCCGTCGCCGTCCCAGTCATAGTCGGCATAGTTGACATCGGGATCGGCGAGTTTCAGCGCATCGATGACCATCTCGGCAGCACGGTCGTCGAGACTGCTACTGGGCGCTGAGCCATAGTATTCGCGTGTATTGTCCAGCGCAAGGGGGCCGACGACGTCAAAGTCGATGTCGAGCATGCCGTAGCTTTGCTCGCGGAAGTAGTCGCGCACGGAGCCCACGTGGTTATACCCCGAGAAGCCTATCTGATTGAAACGGTTGTTCCATTGCGTAGAGGCGCCTGCCTTCATCTTTCCGTCCGCGTTGGAGAACTCGACGAGCAGGACGAGGCCCTTCTTCGTTTCGCTCTCTGCCTGGGCACGCCATGGGCCCTGGCGATGACGGAGCGCAATGTTCTCTTCCCGCATCTTGGCCAGACGGGCCAGGCGGCGTTCGTTGACGCCCGGCAGGCGTTGGCTGTGGTGCAGGCGGCGCTGGGAAATCTCACCTATCAAGGGTTGTGCACAGATGGAAATGCTGCAAACGAGAGCAATGAGCAGTGTTATCAGGTTTTTCTTATACATTATTATATATATATATTGACTTTGCGGCTGCAAAGATACGGATTTTAATTCATAATTCATAATTATTAATTCATAATTGAATAAAAAGTCGTAACTTTGCGCCCAAAATGGAGAAAAAAGTAAATACAGGAAAGGTTTTTCTCATCGCTGGGAGCGAACCTTTGGGAAGTGCAGGCGTGCAGGCTGACATCAAAGCCATTACGCGCTGCGAAGGCTGGGCGGCAGCAGCCTTGACATGTATCGTGGACGAGGACGTGAACCGCATCAAGGGCATCCACCACCTGCCGACGGACCTGATTGTATCTCAGGCGGAATCGTTTCTGAGCACTGTCGGCGCCGACTGCATCAAGACGGGCATCCTGCCCTCCGAGGAGATAATCCGCGCCGTGGCAGGCGTGTTGCGGCGCTTCAACCGTCAGCCCATCCTCATCGACCCCGTCATCGTGAACTTCGCAGGCGAACAGCTGGTCAGCGACGAAGCCATCGCGGCCTACAAGAACGAGCTCTTTCCGCTCGCCACACTCATCACGCCGAACGTCCACGAAGCAGAATTCCTGCTGGGGCACAGCATCAGCCATCCGGAGAGCGACCTGAAGACGCTCGCCCAGTGGGGTTGCAGCGTGCTGGTGAAGAGCGTGGACGAGGGCAGGTATCTGGTGGACTATCTCTACGACGCCGCAACGGAGACGCTCACTCCGCACCCGAAGAAGAAGCTCCTGCTCGACGACCGCAACGGCACGGGCGATACCCTGGCCAGCGCCATCGCGACGCATCTGGCAAAGGGCGACGACCTGGCAACCGCCGTCATGCGTGCCGAGGCCTACATGAACTACTTCCTGGCAGGTCCTCGTTACTATATCAGCGCAGGCCTCTGAGAAGGGATTGAAAAACGCCACGTGTGGGAAGAGCGATTCCCTCACGTGGCGTTTTCCGTTCCTTGCTGTGGCGTCGGCCTTTCCTTGCTGTAGGAAGTGGCAACGCTTGCTGTGGCGTTGGCCGTTCCCTCACGAGGGATTTTTGTTTCCCTCGCGAGGCATTCCCCGGCGCCTTTTATTTCTCTGTATGCTCCTTGCTTTCCTGAGAGCCGTAGTGACCGTAGATGCCGTAGTGGCCATAGCGTCCGTAGCCGTAGCCATACTTGCCGTACTTGCCGTACTTACCATACTTGCCGTAGCCGTAGTAGTAACCGTACTTCTTCTTCTTCATATCGACGGCATTGAGCACAAGGTTGATCTTCGGCAACTTGTCCTCAGCCTTGAGGCTGTTGATGAGGTCGAAGTTGGCACGCGGACTGTAGTCGGCGCGGCATACGAAGAGGCTCATGTCGGCCACACGACCGATGGAGAGCGTATCGCTGACGAGTCCGATAGGCGGTGTGTCGAGCAAGACATAGTCGTAGTGTGCTTCGAGGAGCTCGATGGCCTTGTCAAGCTGTTCGCGCGAAATCAGCTCGCCCGGGTTCGGCGGTATGATGCCGGCGGGCAGCACGTCGAGATTCTTGTTGATAACCCCGTGCACAATCTGCTGCTCCAGTACGTCATAGGACATGTCGCTGCCCGAGAGGAAGGTCGTGATGCCCTTCTTGTCGGCAGGGATGTTGAACAGTTTCACGAGTCGAGGCTTGCGGATATCGAGGCCAACAATAACAACTTTCTTGCCCATCAGCGCCAGAGACATCGCCAGGTTGGTGCAGACGAACGTCTTGCCCTCACCGGGAATACAGCTGGTGCAAAGTATGACCTTCTCGTCCGACTCAAGAATAAAGCGCAGGTTGGTGCGCAGGCCACGGAAGGCCTCCTCCATCGAGTTGTTCGTGTTCTCGCGAACCACGAGGGCCTTCTCGCCATCGACCATCTTGCCGGCCATGGGGATGTCGGCCAAGATGCTGATTTTGGTCAACTTCTCCACGTCCTCGCGTCCTTCGATACGATAGCGGAGCAGGTTCTTCAGATAGAAAAAGGCGATAGGCAGACACGCGCCGAGCAGCAAGGCGATAAGCCAGATGATCTTGCTCTTCGGCGCAACCTGACCCCTATACTGAGGTGAGTCGATGATACGTGCCTTGGCAGCGGTGCTGGCCAGCGAGATGTAGTTCTCCTCGCGCTTCTGCAGAAGCATCAGGTAGAGGTTTGCCTTGATTTCCTGCTGGCGACTCATATTGGTGAGCGCGCGCTCCTGAGTGGGCGTGCTGCTGATGCGGCTGCTGTACATGCTGTACTGCCTGTCGGCACTCGACTTCTGCGTCATCACATCGTTGCGGATGGCGTCGAGGCTCATGCGGATTGAGGGCCACATCTCCTCGAGCTGAGCAGTGATGCGCTGAACGACTGCGTTGTCCTCGCCCGACGACTTGAGAAGGCGATTGCGCTGCAACACGCCCTCGTTGTACTTGCCGATGGTGGCGTTGAGCGCGGCATCGTTAAGGCCGAGGTTAGCCGGGATGACCTGCATGGCGTTGGCAGGATTGTTCACGTAGTTGACGAGTGCATTGATGAGGTTGAGCTGCGTCTCGAACTCGACCTGCTTTTTCTGATACTCGGTCGTGCTCGAGAGAGCCGTCGTAGCGTCATTGGTCAGGTTGATGAGGGCGTTGCTCTTCTTGTACTGCTCCAAGTCGCCTTCGGTGACGTCGAGCTCGCCGCGGATATCGTCGATACGGGCCTTGATGAATTCGCCCGTCTTCTCAGCCACCTCGTTCTTGTCCTCGTTGGCATCCTCGTTGTAGCACCTGAGGAGCTCGCCCAGATAGTCGAGCGAACGGCCCACCTGCGTGTCGGTAAAGGTGACCTGAGCCACGGTAGTGAACTTGCTGGTAGCACCTGCCGAGAGCTTGCTCCTGTAGATGCGGGCAGCCGTTTCGATTGGCATGATGGTGGCATAGAGTTTCTCCTTGTTCCACTTCGAGCCGGGATTCTGCTGGAATATGATGACGCCCATCGGCGTATTGATGCTGCCGGGCAGCTTCTTGACGTCGTGCTCGAAGGTCACTGGTTCCTTCTGTCCGGGCAACGCCACTTTACCCACCACATGCAAGCCCTTTTCGGCCTTCGTCATTTCCAACTGGATGGGAGTCCTCAGCACGGTAAGCTGGTGCTGCGGCATATCGACGATGATGGGGTTATTCTGGTACATCTCGAGCTTCTTGACACGGCCCTCGATGGCATAGCTGACGTAAAGCTTCAGCGATTTCACCACGCGGCTGTTCACGTTCGTACTGGTCAGAATCTCCAACTCGTTGTCAAAACCGTTACTGTTCGAGATGATACCCATCTCCTCCAGATTCATCTGACCTGCTCTCTTGAACTGCTGCTTGCCCTCATCGTCCTTGATCAGCACCTTCATGGCCGACGTATAGACCGGCGTCGTATAGCGGAGGTAGCAAAAAGCCAGGCAAAGGGCGATGAATGTGGACAAAACAATCCACTGCCAGTTAAGCACGATGATAGTCCATATCGCGGATAGAGTAATACCACCGGACTCTTCTTCTTTTTGTAATTCTTCGTTAGCAACGTAATCTGCCATATATCCTAAATTTTTTAGTTTGTATGCATTGTTCTCCAATCAGCGTGCAAAGGTACGAATAATTATAATAATGTTAAAGGATTTGGAAGAAAAAAATGTCTTTAAGAGAGATTTATTCTTTATTCTTGCTTTATATCGCACAAAATATCGTAACTTTGCATACGAAGTATGTGCATATGACGCACTTCTCCTTACAAGACAATGGGTAAAAGCAAGACAAACACATCGGCGCGGCGGACGGCGGGACACTGGCTGCGTGACGGCCTGACACTCCTGGCCGAAGCATTCCTCTGGGTAGCCTGCATCTATGCCGCCTCGCTGCTACTGGGCACGAAGCCGGGGGCAACACCTCTGCCCCAGTGGCTCAAGCATTTTGCCTGGGGGCTCGTGCTGCTCTTCTGCTCGACGCGCTTCATCCCCAACAATGCCTACAGCCGCACGGCCCGTCGTGACGAAGTGGTGGCTCAAGCCATGAAGACAGCATTGGCCGTGAGCGTGCTTGCCTTTGCCATCTTCACCGAAAGAGACAGCCTGCTGGTCCTCTCCTGTCTCCTCTTCTTCTTGATGCTGACGGCGGAGCGTCTCATCCTCAACAGCTTGTTTATTCGCTACTTAAGCAAGAGCGAGCACGGCGTCATCATCGCTGGCGAGGATACCGTCTGGCAGCAGAAGGCTTTGCAACAGAACACGTACGGCCTGAAGCTGGACCGCCTCGAGGAACAGACGGCTGAGCAGTTGGAAGCATATCTCGCCGCGCATCCCGAAGCTGAGAGCGTCTATTGCTCGCTCACGGCATTGTCGTCGAAAGAGCTTGTGGACGTCGCCCATACCTGTCGCAAGCAGGGCGTCATACTCTACCTCCTGCCCCAGCCTGCCTATCCGATGAACAGGGCCATGCTGAGCGAATGCCGCGGTAGCGTCAACGTGCTCTCGCCCGCAAAGCTCCCTTTGCAAAGCCTCACCAACAGGGTCGTCAAGCGACTGACGGACATCGTGTTGAGCCTGCTGGTGCTGCTTACCGTCTTCCCCGTCTTCGCGCTCGTTGCCTATATTTGCATCAAGCGACAGAGCCGCGGGCCCATCCTCGCGGCACAACACATGTGCGGCATGGATGGCAAGGCATTCCTCTGCTTCACCTTTCGCACACGCCACCACGAGGCAGCGCCCTCCTTCCTCGAAGGCATCAACGACCCCGGCTACTTCCCCTTCGGCAAGTTCCTCAGCATCTCGCGCCTGGAGCTGCTTCCGCAATTCCTCTGCGTGCTTTGGGGAAGCATGACGATTGTCGGCTCACAGAAGATGCTGCCCGAGCGCTATCCCGAATACCAGCGAGAACTGAGGCAATACTTCATCCCGGGTCATCGCCTCAAAGCCGGCATCACAAGCCACCACTTCGTTTCCGAGACGCAAGGCAGCACGAAAGCCGACGTCTGGTACTTCCGAAACTGGGGCTTCTGGCTCGACATACGAATCATGATGCAACGCCTCGCCACCCTTCTGAAACAATCAAAAGCGAAGTCTATTAATTATATATAATGTATAGCACCCTCCAAAGGGGAGCAACAGCCTCCCCCAACCCCTCCAAAGGAGGGGGGAATAAATTACCAAATAGCTAAATCGTAAATAAATAGTAAATCGTAAATAGTAAAATCGTAAATTACTTAAATCGTAAATAAATAGTAAATCGTAAATCGTCAAATCGTAAATAACATCATGTCTATATTCAGTAAACTATTCGGCAAGGACAAAGAGCAGACGGCCAAGGTGGGCGGTATGGAGGACTTCATGCTCCTCATTCGTGTCTATTACCAAGCCGTGATGGCGGCTCAGATTGGCATCAACAACCTTGGCGCCTTGCCCGACCTTCGCATTTTCAAGCAAACATACCATGTGACGACTGTCAACAACAAGCTTGGCATCGCCGAAAAGAAATATTGCCGCAAGCTCATGCAGGACATCTACGGCATCAGCGACGGCTTCTTCACGGAAATCGACGCCAGCATACGCAAGCATTGTCGCAAGATACAGGATGCACAGAGCTACCTCGTGCAGTTCCAAGGCTTTAGCCAAGACCTTATGATGCTGATGGGCAACCTGATGCAATGGAAGATGCGGCTACCCAGCTTCTTCAAGGGCGCCCTTCGCGAGATGACGGCCAAGCAGGTGCATCAGGTGCTGACAAAGAACGACTGGAAGGACGAAGGTGTGCGCCGCGCCTGCGTTTCTGTCCGCAAATACCAGAACGTTCTCGGCTACACAGAACAATGGATGACAGAGTACGTACATACCATTGTAATGCTCGCAAAGAAGGAGCCAAAGAAAAATAGTGAGGAATAAACTTGCACAAATAGAAAAAAAGTACTAACTTTGCCCGCAAATTGAGTTAATTCGTCATGAATCAAGAACTGAAAGCCCTCATAACACGCCTTGAGACGCGCGTCAGACAGCTCATCATGCAGCAGGACCAGTTGCAGGAAGAGCGGGCCGCTCTGCGCAAGCAACTTGGCGAGAAGGACGACGAGATACTGAAGCTTCAGATTCAGAACGAAGAACTCAAACAACAATACAGCCGTCTGAAGATGGCAAAATACATCGATATGGCCGACAACGACGTCAAGGACATGCGCGGCCGTATAAGGACGATGGTGCGCGATATTGACCGGTGCATCTCAATGCTTAAAGTAAAACAGTAACACATTATGGATGACACCCTTTCAATAACTCTCCGATTCGGGTCTTGGACATTGCCCATGACCATCAAGCGTGACGAAGAATATGTCTATCGCCAGGCTGAGAAACTTATCAAGGAGAGGTTCAGCTTCTATACAAGCAGCTATCCCGGACAGAACACCGAGATGTATCTGGTGATGACCATCCTCGACATTGCCGTTCAGAGCAAACGTCAGGAGACCACCAACAACGCGGAGCCTGTGCTGCAGGCCCTCAAGCCGCTGCTTGCCGAAGTCGAGGCCGCACTCGTCAAGAAATGAGAGTAAGTGACCCCGAATATTAACCCTTTATCTAACATTTATCTTTCATGACAATTGATATCATAGTTGCCCTTCTGGTCGCTATCGTGGTATTCTTTGCCCTTGTGGGGGTATGGTACTTCGTCGTAGTGCCCGCCAAGCGGAAGGCGCTCGCCGAAGAAGCCCGCGAAGCAGCCGAGAAGGAAGCAGAAGTCATCAAGCAGAAGAAATTGCTTGAAGTGAAAGAGAAGTTCCTGAGCAAGCGCACCGAGCTCGAGAAAGAAGTGCGCCAGCACAACCAGCAGATACAGCAGAGCGAGAATCGCATCAAGCAACGCGAGATGCAGCTCAACCAGAAGCAGGACGAGCTGACGCGCCGCAAGCAGGAAGCTGATGCCCAGCGCCAGCGCATGGAGACGCAGCAGGCACTTCTCGAGAAGAAAGAAGAGGAACTCAACTCGCGCTTCTCCGACCTCATCAATCAGGAGCGCACCAGGCTCGAGGAAATCTCGGGTCTCAGCGTAGAAGAGGCCCGCGAACGCCTCATCGAGACGCTCAAGGACGAGGCTAAGACCAACGCCGCCGCCTACATCAACGAGATTATGGACGACGCACGCATGACGGCCACCAAAGAGGCCAAGCGCATCATCATCCAGAGCATCCAGCGCGTCGCCACCGAGACGGCTGTCGAGAACTCCGTCACGGTGTTCCACATCGACAACGACGAGGTGAAGGGCCGCATCATCGGTCGCGAGGGCCGCAATATCCGCGCCCTCGAGGCAGCCACCGGCGTTGAGATCGTCGTCGACGACACTCCCGAGGCCATCGTTATCAGCGCCTTCGACCCCATCCGCCGCGAGATTTGCCGCCTTGCGCTTCACCAGCTGGTCAGCGACGGGCGCATACATCCCGCTCGCATCGAGGAAGTTGTGGCAAAGGTCAAGAAGCAGATTGAGGAGGAAATCCTCGAAGTGGGCAAGCGCACCACCATCGACCTCGGCGTCCACGGCCTGCACCCCGAACTCATCCGCATCATCGGCAAGATGAAGTACCGCAGCAGCTACGGCCAGAACCTCCTGCAGCACGCCCGCGAAACGGCCAACCTCTGTGCCGTAATGGCAAGCGAACTGGGACTCAATCCGAAGAAGGCGAAGCGTGCCGGCTTGCTGCACGACATCGGCAAGGTGCCCGACGAAGAGCCCGAACTGCCGCACGCCCTCTACGGCGCCAAGCTGGCTGAGAAGTACAAGGAAAAGCCCGAAATCTGCAACGCCATCGGTGCGCACCACGACGAGATGGAGATGACGACGCTCCTGGCGCCCATCGTGCAGGTCTGCGACGCCATCAGCGGCGCCCGTCCCGGAGCCCGCAGAGAGATTGTCGAGGCATACATCAAGCGTCTCAAGGACTTGGAGAACATTGCCATGAGCTACCCCGGCGTGGTCAAGACATACGCCATCCAGGCAGGCCGCGAACTGCGCGTCATCGTCGGTGCAGACAAGATAGACGACAAGCAGACCGAGCAGCTCAGCAGCGAAATCGCCACAAAGATTCAGAACGAGATGACGTATCCCGGACAAGTCAAGATAACCGTCATCCGCGAGACGCGTTCCATAGCCTACGCCAAGTAATCCCCTACCCTTTCGAAGCCGCTGATTGTCAGGCTGGCTGGAAATATCAAACTCCCCCGCACGCGGAAATTGCAACACCACGTGCGGGGGAGTCTTTTTACCCTGAGAGAGTGGAGAAGCGGGCCTGCCACCATGTTTTGTTCCTGTTCTTTTGTTCCTTCTCCTTTATATATAGAGAAGGAACAAAAGAACGAGAACAGAACGTGGCTAATTGGCTGACAACGTGATGCAGGCTCGCTCACATCATGTTGCTGGATTGCTGACATCACGTTATAAATATAGCTTCTTCACGCTCTTATGTGGGGGCTGGGCTGCCCCCTCGCGGGCGTTTATGCCTTCTTGGCTTTCATTGCCTCATAGATTTTGGCCGTAATCTCCTCGCAGAGCTCGGGGTTGTCGCGCAGGACGTTCTTGGTGGCGTCCTTACCCTGTCCGAGCTTTGTGCCGCCGTAGCTGAACCACGAGCCGCTCTTGGTGAGGACGTCGAAGTCCACTCCCAAATCGACCACTTCGCCCAGGCGGGAGATGCCCTCGCCATACATGATGTCGAACTCGGCGCGACGGAAGGGTGGCGCCACTTTGTTCTTCACCACCTTCACTTTCACTTGGTTGCCGATGACGTTCTCTCCGTCCTTGATGCTCTGCGACTTGCGGATGTCGAGGCGTACCGAGGCATAGAACTTGAGGGCGTTGCCGCCCGTGGTGGTCTCGGGACTGCCGAACATGACGCCTATCTTCTCGCGCAGCTGGTTGATGAAGATGCAGGTGGTGTTGGTCTTGTTGATGGTGGCGGTGAGCTTTCTCAGGGCTTGGCTCATGAGACGGGCTTGCAAACCCACCTTGTTGTCGCCCATGTCGCCCTCCAGCTCCGCCTTGGGTGTCAGGGCGGCCACGGAGTCGATGACGATGATGTCGACCGCGGCGCTACGGATGAGCTGGTCGGCGATGTCGAGCGCCTGCTCTCCGTTGTCGGGCTGGGAGATGAGGAGCTCGTCGACGTTAACACCGAGGCTGGCAGCGTAGAAGCGGTCGAAGGCATGCTCGGCGTCGATGAACGCGGCGATGCCGCCCTGCTTTTGCGCCTCGGCAATAGCGTGGATGGCCAAGGTGGTCTTGCCGGACGACTCGGGGCCGTATATCTCCACGATGCGCCCCCTGGGATAGCCGCCTACGCCGAGCGCGTAGTCGAGGGCGATGGAGCCGGTGGGGATGACTTGGATGTTGTCAATCCGCTCCTCGCCCAGCTTCATGATTGAGCCTTTGCCAAAGTCCTTCTCAATCTTCGCCATAGCCGCCTGAAGCGCCTTCAGCTTCTCGCTCTGCTGCCCCGAGGCAGCTGTTTCGTTTTCTTTCTTTGCCATAATGATAATTTACGATTTAACGATTTACTATTTACTATTTATTTACGATTTAGCTATTTGGTAATTTATTCCCCCCTCCTTTGGAGGGGTTGGGGGAGGCTGTTATTTACGATTTTACTTTGTATCCCTCCTCTCCCACGGGAGAGGGGTCGGAGTGAGGCTATTTCATCCTTACCTCTTTCCTCTGCCCTGCGTAATCGACGGTCTGCTTTTGGCCGTCGGGGGTGACGACTGTGAACTGGCGGCTTTGGAGCATGCCGGGATAGCTGCCTTGGCGGTCGGCTATGGTGAGGGTGCGGGTGCGGTCGTTCCAAGTGATGGGAATGGTGGAGAAGACGCCCCGCTCGTAGTTGTAGTTGTCGCCCTCGTCTTCGTAGAGCGTGAACGATGCGTCGGCGCCGGGATAGATGCGCAATTCGAGGTTGTCCCACGGCTTTTCGCCGACGTGCTGCATGACGGGGCCGAGGGGCACGATGCTGCCGGCGCGGACGAACATCGGGGTCCGGCTGAGCTGCGTCTCCAGCATTACCGACTGCCCGCCTGCATAGCGCTTGCCCGTCCAGAAGTCATACCAGTCGGCTCCCTTCGGCAGGTATTTCTGCGCCGTCTTGTGGGCTGACCAGTCCACTCTGCCCACATCGCCGCGCGCCACCTCTTCCGCCGTGTATTGCGCCTCGAGGATGGGGGCTGCCAATATGCTTCGGCCGAAGAGGAACTCGTCCGGCATGTCCCAGACCTTGCGGTCCTGAGCGAAGTCGCTAAACAGGGGACGGAGGTAGCTCTCGTCGTGACTGGTCACCTGCCAGGCGGTACTATATATATAAGGTAGCAGCCGGTAGCGCAGTCGGATGGTCTCCTCGATGGCGTCGTAAACGGGCTCGCCCTTCTCCCCGAACTGCCATATCTCGCGAGGCGCGTCGGCGCCATGGCTGCGGAATACGGGGCAGAAGAGGCCGTACTGCATCCATCGGACGTAAAGCTCCTGGTACTGCGGGTTGCGGGGTGCGGAGGCGGGGCCTCGCGTGTTGTAAGCGCCGCAGAAGAATCCGCCGATGTCGCTGTTGAAGTTCGGGTTGCCCGTGAGCGAGAAGTTCAGTCCTGCGGGCACCTGCTTGCGGAGCATGTCCCAGGTGGATGACACGTCGCCGCTCCACATATTCGAACCGTAGTGCTGTTGCCCCGCGAAACTGCTTCTCGTCATTATGAAGACGCGCTTCGGGGATTGCGTGCTGCGTTGTGCCTGATAGACGCCGCGAACGGTCTCCAAGGGGAAGGCGTTGCGCAGGGAGCGCCATGTGCCGCCCTCCTGCCCCGCCTTGTGGGCGTAGGTGGCAGGCGAGCCGTCGAAGCAGTCGGGGTCGGTGGAGTCCATCCACCAGGCGTCGGTGCCGTAGTCGAAAAGCGTCTTGAGATGCTTCCAATAGATAGCGCGGGCCTCGGGGCTGAAGGCGTCATAGACGCGGACGCCCGATGGGTAGTCCTTGCGCGGCGGCCAGAAGGTGAGTCCGCTCTGCGGCCACGTCTCGAAGTCAAAGAGCAAATCCTTCTCCGCCAGCTCCTGGTAGGCCTTTGTCATCGGCCCGAAGCTGGCCCAGATACTTATCATGAAGTGTGCGCCAAGCTTATGGACCTCGTCAATCATCTGGCGTCCGTTGGCGAACTCCTCGGCAAGGAAGTCCATCGCGTTCCACAGATAATTGGAGCCCCAATACTGCCAGTCCTGTATGATGCCGTCGAGGGGGACACCCAGCTTGCGGTATTGCTGCACGATGCCGAGCGTCTCGTTCGCCGTCTTGTAGCGTTCCTTCGACTGCCAGTAGCCGAAGGTCCAGAGCGGGAACATGGGGACGTCGCCCGTCAGGTGGCGTATCTGGGCGATGACCGCGTCGGCGGAACCGCCGTACATAAAGTAGTAGTCGATGGCCTCGCCTGCTTCGGAGGTCAGGGTCATGCCGTTGGTCTCGTCGTCGTCGAACTGCGTAGGCGAGTAGTTGTCCCAATAGATGCCCCACCCTTTTATGCTCTGGACGACGCTCTGATAGTCTTCGGTGTTGGATTGCTCCATTCGCTTGTGCTCGCCTCGGCGGTTCAGCTTGCCGTTCTGAATGGTGCCAAGACCATAGATGGCCTCATCCTTGTCGAGCCGGAACGCCTGACGGACGCCCTGCCCTGCTCCGGCCTCGAGCGACCAGTCCTTTTCCTGCAGCAGCACCTTGCCGCCGGACGTGAGGAAGGTCAGGCAGTTGTTGGCAGGGTTCAGCTTTACCGTCAACTCTTTGCTCTTGAAGGAATTGCCGTTTTTGCTGACGGCCACCTGTTCGGGTGCCGCCGTCACGACGAGGCTCTTCGGTCGCTTGCCGCCTTTCGACTTCACGACATGCACGATGCCGGGCGTATAGAACTCAATCTCGACCTTTTGCGACCATACGAGCGATGCGCTCAGCAAGGTAGCTAAAACAAGCAAGACGCGTTTCATGACATATCTTATTTATTCAAGTTTAGGGAGTTAATGAAGTGAAAGAAGTTAAAGGAGTTAAAGGACGATACCATGGGATGCGGTGTGCATTCAGCCCCGGATTTGGCTGCAAAAGCTATTGTCCTTTAACTTCCCCAAGCGAGCATAGCGAGCTAACTTCTTTAACTTCTTTAACTCCCATAAAATCATAACATCTGAAACTAAAATCCTTTCTCTTTTCTCCTTCAGGGCCTGCCCGCTTAGAGCTCAAGGTCGCCGTCGTGTATCTCGTGCCAGGGCAGGCCTTGACTGTTGAGCTGCTCCATGAATGGGTCAGGGTCGAACTCCTCGACGTTGTGGACGCCGGGCTTGCTCCACAAACCCTTGAGGAACATCATGGCTCCGATCATGGCCGGCACGCCGGTGGTGTAGCTGACGCCTTGCATGCCCGTCTCCTCGTATGCCGCCTTGTGAGAGCAGTTGTTATATATATAATATGTGTGCTCGTTGCCTCCCCTGAGTCCGCGGATGCGGCAGCCGATGCTGGTCTCTCCGTCGTAGTTCTCGCCGAGGTCCTGTGGGTTTGGCAGGACGGCCTTGAGGAACTGCAGGGGCACAATCTTGACGACGACGTCTCCGCTGCCATCCGCCTTGGGCGCCTTGTACTCCACCTCGTCGATGCGGCTCATGCCGATGTTCTGAATGACGTCGAGGTAGGTGAGATACTGCTGGCCGAACGTCATCCAGAAACGTGCACGCTTGATGGTCGGATAGTTGATGACGAGCGACTCGATCTCCTCGTGATGGAGCAGGTAACTCTCCTTGGGGCCGATGCCGGGATAAGTCAGGGGCTTGTGTATCTCCATGGGTTCGGTCTCGATATACTTGCCGTCCTCCCAGTAGAGGCCTTTCTGCGTGATTTCCCTGATGTTGATTTCGGGGTTGAAGTTCGTGGCGAAGGCTTTGTGATGGTTACCCGCGTTGCAGTCCACGATGTCGAGGTACTGAATCTCGTCGAAGTGGTGCTTGGCAGCATAAGCCGTGAAGATGCTGGTCACGCCGGGGTCGAAGCCGCAGCCCAGTATGGCGCAGAGTCCCGCCTTCTCAAAGCGCTCGCGATACGCCCATTGCCATGAGTACTCGAAATGCGCCTCGTCCTTGGGCTCATAGTTAGCCGTGTCGAGGTAGTTGCAGCCGGTCTGCAGGCAGGCCTCCATGATGGTAAGGTCCTGATAGGGCAGAGCGAGGTTCATGACGATGTCGGGACGGTAGCTGCCAAGCAGGCTTACGAGCTGCTCCACGCTGTCGGCATCCACTTGCGCCGTCTTGACGCAGGTGCCGTATTTCTTGTTAAGGACTTCCGCCAGGGCGATGCACTTCCTTTCCGTGCGGCTGGCAATCATGACTTCTGTGAATACGTCAGGGTTCTGACAAACTTTGTGAGCTGCGACGGTAGCTACGCCGCCGGCTCCGATAATCAATACTCTTCCCATAATTAAAGTTATTTGTTAGCGAATGCAAACTTACGAAAAAAAGTCCAAAGCGGCAAGACTTTGGACTTTTTTCTTTTACTTTCCTTGTTTTTTACGTGTCTTAGAAGCCACCGCCCTGGCCACCGCCGGGGCCTCCGAAGCCGCCGCCGCGCGGTCCGCCGCCGAAGCCGCCACGCTGGCCACCCTCGAAGTTGCCTCTTCTCTCGCCGTCGCCGTTACGGCGCATCTGGTCGCGGTTGCCCTGTCCGCGCTGCGGGTTGAGCACCTTCAGCACTTGCTGCGGAGTGAGCACCTTGCCGAATTCCTCAGCGTATTTCTTCTGAACCT
Source organism: uncultured Bacteroidales bacterium (assembly GCA_902768605.1). The sequence goes on from CACXLY010000001.1 coordinate 23,693, forward strand.
CCAGGCGCTTCTGCATCGTAGCGATTTGCTGCTCCTGGCGCTCGAAGTTCTGTTTCAACTGAGCCTGGGCGTCCTCGGCTGTCAGCTCCTTCTTGTCGTTGTTGCGTTCGCCCTGCTCAAGGCGCTGGCCCTGATTCTGATTGGTGGAGAACATCTCCTTCTGATACTGCGTGTAGATTCCTACGAAGGTCTTCTTCTCGCTGTCCTTCAGGCCGAGGTCGGTTGCCATGCGGTCTGCCGCCCTGTCGATGCGTTCGGTGATAGCCTTTTCACGTTGTTCTGCGCTCATTCTTTCCTGAGCCATGACTGCAGTGCTGCTCATGAGAGCCACGACTGCCATAATGATAGTCTTTCTCATTTCTGTTAAATTTTAGTTATGCTTTTTGTTTTCTTGTCACACCCTTTTGACCGAGCGAGATGTCGGAAAGTTTAACCGAGGGAATGGCTTCTAACGTTTTTTAACTATCTGACGGTAATGTGGAAGCAACCCTGCTTGACCTCATACTTGATGTAGCACAAGTCCCTCTCGCGGATGTCGCGCAGCACCTCGCTCAGCACCCATTTGAGCGTGTCGCTCTGCACGGCGCGGCGCTCCGGTCCGCCCGGAGGCGAGACGGTGGAGAAGCGGTTGTAGCAGATGTCGAACGTGGTGCCGAAGCGGTGGCAGCTCTCCGTGGAGGCGTTCCCGTTGCGTTGCGTCAGCCGCGCCACGTCGTCCTCCGTCCTGAGCACGCTCGAGACGATGATGCGGTGCAGCGGAATACCTTTTATATACAGGCTGTCGAGGTAGTTGCGGCCTATCATCGAGAGCAGATGGCTGGCGCGGGGCACGAGGTAGGGGATGCTGTGGGTCATACCCTTGTCGATGCAGAAGAAGGGGTTGGCTCCGACATAGACGAGCTCGCGCCTGCGGTGCTCCGCCTCCTGCCTGTTGCGGACGGGGCGCACGCCCCAGCGACGGGCGGCCACAATCTGCACGTCCTGCACGTCGGGGAAGCACGCGGCATAGGAATAGACGCTGCGGACGGGGTGCCACTTCACGCGGCTCTCCGGGTCGGCCGACAGGTTCTTCAGCTCCAGCCCGCTCGAGGGCTCCGGAAACGCTTGCTGTGGCGTCGGGCTTTCCTTGCTGTGGGAAGAGGCCTTCCTTGCTGTAGCGTCGGCCGACGCCTCTGCAGGCGTCTCGTCAGCCACCGGCGCGCCCGTCACACCGGGAAAGCACAAACGTACCCCGCCAAGCAGCAGGACCGTGCCGCCAAACAAGCCTAAAAATATCTTCTTCTTGAGTCGTCTCATTGCTTTTTGCCCTACAAAAGTACAACAAAAAAGTGAAAAGTGAAAAGTGAAAAGTGAAAAATATGAGAATTGACAAATAATTATGAATTATGCACTATGAACTATGAACTTTTTTATTACTTTTGCATGAAAATTGCGACGAATGATAGAAAAACATCTCCTCATAGAGGACATCGACCCCCTGCTCCTGTATGGCGTCAACAATGCCAATATGCAAATGCTCAAGGCGCTTTATCCGAAGCTCCGCATCGTGGCCCGAGGCAACGTCATACACGTCATGGGCGACGAGCTCGAGCTTTGCGCCTTCGAGGAAATCATACAGAAACTGCAGGCGCATATCCTCAAGTACAACAGCCTGACCGAAGAGGAACTCCTGCACATCACGCGCGGCGAACGCTCGGAACGCGAAGGCATAGAGGGCGTCATCGTCTACAGCGTCACAGGCCGCCCGATATGCGCACGCACCACTAACCAGCAGGCACTCGTCAGGGCGTATCAGGAGAACGACCTCGTCTTTGCAGTAGGGCCCGCCGGCTCAGGTAAGACCTACACCAGCATTGCGCTGGCAGTACGCGCGCTAAAGAATAAGGAGATACGGCGCATCGTGTTGTCGCGCCCCGCCGTAGAGGCCGGAGAGAAGCTCGGATTCCTTCCCGGCGACATGAAGGAGAAGATTGACCCCTACCTCCAACCCCTTTACGATGCCCTCGAAGACATGATACCCACGCAGAAGCTTCGCGAGATGATGGAGCAGAACACGATACAGATAGCGCCCCTCGCCTTCATGCGAGGCCGCACGCTCAGCGACGCCGTCGTCATCCTCGACGAAGCACAGAACACCACAAGCGCACAGCTCAAGATGTTCCTCACCCGAATGGGCATGAACACAAAGATGATAGTGACGGGCGACACCACACAGATCGACCTCCCCCACAGCGTCCGCTCCGGCCTCATCGAGGCGCTGCACATCCTCAAAGACGTTAAAGGCATCGGTTTCATAGAACTCACCAAAAAGGACATCGTCAGGCACAAACTCGTGACACGCATCGTCGAAGCCTACGAGAACAATCAGACAGCCGACCCGAACCCCAATCCTCAGAATCCTCAGAATAATCCGAATCCTCAGAATACTCAGAACAATCCGAATACTCAGAACTTATGAAAGCCCTTACAAGAACTGACTTCAACCTGCCCGGGCAGGTGAGTGTGTACCACGGTAAAGTACGCGATGTCTATAACATCAACGACGACCTCATGGTCATGGTGGCAACCGACCGCATCTCGGCCTTCGACGTCATCCTGCCCAAAGGCATCCCCTACAAGGGGCAAGTGCTCAACCAGATAGCCGCCTCGTTTCTCGACGCCACGGCCGACATCGTGCCAAACTGGAAGCTTGCTACGCCCGACCCCATGGTCACCGTAGGACTCAAGGCCGACGGCTTCAGGGTCGAGATGATCATACGCGGATACCTCACCGGCTCGGCATGGCGCGAGTACAAAGCCGGCTGCAGGGAACTGTGCGGCGTGACACTACCCGACGGCATGCGCGAGAACGAGAAGTTCCCCGAGCCTATCATCACGCCGACCACCAAAGCTGAAGAGGGACACGACGAGAACATCTCGGCCGAGGAAATCGTACGGCAGGGACTCGTCAGCCAGCAAGATTGGGAGACCATGGTCCGGTACACGCGGGCCCTCTTCCAGCGCGGCACGGAAATCGCCGCAAAGAAAGGCCTCATCCTCGTCGATACAAAGTACGAGTTCGGCAAACGCGACGGCAAGGTCATCCTCATCGATGAAATCCACACCCCCGACAGCAGCCGATACTTCTACGCTGACGGATACGAGGAGAAGTTCAAGGCAGGCGAACCACAAAGGCAACTCTCGAAGGAGTTCGTCCGTCAGTGGCTCATCGAGCACGACTTCATGAACCAACCCGGACAGGTCATGCCGGAGATAACCGACGCATACGCTCAGAGCGTCGCCGACCGCTACATCGAACTCTACGAGCATATCGTGGGAGAGAAGTTCGTGCCTGCCGACAGCGAGGGCGACATCGCCCGTCGCATCGAAAGGAACGTGACAGAATGGCTGACATCAAAGCATAATTCGTAATTCATAATTCATAATAAAGCTGCGCCCTTGCAGTCGAAGGAAATAACTATGAACTATGAATTATGAATTATGAACTGAAGAAGGATGGCGTTCGACAGATGTTCGACCGCATCGCCCCGACCTACGACAAGCTCAACCACCTGATGTCGCTCGGCATCGATCGTCGTTGGCGACGCGCCGCCGTTGATGCCCTCGGCCATTACAAGCCGAAGGAAATCCTCGACATTGCAACAGGAACGGGCGACTTCGCCCTACTCCTGGCCAAACGCATCATGCCGCAGCACATCGTCGGTGCTGACATCAGCGAGGGCATGATGGCAATCGGGCGCGAAAAGGTCGAGAAGGAAGGGCTGCAGCATACCATATCCTTCCGCCACGAAGACTGCATGCAACTCACCTTCCCCGACGGTTCGTTCGATGCCGTCACGTCAGCCTATGGCGTTCGCAACTTCCAGGACCTCGACAAGGGACTGCGCGAGATGCGGCGCGTCTTGCGCCCTGGCGGACACCTCCTCATCGTGGAACTGACGCCCCCACCGCACTTCCCAATGAAGCAGTTGTTTTGGCTCTACGCCCACGTCGTGATGCCCCTGCTCGGCCGACTCATCAGCCACGACGACAGCGCCTATACCTACCTGCCCGCCTCCATGGAGGCCTTCCCCCAGCCCGAGCAGATGGAGGGCATCCTCCGGCGTGCCGGCTTCTCCGACGTGCAGTGGCGACGCTTCACCTTCGGCATCAGCACGATGTATCTGGCAGCAAACTAAAAACGAGGAATGACGAAGGAAGGGTTCGCTTCTGCACAGGCCAACCGACATACACGATGAAGGCATCCCGACGCCCCGCTGTGCCTCAGCAAATTCCTAATTCTTAACTTTTAATTCTTCACCATATATGATTAAGTACGGCATCATAGGCTACCCCTTGGGGCACAGCTTCAGCAGGGGTTTCTTTACAGAGAAGTTTGCTCGCGAAGGCATTGACGCGCAGTATCTCAACTTCGAGATACCCGACGTTGCTATGCTTCGCGACGTGCTTCGCGACAACCCGGAACTGAGAGGGCTTAACGTGACGCTGCCTCACAAACAGGCAGTCATCCCGCTTCTCGACGAGATGAGCGACGAGGCGCGTGAGATAGGAGCCGTCAACGTCATACGTGTCCGCGACGGTCGCCTGCGGGGGTACAACAGCGACATTATCGGGTTCTCCGAGAGCATAAAGCCTCTCCTCAAGCCGCACCACACGAAGGCCCTCGTACTCGGTACTGGCGGAGCAAGCAAGGCAATATGTGTCGGCCTCACACGCTTAGGGTTGGAGTGGACCTACGTAAGCCGTACGCCTCGCGAGGGCATGATAACCTACGAGGACCTCACACCGGAAGTGATGGCCGAGTACACGGTTATCGTGAACTGTTCCCCCGTCGGGATGTACCCCAAGGTGGATGCTGCGCCGGCCATCCCCTACGAATGCCTCACCCCGCGCCACCTGCTCTTCGACCTCGTCTATAACCCCGAGGACACGCTCTTCATGCAAAAAGGCAGGGCTCACGGCGCGACGGTGAAGAACGGCCTTGAGATGCTGCACCTGCAAGCCATTGCAAGCTGGCGCTTCTGGAACGAGTGACAAGCCATCTGACAACGTGATGCTGGCCATCTGACAACGTGATGCTGGCCATCTCACAACGTGATGCCGGCTGTCTCACATCGTGTTGCTAGCCATCTCACATCGTGATGCCGGCCCATAAGCCACGTTTATTTCGTTTTTATGTTTCCCCTTATATATAAGAGGGGAAAAACAAAAAAACAAAAACAAAACGTTGCGGCAGACCCGCTGCTTTACATCATCTTCAGTTAACTTGGCTGACTAACATCCTTGGATCACGCCTCACGTCCCAAAAGTCGACGATATAGATGATGTCGCCCTCGACTCTATAAACCATTTTGTTATAGCGGTTCATCACGTAGCTCCTATATAGCTTGGGAAGCTCGGACAGCAGGTTTTCTGCGGAGCCTGCATTGGGATGGGCTTCTATGAGGCGGCGTGCCTGACGCACCTCGTGCATGAAGACATCGCACCTTTTCTTGCCAAACTCCTTGCGAATGTATTGGGCGGTCTGACGGATCTGCTGTTTTGCCCAATCGGTTAATATGGACCTCATATTGCTTCCGTCACTCCAAGCTTTCGGTCTTCTTCAGCAAATTCCTTTTCCAAGTCTTCCATTGCCTCGTCGAAGTCTTGCCACTGGCCGTTGGCAAGTTGGTGCTCACTTTCTTCTATCCGAGCTAAAAGTTCCTCCTTGCTGTAGGGATTCTGCACCTCTGCTTGCTTCTTTCCATATTCAGTCAGTTGCGTTCCCAGCCATATCATGTTGGAAGGCGAAAGCGTGCTGAACAGATAGTCACGCAATCCTGATAACGTTGCTGTGCTCATAGTGCAATCTCTTTAATCTTTTCGTTTTGCAGACAAAATTACAAAGTTTTCCGACAACGGCCAAATCATCAGGCAACTTTTTTCGTCAGAAGGGATAGCCGATGGCGAAATGGTAGCCGAGGGATTTGCCGAAGCTTGGCATGTTGTAATAGCCGCGCTTGCCCGTGTCGTAGGGTGCGTGGATGCCGATGCCGAGATCGAAACGGATGACGAGGAAATCGAGGTCGTAGCGGATGCCGACACCCGTGCCGAGCGCTATCTCCTTGCCAAAGTCGCGGAACCGGAACTGCCCGCCCGGCTGGTGCTCACTGTTGCGAAGCAGCCAGACATTACCTGCGTCGAGGAACGTCGCGCCCTGCAGTTTGCCGACGATAGGGAATCGGTACTCCACGTTCGCCTCAAGCTTGAAGTCGCCCATCTGGTCGATGTAGGAGTACTGCGACGTCTCGGGATGGTACGCCCCAGGTCCAATCGTCCGCATCCCGAAGGCGCGAATGCTGTTGGCACCGCCCACCGAGAACAGTTCGCCGTAAGGTGCCGCCTTGGCGTTGCCGTAGCTATAGACGAAGCCACCGAAAGCGCGCGTCGCGATGAGGCTTCGCTTCGTCAGGGGGAACTGCCGGGTGTACTGCGCGGTAAGCTTGACGAACTGCGCGAACGGCACATCGAGGAGGCGTTTCCCCTCTTCGCTATAAGGTTTTCCGCTGATGGCGTAGATGCTGGAGAGCAGAGCCGATGCCTCTTTGAACGAGACGGAAAGCGCGGACGGGTGCTTGGGCGTGCCTGCCCATGAGAATGTATAGGACATGCTGGGCACAAACTGGTCGCGCATCGACACGTAGAGAGCGGGATTGGCTGCAGCGATGGAGTCGAAGCGAGCTGTGCTGTGGAGCAACTGGTCGTAAGTGATGGTCAGGGGCGAGAACTCGTGCTTGATGTTTCGTTTGTGCTGGAGGGTGTAGTTGACGCCAGCGCTCCACGACACTCTGCCGAAGAAGCCGGCGCGGTTTTGCCATCGCGCCTGGAGGTCGAAGGCTGTGGTGGACACGAACTTGCGGCCGAGGCGACGCCCCACACTGCCGAAGAAGCGGAAGCGGGGATAAGAGAGCGAGCCGCTCAGGCCGTACTCGTAGGAGTTGAGAAGCGAGCTCTTGCCCTTCACGTTGGCACCCGTCTGCCATTCGTACGAGCCCCACAGCTTGAGCGTCAGCGTCTCGGCGGCCCGGAACGCGTTTCGCTTCGAGAAGGAGAAGCTGGCGCCCGGACCGATCTGACCGCCTGTCTTGCCCGTCAGATTGCCTTGGAACTCCGCATCATACGGCTTGTCGAGGGTCGCGTTTATGACGATGTCGAGCGTGTCCGACCCGCCCCAACCCTCTCTTAAAGCGAGGGAGTCTTGGGAGATGCCCTTTCGCGGCACATAATTGATGCGGAGGTTCGAGAAGACGTTCGTCGAGGCGAGCCCTTCCTGCATGAGTTCGCTGAGGCTCTGCTTGTAGAGGTCGCCCTTGCGGAAGAGCATCGAGCGCCAGACGGCACGCGGCCGCAGCAGCGGCGCATAGCCCTTGACGGCCTTTGGCGGTTTCCTGACGTCGGCGTTCTGCTCCTTAAACTTCACCGGACGGCTGTAGCCGAAGGAGTAGCCGCCTCGCAATGTCAGCGTATCTACTATCTGCCGGTCGCCATATTTATATATGTTTACGCGCGTGTTTCCTATATAATAAGGTTGCATTGCCTCCTTTGGCGCGGTGGGCGACGGCTGCACCTGCAGCTTGACGAGCATGGGGGTCTGCAGGGTGTCGGCACGGAACGTGATGTGTTCGTTGCGCTGGTAGTAGTAGCCGCGTTCGCGCAGGGCGCTGACGATGCGCGTACGCTCCGCCTCGAGCGTCACCACGCTGAAGGGGTCGCCGCGGTGCAGCAGGCTGCCTTCCTCAAGATTCAGCTCCTCGTATTCGCTCTTGGGCGAGGGGTTTCTGCTGCTTTCCCTCGCACCCTCCTTCCGCTTGTCGCGCTTCGGTTCTGCCGTCGCTCCATGTTTCTCCTCCTTTAAGGAGAGGGCGGGGATGGTCTTGGGGAAGTTCATGTAGGCGATGCTGTCGAGGTGATAGACGGGACCGGGATGGATGATGTAGCGGACGCGCTCCTTCAGCGTATCGCGCGGGTCGGGGATGGTCTCGAATCCCGTCTGCGCACGGAAGTAGCCGCGGCTGCGCAGGGTATTCTTCGCCACGGTGGCTCGGAGGCGCGGGTTGACGTTGCTTATCAGCACGGGCGAGGCTGCGAAATGGTTGAACATCCACTTGCCGAAGCGATGCTTGCTGCCCGCATACTTGTTGTAGATGAGGAGCTTAATGGGGAAGGGATGCGTCACGAAGCTGCTGCCCATGAGTGCGCCATTGGGGGCGTAGGAGAGCACGGCCTCTACCTCGCCCTTTGCCTCCTCGTAGGCCTCCTGGTCTTTCTGCGAGGCGTGGCGAAGGCTGTCGCGCACGGCCTTGCTGTCCATGTCGTCGGGCTTTATGACCGATGCGTCGCCGCTGAGCAGCCCCTCCACGGTGGTGTAGGCGTCGGCCAGTGCCGTGATGACGCCCTCCTGCTCGGCCTTCTTGTCGCGACTCGGTCCCTTGTCGTACTCGATGCGTTTGATGCCGCGGTACAACTTCTCGCCTTCGGGCAGGTTATTCGTTATGGAACATGCCGCGACGAGCAGGCTGAGCAGCAGCAGACGCATGGCGCCGCAGAACGCTTGCTGTGGCGTCGGGCGTCGCTTGCTGTGGGAAAGGCCGTTCCTTGCTGTGGCATCGGCCGTTCCTTGCTGTGGCGTATTTTTCAGTCTCACTTTGCGTCCTCCTTCGTTTCCTGTTTTTCCTCGACAGCCTCCCTGTTTTCCGGCCTCGGCGGTGGCAAGGCGTCCTTCTTGTTCTTGAAGATGAAGAGCTCGCTCAGCTTGTCGGCCTTCTTCCTCAGTACGATGCCGCCGCCCATCTTCGTCACCTGGCCCTCGAGCAGCGACTCGTAGTTGCGGTCGTAGAAGATGTTGACGTATCGCGAGGCACTCTTGTCGAGCCGATATTCGATGGCTATGTTGTCGATGATGGTCTGCCCGTTGTTGACGGCGTCGCGTCCGGAGCTGACCTTGCCTCCTATGATGACGCTGATGCGATTGCCCCAGAAGCGTTTGGCGAAACTGAAGCTGTAGTCGGTCGTGTTCGTACCCGTCTCCGACGTGCCGCTCTGGATGCCGAAGTTGACATCTACGGTGCTGAGCGCCTTGCCTGCTATCTCGTTGATGGCGCTCTGCAGGTAGGCGTTGAGCGTATTGGCATAGTTGTAGCTGCCATTCGTTTCGGCGTCGTCGGTGACGTACATGCCGGTGACGAGCATCGTGACGGCCACGCGCCCCCGCTCCTCAGCCGTCATCGCGCTCAGCTGGTTCTGGACGGAGAGGTCTTCGGGAGCCTCCAGCGTGAACTCCAGTCCCATGTCGTCGAGCGTGCGGCTGATGGCGAGGCCGACATCGAAGGCAACGTTGCGCGGCACGTTATTCTCGGTGACGGTGGAGCGGACGCGCTCGCTGGCGTTTATGTGGAGGCGCGGGTTCGTCATGTTACCCTGGAACTCGACATAGCTGCCCTGCGCGATTTGGAAGTCGTTGAGCGGGATGGCCATAAGCGAGTAGCGCATCGTGCCCTTGCCGATGGTGTAGCGGCCCCAGAGCTGCATGTCGTTCTCCAAATCGTAGGTGAGCGTCATCTCTCCCCCACCCTGCAGGTCGATGTAGTCGTTGCCCATGTCGCTCAGGAAGCAGTGTATCTGCGCCGTCTCGGCAATGTTGACGTTCATCTGCATATCGATGCTCTGACGCTTCACGTCGATGGCCTCCGCGGCTATGGTGTCGCTGAAATCGACAAACGTGACGATGTCCGACAGCTGGTCATCGACGGTCAGAGGCGTGTCGGTGAGTACGCAGCTCACATCCGTGCTGCCCAGCACGTCGAGCTTTCCGCGCATGCGGAGGTCGTCGAGGGTGCCCCACAGCCTGCCGCCCAGGTCAACGAAGACCTTGCCGTAGGCCAGCGAGCCCTGCCGCTTCGGCGCGTTGATGAGTTGGTAGTTGCTGGCCCGCACGTTCATATCAATCAGCACCTGCTCGAGGTTGCTGAAGTCGATGTGTCCGTCGAGCACGAGCGGCGTCTTGCCTGCCGCGTACGCCTCGATACGGTTCAGCTCGACGCGGCTATTCTTGACGGTTATCGTGTGGTCTGGTATCTGGAGGTTGACGTTGTAGGCGTCTGCGTCGATGTGTAGCGACTCGGTCTTCAGCTCGCCGTTGAGGATGGGGCTGTCCGTGTAGCCCTTCAGCGTGAAGTCGCCCCAGGCATAGCCGCTCATGGCAAACGGACCGTCGGGCATGAAGGCATTGAGGATGGCGAACGGCATCTTCTGGAACGACGCCTCGCCCTCCATCTTGCCCTTGCCCTTCTCGTCGTGATACCTGCCGTTGACGAGGAGCACCTCCTGGCTATCCAGCGTCATGATGCCGTCCACGTAGTGCGAGCCGTCGGCATTGGGGAAGTAAATGCCGTTCAGACCGACGTCGCCGAGGCGCACGCCGTTGTACGCCATCCGCTGCACCAGCATCTCGGCCGAGACGGTCGTCGTGCTGTCGGCCTGCATGTAGTGGAAGTCGCCGTGCAGGAAGCCGCTGATGTCGGGCATGAATGGTATGACCTGCGTCAGCTCGCCCACGTTGAAGTGGTTGACGCTGAGCGAGACGTCCTGCTGCGCTTCGTCGTTGGGCGTCGTGTAGAGCTTGAGGCCCGTGCCGTCGTCAGCAAGGAGGTCCACCAGGGCGTCGAGATGGCCGCTGTTGGTCAGGGTGACGAAGTTGTCCTCGTTGAGCGTGAACTGGCGATAGGCAATGATGGGGTTGAGCGGCGTGAAGTGCGCGCGGAAGCCGTTAGCAAGCAGGTCGAGACCCAGACCGAAATCGACGCTCTTCTGCCCCTTCGCGTCGAAGAAGGCCAGGTGCGTGTTGGCGCCCGTCTCCGTCAGCGAAGCGTGGAGCTGCGACATGAAGGTGACGATGCTGTTCTTCGGTCCGTTGGCGACGCGGGCATCAAGGGCGAGGCCCGTCGGCTCCTGTTTCAGGTCCCAATAGATGCTGTCGAGCAGGATGGCGCCCGTGTTGAGCGAGTGCATGCTGCCGCGGCCGCTCAGTCCTTCCTCAGGAGAGGAGACGAGGTGCATGGAGAGGTCGCGGAAGCTGTAGCCCGTGGCGTGGCGCAGGATGCCGGCTATCGGGTTCTTCTGTCCGCAGGTCAGCTCGACCTTCATGTGCGGCAGGAGCGTCCGCAGCGTGTCCTGACGGATGCGGAGGCTATCTATTTCTCTCGTCAGTTCCTCTGTAAAGTTGTCGATGTGCGACAGCAGGGAGTCGAGCCCCTGGTCGGAGGAAACGGCGAGGCTGAGGTCGCCGGCCAGCGCCTTCATGCGGATGAGCTCGGGCGTCAGATTGGCGTCGAGGGTGAGGTCGAGCGGGTGGACGATGCTGTCGGCTGTGGTGAGCTCGATGGCCTCGATGCGTGCCTTCAGACTGTGCGTCTGCTTGAAGTCGGAGGCGCCATCCATGTGCATCACCATGCTGGCGGCAAGCGGCTTCTTCGCGATGTGCAGGGCGTAGAGGTCGATATGGCTGAGGTCCACGTTGAAGTCGGCAGCCGTCAGCTTACGGTCCGCAATGGAGGCATTGATGCAACCCTGCATATCGAGCAGGGCATTCTGACTGTGCATCTCCACCATCGCCTTGCCCTTCTCCAGCCTGCAGTCGGCCTTGATGTTGTCGAGGTCCCACGTGGCATAGCCCAAATGCGCGACGTCGGCCTGGGCATGGAGTGCGGTGCGCGGACTCAAGAAGTCGGTACCGCGGCCGCTGAACTTGGCGTTGGCCGTGAGCATGTAGAGCGAGTCCTTCGGCAGGAAGTCGTGGAGCTGCAGGTTTGCGATGCGGGCGTCGCCTTTATACGCTATCGTGTTCAGGTCGATGTCGCCGACGAGGTGCGCCCTGCCTTTGCCCTCCTGCAGCAAAGCGTCGGCCGTCAGCTTCGACGACTCGCGGAGCCGCGTGTCGGCATGTATGGTCATCTTGGGGAAATGCACGTCGGTCAGGCCGAGGTAGCGGCCTGCGCAGCGCAGGTCCATCGTCGTGATGTCCCACTTCAGGTCTGCCCCGATGTGAGCGCTGTCGGCGAGGTTCTGCACGCTGCCTGTCGCGCGGACATCAATGACCGTTGGCATCGTCACGTTGCAGGTCTGCAGCATGAGCTCGTCTATGTTACCGCCCGCCTTGAGGTCGATGTTGAGGGGCTGCGGGGGATAGCATTGGGCAAGGTCTTTCGGCAGATAGGCCGCTCCGAGCCAAAGCACATCCTTGCTGCCCAATGAGGCTTGCAGGTCGGCCGTCAGCTGTCCGCGCTGCTTGGGCGACAGCGCGTTCCAGTCGAGGTCAACGTTGCCGCTGGCCGAGCTGTGCGGCGTCTTCAGGTTAAGCCCGCGCGCCGACAAGTGCTTGGCATCGAGGGAAATGTTTCCTGCGAGCTTGTCAAGTTGGAAGCCGTTTCGTTCCTTGAAGGCAAGCCTCTTCAGTTGAACATTGAACGCTGACGTGTTTTGATTGAAGGAGAGTTTGCTGAGCTCGAGCTCCGCGTCACGAAGGGCGAGGTGATTCACGTCGAGGCCTTTCACGGGGTTCGTGCCCGGGATGTCGTACGACAAGCTATCCGCTGAGAGGCTTACCTTGCCGACGCGGTACATCCCTTTGCTCAGGCTGATGTCGCCGCCGTCGAGACTCGCCTCGCGTATCGCGGCCGCCACATTGAAGCTTTGCGGCTCATCCTTAATTCTTAACTTTGAATTATGAATTATGAATTGATGGACGTCAATCTGCCAGTCGAGGGGCGCGCTCTCCGTCGTGTCCTCTTCTGCCGCCTCACGCAACGTCATGTCGAGCGCGCAGCCGTCGAGGGAGACGTCCGTCACGTTGACTTTCTTTTTCCTGAGGTCGATGTCGTCGGCCACAATCCTGAGCTTGCCGACGCGGCCGTCAAGCGCAAGCGTCTCGATGAGGTCGGTCGTGTGGATGTCACCGTCGGCAAGCTCGATGGCTTCCACGCCGACATGCATCGACAGCAGGCGGGAGAGGTCGAGGTCAACAAGTGCCTGCTCGACGTTGATGAGGTCGGTAGGCGGCTTAGCGACGCGCACCTGGCCGAGGCTGATGTCGAGCGGGAAGGCGATATGCACGCTGCCTATCGACACGTCGAGCCCTGTCTCCTTCTCTACATAGGCAGTAAGCCTATCGACTGCCCACCTTTGCACAGGCGGCAGATACAGGCTGGCGGCAAGCAGCACGACAAGCAACACCAGCGCCAAGAGCGTCCACAAGATGTATTTCAGCGCGCGTTTCACGCTGCAAATTTACGCTTTTATTGCCACACGACAAAGCATTCTTTCTTTTTTTCTAAAAGAAGACGTCGAAAAACGCGACACGTCGCTCATCCAGACACGCTTCGACCTGTGTCCGTTTCCGAACAGTCATGTGTCCGGAAATGGACACTCTCGTTTCTCACTCATGTTCATTCTCAAGCAGTTACGAGTTTGGCACGCTTATTGCATATTATGAATAAGGTGACGCGACATGTTAGCAACATATTTAACTGTAAACGATAATGAATTCTCTACGACAAGCGCTCGCTATGATGCGAGATGAAAAGCTGTTCTCCGCCATTCATATTGCGGGCACGGCTATGGCAATAGCTTTCACGATGGTGATGGCTGTGGTCTATTACATTAAGTTGGCTCCCATTTATCCCGAGGCGAACAGAGCCCGGACCTTGTATTTCGAGGGCATCCGCGTTGTGGCGGAAAACGGAGGTCAAGGGCAGATGCCGTTCGGTCAGAAGGCTTTGGAGGAGTGGTTCGAGGCGAGTCCCAACATCGAGTATTGTGCGCCGACAACGTTGGCCTGCGGTACGGGCAAGCTTCTCGGAAAGAGCCTCCAGCCCGTCGCACTTGGTAATGGCGAGTTCGTCGAGGCAGTCACGAACGAGACCAACGCGGACTTCTTCAAGATTTATGAGTACGAGTTTCTCGAGGGCAGGGCATTCACGAAGCAGGAGGTCGAGGCGCTCGACATGGTTTGCGTCATTGGCGATGGCTTTGCAGAGCGTCTGTTCGGCAAGGGCATCGAGGCGGTGGGCAAGACGGTAAGCTTGGAGGACAGCTACGAGTTGCGCGTCGTGGGCGTCGTCCGGCAGGGAAGTCAGCTCGCGCCAGACAGCTACGCCGACCTCTTCATGCCTTACACGCTCGACCATGTCCTCTATAGAGACTCCCCGTATGCAGGCAACTTCTCCATCGTGGCTACTGTGAAAGACGCAAAGCACCTGAAGGCATTGCGCAAGGAACTGGAGGAATTGGAGGCGCGACTAACGATAAACCAAGTGGAGATAACAGGCGGTGTCATGTTCTTCGGGGAAGGTGTCAAAACGAGAGTGGATCTGACGCGCGACTTGGAGAGTCACGCCATGCACGCTCTCCGCACGTCGAACCGCAAGGACAACCTCGACATCATCTCCAACAGGCAACTCGTCATGCACTTTGCCGGCTTGCTCTTTGTCCTGCTATTCGTGCCGGCACTCAATCTGTGCGGTATCGTAGCAGGCAGGATGGAGAGGCGCACGGCTGAGATGGCTGTCCGCAAGACCTTCGGCGCACGTCGCAGCACGCTCTTGAACCAAGTGGTGACGGAGAATCTCGTGTTGACCAGCATCGGCGGACTCATCGGACTTGCGCTTTCGTGGCTCTCCATTTACAACTTCCGCACCGAACTGCTTGGCATGTTCTTCGACAACACGACACTCAGCTCGGCTCCCATCGTGACGGGCGAAATGTTGTTCGCGCCCCTGCTATTCGTCGGATGCTTTGCCGCCATACTTGTGCTGAACGTGCTTTCCGCGTTGCTGCCGGCTTGGCTTAGTTTAAGGAAACCGATTGTAGAGTCGATGATGGAGAAGAGATAAAGAGACCCCCTCCAACTCCCCCTTAAAGGGGGAGGACTTCATTCACACTAAAAACAGAACAAAACAATACAAAAATGAATAATCTTCCAAAAGTAACTTCTAAGTTCTCCCCCTTTAAGGGGGAGTTAGAGGGGGTCCGCAGGTCTTCTGTATGGCTCTTCCTCGAACTTGTCATCATTACCGTTGTGGCTTGGGTCGTGTTCGATCCGGCGATTGTAAACCTCTACTACAAGAGTTTGCCGAGTGGCTACGACAACGACCGCCTGTTGTATGCCGAGACGATTCTGAACAGAATCTCCGTGGACGGGCATTACCTCGTGACGGACGAGCGCAAGCAGGAGATGATTCGGCGGCTTGAATCGGTGGAGGGCATAGAGAGTGTTTATGTTTATGCCAACAATTGGGGCTCGATTGGCTTCGATAACGTCAGCTTCTACATGCTGAAGAAAGACCAGGACACACTGTGGGTTCCTCAAATCAGCTTCATTCATGATGCCAGCTTCTTCGAGACGTACGGCCTGAAACCTCTGCCCGGAAGCCCTTCGGCAAAGGAACTCTCGCACATCCAATTGCGTTCTAATGAGATTGTCCTGACGCGGAGCGCAGCCATTTCATACTTTGGGACGGACGATGTCGTAGGCAAGCACGTCCAGAACATGGTGAACAATACGCTCGATGAATTGACTGTCGCAGGCGTGGTCGAAGACATCCGCGTGTCTCCGGCACGTGCTCTGCGCTCACTCCTCTTCAGTCCCAGCGACCTGAATGTCTATAATATATACTTCGCCATTCGCTTGAAGAAAGGCATCAACCCCAAACGTTTCGTCGAGGAACACGGGAAGGAACTCATCGCGCAAGGCAAGACGGACTACTGCCGCATACGTCGGCTCATGACATTCGACGAGCATCTCCGCCAGATGGAACTCGACGAAGGGCGTCCGCAAGAGGTGAACCGAAGCCTCATGTTAGCGCTGTTCTTCCTCGTCAACCTGTGTCTGGCGGTCATCGGAACGGTGTGGCTGCAGGCAAGACGCAAGACGGAAGAGTGTGGCATACGTCGCGCTTTCGGAGCCACCCGCTCGCGGCTGCTGTTCTCATTCCTCGCGGACGGTGCTTTGATGGCAACCGTCGCCGTCGTCATCGGCTGCATCATCTTCCTGAATTACGCTTACAGCGGCTACGAGATAGTGAACGGCTACGAGGACTTCGATACGATGTACCGTCCGGAATTCTTCACGCCGAAGTCCGACCTCACTTGGGTGGAGCACTTCATGCCGCACTTCCTCATCGTGTCCGGCGTGGTGTACATTATTATATTATGTACCGTCCTCATCGGCACCACGATTCCTGCCCTGAAGATAATAGGCACGAAAGTCACCGACGCACTTCGCGATGAGTGACTCTTCACGTCAAAGAGTTTGCAACTACATGTACTTGCAATTGAATGTACATGAACTTGCAATTGAATGTACATGAACTTGCAAACAACCTGACACGTTAACTCGAGCCTCGCAACAGCATACAAGCATCAACACAACATTAAATAAATAAAAAAACATTATGGAAAACGTAATCAAACTTACAGAGATCAACAAAATCTATCGTACTGAAGAAGTGGAGACACAAGCGTTGGAAAACGTGAACATCGAGGTGAAGAAGGGCGAGTTCCTGAGCATCATGGGGCCTTCAGGCTGTGGCAAATCCACGCTCCTCAACATTATGGGCCTCTTGGACGAGCCCACGAGCGGCACCATCGAACTGTGCGGAACCATCATCGACCCGAAGCTGCCGGACAATAAACTTGCAGAACTGAGGAACAAGACACTTGGCTTCGTGTTCCAGAGCTTCCATCTCATCTCAACGCTCAACGTATTGGACAACGTGCAGATACCGCTCATCTATCGCGGCGTGCGCAGCAGCGAGCGCATCCGTCTGGCCAAGGAAGTCATCGAGCGCGTCGGCCTCAGCCATCGCATGAAGCACCGCCCCACACAGCTCTCAGGCGGTCAGTGTCAGCGCGTCGCGATAGCCAGGGCCGTGATAGGCAATCCCGAGATTCTTTTGGCTGATGAACCGACCGGCAACCTCGACTCGAAAATGGGTGCCGAAATCATGGAACTGCTGCATCAACTCAATAAAGAAGACGGCAGAACGATTGTGATGGTCACGCACAACGAGAAGCAAGCCCAGCAGACCGACCGCATCATCAAGTTCCTCGACGGACGACAGATTGGTTAAAACATGAGTAAATTCTTTCTATTTCTGCGTCATGCGATAGCTTTGGTGCGTGCCGACAAGCTGTTCTCCACTATTTATATCGCCGGAACTGCTGTCGCCATCGCCTCCGCCATGGTTGTCGCCATCGTGCTGAACATCATGCTGGCGGACATCAGGCCAGAGGTGAACCGCAGCCGGACGCTCTACGTCACCAACACGTTCAAGAGGGCATCGCAAGAAGAGGAGCATATAGAATACAGCTCAACCCTTGCCATCGATTCTTGCTTCAAGAAGCTGAAATGCGTGGAAGCGGTGGCAGGAATCGCAGATGCTTATACCGTAGTCGGCATCAGAGCATACGACACGAGTTTTCAGCAGTCGGTGCCTATCACGCTTCTCGACGTCAACCCCGACTTCTTCCGTCTCTACGAATTCAGCTTCACAAGTGGCCGTCCCTTTTCAGAGAAAGAGTTCCGCGACGGCGACAATGTCTGCGTCATTTCAGATAAGGTGGCGAAGGCGCTCTTAAACGGAGAAGACTTAGGAGAGGAAGCATCTTCCATCTTCATCAATGGCTTCACCTATCGTGTCGTGGGCATTATGAAGCGGGTTAGCTTCGCGATGGACGGGGCAGCAGCAGACGTCTATATTCCCTACACATCGAAAGAGATGTCGAACCATCCCGAGTCGCGCGACCCGATGGCACTGGACTTCTCCTACGCCGGAAGCCTTTCCGTTCGCATCCTTCTCAAGAAGGGTTACACGAAGCAAGACTTCCTCAACGAGTTCGAGCCGCTTCGCAAGCAGTACGAAGCCGTGACAAGCACCCAGTTAGGAGAGCAGGTGCAATGGATAACGATGGTGTACAGTCACTTCGCCAAGAAGATAACGTTTCTTCCGCATGACATGAGAGACAGTAGCACAGCCATGAAAGCGGTGAACCTCTTGCCGCCGGCACTGCTGATGCTTCTCTTCCTTTTCCTGCCCGCCATCAATCTCAGCGGACTTGTCAGCAATAGGATGGAGGCCCGCCGTGCTGAGATGGGCATCCGCAAAGCTTTCGGAGCGAAACGCAGGACGCTTCTCGGCGAAGTCCTCTTCGAGAACCTTGTCCTCACGCTACTTGGCGGACTTGTGGGTTGGCTGCTTTCGTGGGGCTTCATCAGCTTGATGCGAGGCAATATCATCCTCCAGTTGATATTAGGAGGATTCAATAAAGATGGCTTCGACTTCAGTCTCGACTACCAGATGTTCATCACGCCAACGCTCTTCCTTGTCTGCTTCATCTGCTGCGCCATACTTAATCTCATGGCTGCCCTCATTCCATCGTGGCACTCACTACGCAAGCCAATCGTTGAATCGTTGAATCAAAAGAGATAATACGCAACATGACACTCAAATCTTTTTGGGCACACCGCAAGCAAAACGGCTGGTTGCTCGTTGAAATAGCACTCGTCACAGTCCTCAGCTTCTACTTTATCGACCACTGCGTCGTCGTGGGTTACGACACCTACATCTGCCGTGCTTCGGGCGATTTCGAAAAGAAGCATCTGGTGACGGGATTTGTGGGAAGCCTCCCGGGTGCACCTGCTTCGACCGATTCCGCCTCGATGTTCGGCCCGCTCTATGCTCTTCGCGACCATATCCGCAAACTGCCCGAAGTGCAATCCGTCTGCATAACCAACAGCTTTATAGGCGACCACAGCCAGGACTGGACCACGATGGAACTGTATGCCGAAGCAGACACGATGCGCAGAGGCAAGGCATATCTGCATCAATTCCTCGTGGGTGAACACTACTTCGAAACGCACGGCTTGACGGCTGCAACAGGAAGCCCAGCCATTGAAACGCTGTCGGAAGAATGTCCCGAAGACGGCGTCATCATCACCCGCAGCCTTGCCCGCGCCATCTTCGACACAGATCAGGCGGTGGGCAGACGCATCGTGCTCGTCACTTACAACCCGAGAAGCAATTCGATGGACGAGGCGGAGACGAGGCATCGAAAGGTATTTGGCGTCGTCGAGGACGTGAAGGCCATGCCAAACCAACGCTACTTCTACAGCATCTTCACACCAACAACGCTCTGGGACAACTCGCCGCAGATGCTCATCCGTCTGAAGCCTGATGCCAACGCGAAAGCATTCATTGCAAAGAACAGCACGAAAGAAGGATTCATTCAAGAAGGCTATAAGGCTCTCGTACAACTGAAGACCTACAAGGAATATCAGAACGAACACCCCAACTTCACAAGTCAGTACATCCTGCTGAACATCACCGGGCTGTTCCTCGGACTCTTCCTCGTGAACGTCGTCATAGGTACACTCGGCACCTACTGGCTGCAGATACGCAAGCGGACAGAGGACTTCGGCATCATGCGAAGCTTTGGCGCCAAGCGCCGCAACATTTTCGGAATGGTTTGGAAAGAGGTCGCGCTGCTCACCTTGATAGCTTGCATCATCGGTCAAGTCCTTTGGCTGCAGTTCGCGCTTCGTGTCGGCTTTGCCAACGGATTGAATGAAATCAAGACCGGACAAGAGTCGGATTGGGTGACGAGTTTCTGGCCGCACTTCTTCGTCGTTTGTGGCGTGCAGTATCTCGTGCTTCTCGCCATCGTCACGCTTGGTATAATAGTACCTTCTTTAATAGCAATGTACACCAAACCCGTCAATGCCCTGAGGCATGAGTGAAGAGTGAAAAACGAAGAGTGAAGAATAAAAGTTAGTAATTATCAACAAGGACAACATGTATTTAATAAACATCCATAACAATGGCCCATTATTTGTATGTCGCCGTCATATAGTGAGCGTAGTGGTATTTCTTATTCTTCACTCTTCACTCTTCGCTCTTCACTCCCAAGGTCAGACGCGTCTGACCTTGGACGACTGCATCGCGATGGCGCGGCGGCAAAGCGTGGATGCGGCTGTGGCTCTGGGCGAGCTGAAGTCGGCCTACTGGCAATGGCGCAGCTACAAGGCCGACTTGCTGCCGGAGGTGTCGCTTTCGACGAGCGGCAGCTACAACAAGCGCTACACGAGCTATCAGCAGGCCGACGGCGGCGTCTCGTATGTCCGCAACGACTACCTCGGCGCGGACGGCTCGCTCCATGTCACGCAGAAGATATGGCCGACGGGCGGCACCGTCTCCGTCGAGTCGTCGCTCGACTTCCTGCATCAGTCGGGAAGTGGCGGTGGCAACCAGTTCATGTCGCTCCCCGTTGCCGTCACGCTCTCGCAACCCCTCTTCGGCGTGAACCACCTGAAGTGGAGCCGTCGCATCGAGCCGCTGCGTTACCGCGAGGCACAGGCACGTTTCCTCACCGAGACGGAGCAGGTGGCGATGGAGGCGGTAAGCCTCTTCTTCAGCCTCCTGATAGCAGGCGAGCAGGTGGGCATTGCCGAGCAGAACCTGCAGACGGCGGAGAAGCTCTACGAGGTGGCACAGGCCAAGCGCGAGATGGGCACCATCAGCGAGAACGACGTACTGCAGATGCGGCTCAACGTCTTGACTGCCCGCAGCAACCTCACCAGCGCAGAGAGCACGCGACAAGCCGCTCAATTCGCCCTCCGCTCGTTTCTCGATGTCGAGGAAGACATCGAGCCGGTCGTGCCGGATGATGTTCCGCAGCTTCACCTCATCTATGACGACGTCCTGGCTCACGCCTTGCAGAACAACGCCCTCGCCACCACGATGCGCCGCCGTCAGCTTGAGGCGGACTACGCTGTCGCCTCGGCCAAGGCGAACCGACGCAGCGTAACGCTCTACGCTCAGCTTGGCTACACGGGGATGGACGAGAGCATCGGCGGCGCCTATCGCGACCTGCTGAGCAAGGAGGTGGTACAGGTGGGCTTCTCCCTCCCTATCCTCGACTGGGGCAAACGTAAAGGGCAGCGCAAGATGGCTGAATCGAACCGCGAGATAGTGCAGGGCCAGCTCCGCCAGCAGGCGCAGGACTTCCGCCAGAACCTCTTTGTCCTGACCGAACAGTTCAACAACCAGGCCGAGCAGCTGCGCATCGCCTGCGAGGCTGACACCATAGCCCGCAAGCGTTACCACACGAACATCGAGACGTTCAAAATCGGCACCATCTCCACTTTGGAACTTTCCGACGCGCAGGCCTCCAAGGACGCAGCGCGGCAAAACCGCATTGCGCAGCTCTACAACTACTGGCGCTACTACTACCAGCTCCGCTCGATTGCCCTCTGGGACTTCGTGGAGGACCACGACATCACGGCTGACATAGAGAAATTGATTAAATGAAAGAAACAGCTCCAAAAAGAGGCGTCAGTTTTTCCCACACGTGGGAACCGTAGTCCCTTCACGTGGGGACTGGAGTTTCTTCACGTGGGGACTGGAGTCCCTTCACGTGGGGACTGAAGTTCCTTCACGTGGGATATTCAGACGCCATCAGAAGCATAATTGGAAACAACATGAAGAACGACAATCAGACAATGGACAGGCAGATACCTGTCAGCGTTCAGCGCAAGCGCAAGATAAAGAAGGCGGCGGCATGGACTGGCGGCTTCCTCGCCGTGCTGGGCATTGCGGCATGGCTCGGCACGCAGATGATGCCGACGTTGGACAAGAAGGCCCTCGTCATCTCGGACGTGGACCGTGGCACGATAGACGTCAGCGTCTCGGCTACAGGCAAGGTGGTGCCGGCCTTCGAAGAGGTCATCGTCTCGCCCATCAGTTCGCGCATCCTCGAGGTCTATGCCCACAGCGGCGACAGCGTGGACGTGGGCACGCCACTGTGCCGACTGGATCTCCAGTCGGCCGAGACGGACTACGCCAAGGCCCTCGACGAGCGCGAGATACGCCAACAGCAGATGGCGCAGCTCCGGGCGAATACCGAGACGCAGCTCTCCGACCGGCAGATGCAGATTGAGGTGGAGGAGATGAAGGTCTCGCAGCTCGAGGCTCAGCTCCGCAACGAGCTTTATCTCGACAGCCTCGGCTCGGGAACACGCGATAGAGTAAGGCAGGCAGAGACGGCCCTGCGCACAGCACAGCTCCAGCTTTCGCAGCTACGCCAGCAATACGCCAACGAGAAGAAGGTGAAGCAGGCCGACCTGCGCATGCAGCAACTGCAAAACGGCATCTTCGAGAAAGGGCTCGACGAGAAGCGTCGCACCCTGGACGATGCCAAGATACGTTCGCCGCGACGCGCCACCCTGACTTATATAAACAATGAGATAGGTAGCACGGTGAGCGCCGGGCAGAAGCTCGCCATCGTGAGCGACCTCAGTCACTTCAAGGCGGAATGCGAAATAAGCGACACCCACAGCGAACGCGTCCACGTCGGCGGCGCCGTCCTCCTCAAGATAGGCAAGGAGCGGCTGACGGGCACCATCAATACCGTGACGCCTCTCAGCCAGAGCGGTGCCATCACCTTTACCGTCGTGCCCGACGACATGAGCCATCCGCGCCTGCGCTCAGGCCTCAGGACCGAGGTCTTCGTCATCACCAGCATCAAGGACGATGTGCTTCGCATCAAGAACGGCTCGTTCTACAGCGGCCCGGGCGACTATACGCTCTTTGTAATGAAGAATGAAGAATTAAGAATGAAGAATGTACGGCTTGGCGAGTGCAACTACGACTACATCGAAGTCATCGAGGGCCTGGAGGAAGGCGAACAGGTCGTCGTCAGCGACATGAGTAAATATAAAGGGAAAGAAAAGTTGAAGGTGAAAAGTGAATAATTGCTACCGCCCAATTATGAATTGTGAATTGTGAATTATGAATTGTGAATTATGAATTGTGAATTATGAATTATTTTAGACAAGCCCTCGCCATGATGCGAGAAGAGAAACTTTATTCCGCGATGTACATCTGTGGCACGGCACTCGCCATTGCCTTCACGATGCTCATTGCCGAGGTGTATTATATTAAGGTGGCAGACATAGCGCCGGAAGTGAACCGCAGCAAGACGTACTATCTGAATAGTCTCGAAAGAGGAGAGCAACAGGCTCCCAGCGGAATTTATAGCGATACATTCCGGGACTTGTTCCAGACGATGCAGACGCCAGAGTGCGTAATGGCAACGGCGGAGTGGCAGATGTGGTCATCGGCCTACATGAAGCTTCCCGACAATGTTCACGACCACGGCGTGCGGGTAAAGTTGACCGAGCCGGGCTTCTTCCGCTTATACCAATTCAACTTCACAGAGGGTGCACCCTTCACGCAGGACGATTTCGACAACCGTAGCAGGACTGTGGTGGTGACAACGGAGGTGGCAGAACTGATCTTCGGTAAAGGAACGAAGGCCGTGGGACAGCGCATCTACGTCAACAACCGCGACTTCACCATCTGCGGCGTGGTGGAAACGCCGAGCTCGCTCACGGAGAAATGCGTGGCCGACATCTGGTGCCCGTATAACGCCCAAGGGCTTTTAGACAATTTACACTTCATTGGTAAAGATGGCGAGGTGGTCAAAGGAGAATATAATATAGACATGGATCTGGAAGTAGCTTTCGCGGTGCCTGCCGACAAGCGGGAGGCTTTCCTGCAGGAAATGAAGGAGGTGGAGGCTCGCTACAATTCCATGCATAAGGACGAACCCGTAGAAATGGTTGCCAGCCTCGAGACACACAATTCCACCATATGGCATGAACTCGGCGGCATATTCCAAACTTGGGACGAGGACTTGTACTGGTACGTCACACCCGCCATCCTGCTCCTGCTTCTTGTGCCTGCCCTCAACCTGAGCGGCATGGTGGCAAGCCGCATGGAGCGCCGCCTGCCTGAGATGGCCATCCGCAAAGCATTCGGAGCCAAGCGACGCACATTGTTCTGGCAGGTCATTATGGAGAACTTGCTGCTCACACTCATGGGCGGTGCCATAGGGCTATGTTTGGCATGGACTGCTCTCTACAGCTGGCGCGACTGGGTCTTTTATATATTCTCTATGAACAATTACCTCTACGAGAGCGTACCCATCATCAAGGGCGAAATGTTCTTTGGCCCTGTCATCTTCCTCATTGCCCTGCTCATCTGCACACTGCTGAATGTATTGGCAGCGACCCTACCCGCATGGCTCAGCCTTAGAAAACCGATTGTTGAATCTATGATGATAAAGAAATGAAACAGATTACAGAAATATTCCGCCGGAGGTCATCTCTCTGGTTAATTTTGGAACTCATCCTTGTCACCATCGCCTGCTGGTGGGCTTTCGACCCTGTGCTGGTAACAGGCACTGTCATACGGATGAACCCTGGCTTTGATGTTGACAGAATGGTAAAACTGAATGTGTCCAGCACTGTCACCCGTCTGGATATAGAGGAACAGCAGATTACCACCATTCCTGACGAGGAAGAACACTTGTTACAGAAGGTGCAAGAGCTGGAGGACGTGGTGCTGGCCTATCGAGCCGTTTTCAATCCTATTGGTGTGGGAGACTATGGCTGGTCAACCTACTTCTACCATGACAGCGACTCCCTTTATGCTTGTCAATATGAATTCATGAAAGATTCCCGGATGTTTGAAGTTTATGGTATCCAGTCGATCACGCCCGAAGTGCCTACCAGCGAACTGAGCCACGACTGCGAATGGAACGAGGTCATCCTCACACGTTCTATGGCGATGGGACTCTTCGGCACCATCGATGTGGCGGGACGCAGCTTAATTAGTAAGGTATGGGGGTATCTGGAAAACGGGGAGTATGGCCGGAAGAATGAGAACTATCGCATTCGTGCTGTGGTGGAAGATGTGCGCCATCATGCTTGGGACCGCGACCTTGCCACGGTGTTCAAATGTTCCACTGGCTCGAGTTCGTCAGTCCCCATTATCGTGCGATTGCGGGAAGGTGTGAATGCAGAGCGTTTCTTGGAGAGCCATAAACAGCAACTGCAAACGGAGATGACGACAGAGCATTGCTACATCCGCGATTTCCAGACAGCCCGCGATGCTTTCCAAGAGGACATTGACCGCATTGGTGTCGGCGGTCAGATGCGTCGTAACTTGTTCATCGCAGCGTTCTTTTCTGTGAACATAGCATTTGGCGTATTCGGCACCTTGCTGATGTACACACGTCAGCGCCGTGAGGAAGCCGGTGTGCGTCGAGCTTTCGGTGCGACGAAGTGGAACGTCTTTTGGGACTTCATTCGCGAGGCGTGGCTGCTTACCACCATCAGCGTCGTTATTGGCTGCATCATCTACTTCCAGTTCGCCGCCGCGAAGGGCCTCTTCGACGGCTTCACCAGCCGTAACCCTGCCGTCCGTCTCTGGTTCGACGACTTCGGCACGCACTTCATGGTCGTGTCCCTCTTTGTTTACATTATTATATTATGTACCGTCCTGCTCGGCACCGCTATTCCTGCCTGGAGAATAAGCCGCAGCGAGATTACGGAATCATTAAGAGAAGAATAAGATTTGTGGGGATTGGCGGATTCATACAATAAAAAACTTGTGGGGATTGGCAACTTTTTATGAAATAAACTTGTGGGGATTGGAAAACCTTACTATCTTTGCACCATAAATAACGGACTTTGCCCTAAATCGTAAATTGTAAATTGTCAAATAGTAAATCAAAGAAGTGGTTCTCGTAGTTGATGATGATAAAAGCATACGCCTCTCGCTGAAGCTTATTCTGGAGCGTAACGGGTATGAGGTTGCGATGGCCGAGGAGCCGAAGGAAGCCATCAGGATTATCCGCGACATACCCGCTGTGGAGCTGGTGCTGATGGATATGAACTACAACATCTATCGCACCTCTTCCAACGACGGCGAGGAAGGTATCACTTTGCTGAAGCAGATAAAGGTGTTCCGTCCCGACGTGCCGTGCATCCTGATGACGGCATGGGGCACCATCGAGCTTGCCGTGCGGGGCATGCGGGCCGGAGCGTTCGACTTCATCACGAAGCCGTGGGACAACGGCGTGCTGCTGGAGAGGATACAGACTGCAAAGAGCCTCTCAAAGACCCTCTCTAACTCCCCCTTAAAGGGGGAGAAACCAGGCGAATCTTCCGCAAAGAAAGCCTCCCCTTTAAGGGGAGGTTTGGTAGGGTCTGGAGGTTTGGTAGGTCCTGGTTTGGTAGGCCCTGGTTTGGTCGGCACATCCCTCTCCGGCATTCTTTCTACCATCAGCCGCGTCGCTCCAACAAATGCGCCTGTCCTTATCACAGGGGAAAGCGGCACGGGCAAGGAACTGATTGCAGAGGCCATACACCGGCAGAGCAAGCGCGCCAACGGGCCTTTCGTGAAGGTAAACCTCGGCGGCATTTCTTCATCACTATTCGAGAGCGAGATGTTCGGCCATAAGAAAGGTTCCTTCACCGATGCCACAGCCGACCGCATCGGTCGCTTCGAGCTGGCAAAGGGCGGCACCATCTTTCTGGATGAGATTGGCGAACTGTCGCTCGCGAGCCAGGTGAAGTTGCTGCGCGTGCTGCAAGACCAGACCTACGAGGTGCTGGGCGACAGCCATACGCGCCGCACGGATGTCCGCGTGGTTTGTGCCACGAATGCCGACCTGCGGGCGATGGTGGAGGAAAAGACTTTCCGCGAGGACCTCTTCTATCGCATCAACCTCATCAATCTGCACCTGCCGCCCCTCCGCGAACGCCGCGAGGACATTCCCCTCCTTGTAGAGCATTTCCTGCGTGAAGCTTGTCGGGCAAATAATATTCCTGTCGTCGCAGCATCCCACGAGGCCATCGCTTACCTCCAGACGCTTCCATTCCCCGGCAATATCCGCGAGCTGAAGAATCTGGTGGAGAGGGCATTGCTGATGCACGACCCTAAAGGCGACCAGCTTACCGCCGCCGACTTCGCTCCTCACCTCACACCCGCCGCCGTGCCTTCGGCTTCTCCCGAAGGCTCCCCCGCCACCCTCGACGATTTGGAGCGCAACGCCATCGCTGCCTCTATTCAGAAACACGGCGGCAACCTCTCACTCGTGGCAAAGGAACTGGGCATCAGTCGCGGCGCACTTTACCGAAAGATTGAGAAGTACAACCTACAACGGTCGATATAACGCAACTACGAAATCACGTAATCACGACAAAGCTAAACAACGATTCCCTCTTGAAACTGAAACACTATTTCCTCATCCTTGGCTTGGGCATTGCCATGCTTGCTGCCGCCGCCCTCTACGGCACGTTCCACACTCACCAGCGGCTGTTCTACGCGACGGAAGGCTTTATCGCCCTGATGCTCTGCTACCTGTGGTTCTTTTATCAGAAGACCATACGCCCCTACGACACCCTCGTGAGCGGCATGGAGCTGGTGAAGGACTTGGATTTGACGACACGGCTTGCTCCGTCGGGACAGCACGAGACGGACATCATCGTCCGCACGTTCAACGAACTGCTTAATCGCCTGCGCAGCGAGCATTTGAGCCTCGAGGAGCAATACTCATTCCTTAGCCTTCTCATTGAGGCCTCGCCAATGGGCATCATCCAGTGCAATCTGGAGGGCAACGTCACGTCGATGAATCCTGCAGCCCGGCAGATGATGTCGCCTGCCATAGAAGAGGCGATGCGTAGCCTGACGCTCGGAGAGTCGACCAACGTGCGCCTTGCCGGCGGGCCGCAGCTGTACCGTATCAGTCACCTGTCATTCCCCGACAGAGGCTACCAGCATCCCTTCTTCCTCATCGAATCCCTTACCGAAGAAATACATCGCGCGGAGAAGGCGGCATACGAGCGAATCATCCGCATGATTGCGCACGAGGTGAACAACAGCGTGGCGGGCACTGTCAGCATCATGGAAAACGGGGAATGGGAAATGGGGAAATCCCTGTCCGAACGGCTCAAGACGCTTTCTGCCTTCGTAACGCGCTTTGCAGATGTGGTGAAGATTCCGCAGCCCCAACTCCAGCTATGCGACCTCAGTGAGGAGGTGGAGACGTGCCGCCCGTTCATCGAAAACCTCTGCCTGACAGCTCACGTGCATCTGGACCTGCAGCTCTCCGACGAGGCAATTCCCGTTCATCTCGACACTATCCTCTTTGGGCAGGTGCTGGTGAATATCGTGAAAAACTCCATTGAAAGCATCAAGGAGTCGCATATTACTAAGGGAAAAGTCACCATCTCCGTGACGCCCGGCGAACTTGTTGTCACAGACAATGGACGCGGCATTTCGCCCGAGGTCGCCACTCAGCTCTTCACGCCCTTCTTCTCCACCAAGCCACAAGGTCAGGGCATAGGTCTCCTGCTCATTCGCGACATCCTCGTTGCCCACCGTTGTACCTTCAGCCTCCTCACTGACCCTGAAGACCACCTCACGCGCTTCACCATCCAATTCCCCGCATAACGGCTCGCGTTTCCCGACGCCACAGCAAGGAACGTCACTTCCCACAGCAAGGAACGGCTCACGCCACAGCAAGGAACGCCACTTCCCACAGCAAGGAACGGCCGACGCCACTGCACGCGAGTGCGAGCGCATCGACGGAGGCGGGCGCATGGCTACTTATTCTCCATGCGTCTGCTTATCTCTTGCCAGAGACGTTCCTGTGGAACAGGTGCTTTGATGTCGATTAGGGTGTGCGAGACGGGGTGCTCCAGTTCGAGGCGCCATGCGTGGAGCGAGATGCTGCCGTCGGGATTGCTGCGAGGCGCACCGTACTTCAAGTCGCCCCTGATAGGGCAGCCCATCTTGGCGAGCTGGCATCGTATCTGATGATGACGGCCGGTATGCAGTTCTATTTCAAGGAGGAAGTAGCGGTCCGACTCAGCCACGACGCGATAGTCGAGCACGGCCTTCTTGCTGCCCGGCACCTCGCGGTCGTAGGCGCGGGCCGTGTTCTGCTTCTCGTTACGTGTCAGCCAATGCGTGAGTGTGCCTTCCGGCAGCGGAGGACGGTTGGCGACGATGGCGAGGTAAGTCTTTCGGACCCCCTTGTGCTCGGCAAACATCTTGTTGAGCCGCGGCAAGGCCTTGCTCGTCTTGGCAAACAGCACGACGCCGCTGACAGGACGATCCAGCCTGTGGACGACGCCGAGATAGACGCCGGCAGGCTTCTGGTACTTGTCCTTCAGGTAAGCCTTCACGATATCAGACAAGGGGACATCGCCGGTCTTATCTCCCTGCACGATGTCCCCTGCTCTTTTTGATACTGCTATCAGGTGATTATCCTCGTAGAGAACTGTCATAGTTCATAGGCTGTAGTCCATAGTCCATGGTTATCTCTTGCTCAGTCATAGGGCGTAGCCTTAACTATGAACTCATAACTATGAACTCTGCACTTGATTTACATATTCATAGTCCATAGTTATCTCTTGCTCGGTCATAGGGCGTAGCCTTAACTATGAACTCATAACTATGAACTATGAACTTGATTTACATATTCATGCCGCCATCCACTTGGATGACTTGTCCGCTGACGTAGCTGCTCATGTCGCTGGCGAGGAAAGTTGCCACGTTGGCAATGTCCTCCACCTGCCCGCCGCGGCGCAAAGGAATCTTCTTCTTCCACTCCTCGCGTATCTCCTCGCTAAGCTGCGCCGTCATGGCTGTCTCGATGAAGCCTGGGGCGATGGCGTTGGCGCGGATGCCCTTCGGTCCCATCTCCTGAGCGATGCTCTTTGCGAGGGCAATCATGCCGGCCTTCGAGGCTGCATAGTTAGCCTGGCCTGCATTGCCGTGCACGCCCACCACGCTGGCCATGTTGATGATGCTGCCGCCTCTTTGTCTCATCATGACGGGCACACAGGCGTGGGTGAAGTTGAAGGTGCTCTTCAGATTGACGTTGATGACGGCGTCCCACTGTTGCTCGGTCATGCGGAGCATGAGTCCGTCCTTCGTGATGCCAGCGTTGTTGACGAGGATGTCAATCGTGCCAAAGTCTTCCTTTATCTTTTTCACTACCTCTTCAGTAGCTGCGAAGTCGGCTGCATTGCCTGCATACGCGCGGCAAGTGACGCCGACAGCCTCTATTTCCTTGCGCGTGGCTTCCAGTCCGGCAGCCATCTCGTCGTTGAGAACGAGGTCGGTGAATGCTATGTTTGCGCCTTCAGAGGCAAACTTCAAGGCAATCGCCTTACCGATGCCGCGCGCTGCACCCGTGATGAGTGCTGTCTTTCCTTCTAATAGTTTCATATTTGGTCGTTTATTCGTTTGGTCGTTTGGGGAAATCAGAGCGGTAGCAAATTCTTCATTCTTCACTCTTCATTCTTAATTCTTAATTTTTAATTCTTCATTCCTACAGGTATTGGCTGAGGTGTCTCTCCTGTCGGCTCAGCGCTTTATGTATGAGCTTCTGCACGATGCCGCGGCTCATGCCCTGCGGCATACCGTCGGCCAGGCGGCCGTAGATGTAGGGAATCTCCAATCCCTTGATGCAGTAGTGCATGATGTCTGCGCAGAGCGGAATGCTGTCTATCTCGAAGCGCCCCTGCTGCACACCTTCGGCCATGATGGACGCGAAGAGGCGCTGCTCGTTGCGGTCGAAGTTCTTGCGCACCTTTTCCACCATGATGATGTTGCGGAAGAACTCAGCACGCAGGTTGCCATTGCGCTGCACGGCCTCCTTGATCATGTTCAGGTGCGTGTAGGTCACCTCGACGAGCTTGTCCTCAGGCTCCATCGGCTGCGTCGCCACCTCGTTCATCTTCTCGTTGATGCGCTCCAGTTCGCCCTCGATGACCGCCCAGTAAATCTCCTCCTTGCTCTTGAAATAGGTATAGAGAGTGCGACGACCCTTGCCCGAAGCCTGGGCAATGTCGTTCATCGTGGTGTTCTCAAGCCCCTTCTTTGCGAAGAGCTGACGGGCCACGTCCACAAGTTTTATGCGTGTTTTCACTACTGCCATTCCGTTTGCAAAGATAGCACATTTTATTTGATTTGTGCAATTATTTGGTGTTAAAAATGCGCAATTGGGTATATTTTGTGCAAGAAAAGGCAAAAAAGCACGTTCAAACAAATAATTTTTCAATTTTCATTTTTCAATTTTCAATTTTATTTGTACCTTTGCAGCCGCAAACAAAGAACATCGCGGGGTAGAGCAGTTGGTAGCTCGTCAGGCTCATAACCTGGAGGTCGCCCGTTCGAGTCGGGCTCCCGCAACGAGGGTGGTAGCAATCCGGTGGCATTCGTGCCCCGGGTTGTTTTTTTATGTCATGACGCGCCGCACGCGGCGACGGCCATCCCACCACACGTCGCTGGGTATTTAGAAACGCGTCGCCAGAAAACTACTAACGTGTCGCCCAAAAACGACATACTAGTAAATTGCAATTTATACACTAGTAAATTGCAAACTATACACGTGTAAATCGCAAACTATACACGTGTCGTTTGGCAATCACTCACGCGACGTTATTCGAGGGAGAACTCGACGCGCTGGTTTCCGACGGCGGCGCGGAACTGCCCTGGCTCGAGAATCCACTCCATGTCCTCGTTCACGAAGGCGAGGTCGGACGGATGCACCGTGAGCGTCACCGTCTTTGTCTCGTGCGCATCAAGCTCGACCTTGGTGAACGCACGCAGCCGCTTGACGTCGGGCGTCAGCGAGGCAACGAGGTCGGACACGAAGAGAAGCACCGGCTCCTTGACCTTGCGGTCCGACTGGTTCGTGACATCTACGCTGAAGCGAAGGTCGCCGTCGTACTTCGTGCCAGCCGCCGAGCGGGGAGAGAACCCTTTGCTGGGCTTTACCTTGCCCGCGGCCTTTGGTGTCTCGACGCGCAGGTTGGCGTACTTCACCTCGGAATAGGAGATGCCGGAGCCGAAGGTCCATTGCACCGTCGTGTTGGCATCGTAGTTGTACGCGCCGGCCATCGTCTCGACATACTCGCAGGGCTTGCAGTCGTAGGTGATGAACGAGCCGTGATGCTTCGGGTAGGTGTAGGGCATGCGGCCTGAGAAGTTGGCTTCGCCTGCGAGGAGGTTGGCCAGCGCATCGCCGCCGTAGTTGCCGGGCAGGAAGGTGTGGACCACCGCCTTCGCCAGAGGCTCAATCCCGCTCACGATGCGGGGTCGGCCCTCGTTGAGCACGAGCACGATGGGCTTGCCGTAGCCCGCCAGCGACTTCACCATTTCCTGCTGGTTGGGCGAGAGCGTGAGGTCGTCGATGTTGCCGGGCGTTTCGGTGTAGGAGTTCTCGCCGACGAACGCCACAATGACGTCGGCGGCTGCTATCTTGGCTTTGATGGCATCATCGCCTTGCTGGCCGTCCTGCGCCTTATGGTCGAGGTTGAAGTTCCGCACGTCGTAGCGAACCATCTCGCTGAACGCGACGTTCTCCTTGCCGAACTTCACTTCGAGGGCTCCCAGGAAGGTCCTGTACTTGCCAATCTTCGTGGCAATCTCGTCGGTCTGGTTGCCTTGCCAGGTGTACGTCCAGCCTCCGTTCATCGTGCGGAACGAGTTGGCGTTGGGTCCGCAGACAAACAACTTAGTGCCTTTCCTGAGCGGCAAGACCTGTTGCTCGTTTTTAAGGAGCACCATGCACTCCTCCGCCATGCTCGTCGCTTCGCGGGCAAACTTGTCGCTACCGAAATCGGGATAAAGGCCCCCTCCTTGCTCCCCCTTTTGGGGAGTGCTTTTCTTTTTCCCTTTAGACGAAACCTTTGAGGGAGCCTCCCATGTTTCCTTATCCATCAGGCCGACGCGAATCTTCAGGCGTAGGATGCGTCGGACGGCGTCGTCGATGCGCGACATCGGCACTCTGCCTTCGTTCACCAGCTCGATGAGCAGGTCGCAGAAGTCCGTGGAATAGGGGTCCATCGTCATGTCGATGCCCGCATTGATGGCGAGGGCAATGGCGTCTTTCTTTGTGGCGGCAACGTGGTCGCGGCGCCAGATGTTGTCGATGTCCGCCCAGTCCGTTACAATCATGCCGTCCCAGTCAAGGCCTTCCTTCAGCCACTCCGTCAGCAAGCGGTGATTTGCATGGAAGGGCACGCCGTTGTTGTTGGCCGAGTTGACCATCAGGCTCAGCGCTCCTGCCTCGCAGCACATGCGGAAGGGCTGGAAGTACTTCTCCATCATGTCGCGATAGGTGACGCTCGAGGGCGTGCGGTCCTTGCCGCTGACGGCCGCGCCGTATGCCATGTAGTGCTTCAGGCAAGCCGCCACATTCTGCATCCCCACGCAGTTCGAGTTGTCGCCCTGCAGGCCGCGCGTCAGTTCGGAAGCCATGATGCCGTTCAGCAGGACGTCCTCGCCAAAGCTTTCCCACACACGGGGCCAGAGGGGCGAACGCGCGATGTCCATCACGGGCGAATAGACCCAGGGAATGAGGCAAGCGCGGGTCTCATACGCCGTTATCTCTCCGATGCGACGAGGTATGGCGGCGTTGAAGCTGGCGCCTTGTCCCACTTCCTGCGGAAAGAGCGTCGCACCCCAGGTATAGCTGGCGCCGTGTATCTGGTCGACGCCATAGATTTGCGGCACACCGCATTGCTCCATTGATGCTTGGTTGAGGGCACGGATGATGTCGCTCCACTTCTCGGGTGTCTGGGCAGTGCCGAAGGGAACGTTCAATATGGAGCCCACCCTGTGCTTGCCGAAGACATCGTTGACCGCGTCTGCCGAAAGCATTCCGCCGGCCAGCGTCTGCGAGGCGTTACCTGCCATCGGGTTCTGCACCACCTTGTCGATGGCGAGTTCACACATCTGCCCTACCTTGTCGCTGAGGGACATCTTGGCGAGCAGGGCCTCGACCTGCGCTTCTACTTTCTCATCACGAGGGATGCACTGCGAATGGGCAGGCAATACAATGGCAGCACACATAAGGACTGAAGTTAAAAGGCTTTTGTTCATATTATCTTACTTATCTGTTTATACGCAGGCGATGGTCGCCAACCTGTATGATGTATTCTCCGGGCAGGACTCTCATGGCGTTCGACTTCGCATCCCACCATTCGAAAGCTGAGTCGGGCAAGGGGATGCTGACGCTCTGAGTGCTTCCGGCAGGCACATTGACGCGCTGGAAGGCACGCAGCGTGCGGATGGGACCGTCCACGTCGCCTACCTTATTAATAAATACGAGCACGGTCTCCTCGCCGTCCCGCTTGCTCTTGTTGCTGACGGAGAGCGTCAACTTGCCGTCTGCGAAACGCGGCTTGCCATAGACGAACTTGCTGTAACTGAGACCGTAGCCGAAGGGATAGAGCGGCTCGCCACGGAAGAAGCGGTAGGTATGCCCTTCCATGTTGTAGTCCTCGAAGTCGGGCAGCTGGTCCACATTGCGATAGAACGTGATGGGCAGGCGGCCGCTCGGGTTGACGCGACCGAAGAGAACCTCCGCCACGGCCTGTCCGCCTGCCTGACCGCCGTACCAAACTTGCAGGATGGCATCTGTGGATTGCTGTTCCGGGACGAGGCCCATCGCACTTCCTGAGCAGATGGCGAGGATGACGCGCTTACCCGCCTTATGGAGCGCAGCGAGGATGTCGCGCTGGTCCTGCGGCATCTCTATCATGGTGCGGTCGCCGCCCTTGAAGCCCGGCTCGTCGACATTCATCTCCTCACCCTCGAGGCGCGGAGAGATGCCGCCGCAGAAGACGATGGTCTTGGCGTCCTTCGCGGCCTCCACCTGCTGCTGAACATCGCGTTTCCAAGGGATTAAAGTGGCCGATGGGTTGATGGCCTTGATGCCTTCAGCCAGCGTGATGGTGTGGATGGGAAAGCCGTTGTAGTTGCCCCACTGCATTTCCTCGTCGTTGGCATTCGGGCCCATGATGTAGAGCCCCTGTGTGTCGCTCTCCGACAGCGGCAATGTGTTCTTCTCGTTTCTCAAGAGGACGATGCTCTTGCGTGCTGCTTCGAGTGCCAAGTCGCTGTGTTCTTTGCAGCAAAGTCGGCTCTCAGGAATCTTGTTCCAGGGATTGAGTTCGGGGTCGTCGAAGTCGCCAAGGCGGAAACGTGCCTCGAGCAGACGGACGAGACTCCTGTCGATGGTCTCCTCCTTGATGCGTCCCTCTTTCACGCCATCCACGAGGCTCCCGTAGCTGCCGCCGCATTCGACGTCCGTTCCGGCAATAACCGCCTGGCTGGTTGCCTCGGTCTTGTTTTGGCTGTAATGGTGTCCGTAGTCTTTCCAGAAGTCGTCGATGGCACCGCAGTCGCTGGTGACCAAGCCGTCGAAGCCCCATTCGTCGCGCAATATTTGCTGCAAGAGGCGGTCGCTGCCGCAGCAGGGTTTGCCCTCGAAGCGGTTGTAGGCACACATCACCTCAGCCACCTTCGCCTCTTTCACCAAGGCACGGAAGGCATAGAGGTACGTCTCGTGGAGGTCTCTGAGCTTGATGTTCTCGGCATTGTAGCGGTGGCGGCTCCACTCGGGACCGCTGTGTACGGCATAATGCTTGGCGCATGCCAGCAGCTTCTGGTAGTGAGAGTCCGTGGGTCCCTGCAGGCCTCGCACGACGCTCTTGCCCATGACGGCCGTGAGGTACGGGTCTTCGCCGTAGGTCTCCTGCCCCCTGCCCCATCGCGGGTCGCGGAAGATGTTGATGTTCGGCGTCCAGAAGGACAGGCCCTGATACATCTCGCGCTGCGTTCCGAGGCGATGTGCCTTGTTGTGCTTGATGCGAGCCTCATCGCTCACGGCCGTGAAGATGCGCTCCACGAGCAGCGTGTCGAACGTCGCCGCCATGCCCATCGTGATGGGGAAGACAGTAGCGTGGCCGTTGCGCCCCACGCCATGCAGGGCCTCGCTCCACCACTGGAAGACCGGCACATCGAGCCGCTCGACGGGTTTCGAGTAGTTCATCATCAGCCCGACCTTCTCGTCGAGCGTCAGCCTGCTGCAGAGGTCGAGGGCACGCTCCCTATGGCTGAGCTTGGGGTTCTGATAGGGGTAAGGCTGCGCAAAGGAGGGAGCGGCAGCACAGGTCACAGCAAACAAAACGAGCAAAAGGGCTCGATGAAATGGACGATTTTGTATCATGTCTCTATGTTTTTTGTGCAAATATACGCAATAATTCTTTATATTGCTTCTTTTTTCGTCAAGAAAAGTGTACTTTTGCGAATGCTAAGGTAAAAAGTCCGGTATTATGGTCCACATTAAGCCGAAAGCGTTGCTGCTTTCCCTCGTTTGCTTTGTTACGATAAGCCTGCAAGCACAGGAACGCTCCGACTCGACGTTGATGCAGGAGGTGAGCGTCAACGGGCAGCGTCAGCGCATCAGTTATCGCCTCGACAGGCAAAAGATAGATGCGTCGCAGGTGCTCACGGCCCAGGGCGGCACAGCTTTCGACGTGCTGCGCGCCGTGCCGGGAGTCGTGGTCGATGCCGACGGAAGCCTCTCCTATCGCGGCAGCCAGGAGTTTCTCGTCTATGTGGACGGCAAGCCCTCGCCGCTCTCAGGCACCGAGGCGTTGCAGATGATAGGCGCTGCCAGCATTCGGAACATCGAGATACTGACCACGCCATCGGCCAAGTACAAGACGGAGGGCGACGTCGGCATCATCAATATCGTGACGAAGCGCAGCGAGACGGAGGGCTGGGACATTGCTGTCAACGGTACAGCCTCGACTTGGGGCACGCTCTCACTCGACACGAAAATCAACTACCGCACAGGACACCATAATATATATATAGGGGGACAAGGCTCCGACATCCACAACAAAAGCGATTTCGAACAAGAGAAAAGGACGGCCTCCCCCAGCCCATCCCAAGGAGGGGTGAACCTTCCTGCCGCCTCACCATTTCCCTCTCCGGAGGGGTCGATGGAGGCTGTCACCTCCTTTGCCGACGGCACGCGCTTCCGCAACTTCCGTACCTTCGTCGGCAACGGCGGGTATGAGTTCAACGACGGTCGTCACCTGCTCAGCATCGACCTGCAAGGCGGCCGGACCATCAATCCGCGGGGCGGCGACATGACCTATAAGACACTGACTACTTCGACTTTATCGCCATTCTCTCCTCTTTTGGAGGGGACGGAGGAGGCTCACGACCGCTACAAGCTGACGAAGTATCTCTTCCAGACGGCCATCGACTATACCTGGAAACTCAACGAGCGGGGCGACGAAATCAACGTCTCGAACCGCTTCCGCTACGACCGCTTCTCGGAGGAATACACCGAGAGCAACATGTTCGACCTGAACGGTGCACGGCAGGAGGGCACGCGCGGCTATGAGACCGAGCACCACTGGGACTGCGACGGCGCTCTCTCCTACAAGCTGCACTACCGACAGACGGGCACGCTGGAGCTCGGCTATCAGTACACAACCTACAGCGAGCACGGCGACTATCGCATCTGCTACTGGGACCTGCCGCAACAGGCATTCATCTGGCAGGACGACCTCTACGCTCCCTTCTACTACCGCCGGCAGACGCATAGCGAATACGCTCAGGTGAACGACCGCATCGGCCCCTTGCAGTTCGACGCGGGACTGCGCATCGACCACCTCCTCGACGACATGGACCTGCCCACCATCACCAGCCGCCACAAGCGATACACCGAGCTCTATCCCTCGGCGCATCTCGCCTACACGACCGACAAGGCAGGCACCTTCACGCTTGGCTACTCGCGACGCACGAACCGCCCGGGCATCTGGAAACTCGAGCCGTACATCACCTACGAGGACTACCATACGCGCATCATCGGCAACCCAGACCTCGAGTCGGAGTACATTCACTCGATGGAGCTCTCTTGGAGAAAGATGTTCGGACAGACGCAAGTGACGGCGACGGTCTATGCAAGGCGACGGACGGGCGTGGTCGATTACGTCCGCCGTGCTTACGACGTGGGCGTGACGCTCGACAGCATCATCAACGCGGGCAACGGCTGGCGCAAAGGACTGGAGCTGCAAGTCACGACGAAGCCCACACGATGGTGGCAACTCACAGCGAACGGCGACCTCTCACTCCACAACTTCCGGGCAAAGTACGAGGGCTGCATCAGCACGCACAACACGACGGGCACGCTGGGATGGATCAACAACTTCCGACTGGCGAAGAACACGGCCTTGCAGTTCGACGGGCACTTCGTGAGCCGCCACCACCTGACGCAAGGCTGGGAGAGAGGCTACGTCTATTTCGACCTCGCAGCACGCCAGTCTCTCATGCAAGGCAAGCTGCAGATGGGACTTGTCGCCCACGACATCTTCCACACAGCCCGCTACCACAGCCTCCGCACCTCGATGCTCCTGAGCAGCGAGACATGGGTGCGCCCCACCTACCCCAACATCGTCCTGAGCGTCTCATACCACTTCCGCCAACCTACCTCGAAAGCCAAAGAGGGCGCCCTGAGCAAAGAGGCAGAGTTCGTGGGAAAAGACTTCTGACAATTCATAATTCATAATTCTCAATTCATAATTTATGAAAAAGATCACTCTATTGACATTGAGTCTGCTGATGTCTTTACTGACTATGGCTCAAGCGACTGACAGCCCGCTCAGAATCGGCGTGTCGGGCGTGGCGCACGGTCACCTCTGGAACCTCATCAATGCCATGAACCGCGGCGACTTCGTCATCGTGGGCGTGGCGGAGGAGAACGACGACTTCCGCCAGCACAATAACCTCGTCGGCCGGCTGCCCAAGGAGAAGTTCTATGCCTCCATTTCCGAGATGCTCGACAAGGAAAAGCCCGAGGTGGTGGTCGACTACGGAAGCATCCTGCACCACATGCAGACGGTGGAGGCCTGCGCCCAGCGCGGCATCCATGTCATGGTGGAGAAGCCGCTCGCCACGACCTACAAGCAGGCGCTCCGCATGCAGGAACTCGCACAGAAATACGGCATCAAAATCATGACGAACTACGAGACGACGTGGTACAACACCAACCACCACCTCAAGAGCCTTGTGGACAGAGGGCAGCTGGGCAAAGTGCATCGCATCGACGTCTACGACGGACATCAGGGGCCAAAGGAAATAGGATGCGACCGCATGTTCCTCTCCTGGCTGACCGACCCCGTGGAGAACGGCGGAGGCGCCGTGATTGACTTCGGCTGCTACGGCGTCAACCTGGCCACCTGGCTGCTCGGCGGGGAGAAGCCTAAGAGCGTGTATGCCGTCCTCAGGCAGAACAAGCCGCAGGTCTATCCGAAGGTGGACGACGACGCCACCATTCTGCTCGAGTACGAAGGCTGCACCGTGCAGGTCATGGGCTCGTGGTGCTGGCCGATGAACAGAAAAGACATGTACGTCTATGGCGCGCGGGGCTATGCCTATCAGAAGAACGGCAGCCGCATGCAGCTCCTTGTCGATGGCAAGCAAGGCCGCGAGTTCAATGCGCCGCAACTCCCTGCGCCCTACAACGACTCCTATCGCTACCTGAAAGCCCTCGTCCGTGGGCAGATAGAGGAACAGCCCTCCGACCTCTCAGCCCTGGAGAACAACGTCCTCGTCGTCCAAATCCTCGAAGCCGCCATCCGCAGCGCCAAGACCGGAAAGGCAGTGAAGCTTTGAGCACATGAAGTAGGGGCGAATGCCGCGCTTTGGCAGGATTCCCGTGAATGTATCGTGAGGCATGGGAAATCCCTTCACGAAGGAAAGCCAATTCCCACGTGTGGGAAGACCAGTTCCCACGTGTGGGAAAAGCGATTCCCTCGTGTGGGAAAAATTAGTCCCTCGTGTGGGAAAATTTAGTCCCTCGTGGGTGAGAGCCGCAAGCGAAAACAAAAAAGAGGCCCTAAAGCCTCTCCTTTTGGTAACCCGCTTGGGGCTCGAACCCAAGACCCCCACATTAAAAGTGTGATGCTCTACCAACTGAGCTAGCGAGTCAACCTAAATGCAAAAATCGCTTTTGCGGGTGCAAAGGTAAGAAAAAAAGATTAAAGATTAAAGATTAAAGATTAAAATTATTTGTTTTCTTTTGTTTTTTGTTTCTTCGAGGCCTTTTTGGGCATGTCTTGGCTCGTTTCTTTGAGGATAAACCGACGATAGTATGAGATGAGCAACGTGGTGAGGGGCAGGGCGATGATAAGGCCGATGATGCCCAGCAGGCTGCCCCAGACGGAGAGGCTCAGCAGGATGATGGCGGGGTTGAGACCCATGACGTGGCCCATGATGCGAGGCGTCAGGATGACGTCCTGAATGGTCTGCACGACGGCGAAAACGGCGAGG
The DNA here is from genome assembly GCA_902768605.1 of uncultured Bacteroidales bacterium. The sequence goes on from CACXLY010000001.1 coordinate 63,784, forward strand.
GCGCAGAGCAGGATGAGCCAGAAGCTCTGCCCCGTATCGGCTGCCTTCACGAGAGCCAGTATGATGGTGGGGATGAACCCGACGAGCTGCAGGTAGGGTATCAGGTTCAGGAGGCCGATGAAGAGCCCCAGGCCGATGGCCATCGGGAAGTCGATGATGAGGAAACCGATGCTGAAGAGGATGCCGACCAGCAGGGCGATGAGCGACTGCCCGCGGAAGTAGGCGTTCATGCCGTTCTTCACATCATGAGCCACCATGTTTGCGATGCCCCGTTGTCCCTCCGGGATGAAGTGGATCCATCCTTTCGAGATCTTCTCATAGTCCATCAGGATGAAGAACAGATAGAGCAGGACAATCAGGCTGCCCAGCAGGCCGATGGCGAAGTTGAGCGTGCCGGAGAGGAACTCCCAAGCCTTCAGGACGAGGCTCTCCGCTATGTCCATCACACTGCTGTGCTGGAAGAGCTTCATCAGCGAGTCGTCGTTGGCATAGCTCTGCAGCATGCCTTGCAGGTTGTCGAAGAGGTCGCTCGACGCCAGCGTGTCGTTGAAATAGACGGTTATCAGCTTGGCCATCCGCAGACTCTCCTCCACGATGGGCGGCACGACGAGAAAGACCGCGAGGGTGAGCACGGCAAAGATGACGAGCAGAGCCACCACGATGCTGACGACGCGGTATTTCAGCCGGCACTTCTTCTCGAGGAAGAGCACGAAGGGGTGTATCATGTAGGCCAGAATCCAAGCAATGAAGAAGGGCAGCAGGACGCTGGAAAGGCGGTTGACAAGCCACACAAGTGCCGTTGCGATGAGTGCCGCAACAAGCCACCGCACTACGCGGTCGAAGGTTATCTCACGTTCAAACATCTATTCATTTACGATTTGACGATTTACTATTTAGTTAATGTACAATGTAGCAATGTACAATGTACAATTTATGTACAATTTAGTAATTTAACTATTTACAGTGCGGTAGCAAATTCTTCATTCTTCATTCTTCATTCTTCATTTAAAAAAACTTCTTCACTCTTCATTCTTCACTTAAGAGGAGAGGGGTTGGTTGGGGCTGTCGCCTTGGCGTAACACTCGCGGCAAAGCGGTTCGTACTCCTGCTTCTCGCCAAGCATGACCTGTTTCTCTCCGGCCACGATGCGATGGCTGACGTAGGCCAAGGCCCCGCAACGGACGCAGATGGCATGCACCTTCGTCACCTCGTCGGCGATGGCAAGGAGGGCAGGCATCGGTCCGAACGGCTGACCCTTGAAGTCGAGGTCGAGGCCGGCGACGATGACTCTGATGCCCTTCGACGCCAACTCGTTGCAGACCTCCACGATGTGCTCGTCGAAGAACTGCGCCTCGTCGATGCCCACGACGTCGCTCTCCTGCCCCATGAGCAGGATGCTGGCGGAGGAATCGACTGGCGTGGAGAGGATGCTCGTGCCTTCGTGGCTGACGACCTCCTGCTCGCTATACCGCACGTCCATGGCGGGCTTGAATATCTCTACCTTTTGCTTTGCGAACTGAGCGCGACGCAAACGGCGGATGAGCTCCTCCGTCTTGCCCGAGAACATCGAGCCGCACACGACCTCAACCCTGCCGCGACGCATCATCTCGCCATTGCTTGAACCAACGTCTTTCATTTGCCGTTCCTCCGTTTACCATTTACCATTTGACACCTCCACTTCTTCGAAAGGTTATTATGCAGGCACAAATATACAAAGAAATTATCAATTAACAGTTAAGAATTGAGAAAAAGACAAAAAAAGACTTAATGTTCAATGTTCGGTGTCCAATGTTCAATGTTTTTTCGTATCTTTGCAGGCGTGATATGTAATATATAATAAGGTATGGGAACGCTCTACTTGGTACCGACGCCGGTCGGCAATCTCGAGGACATCACGATGCGGGCACTCAAGGTGCTGCGCGAGGCTGACCTCATCCTGGCCGAGGACACGCGGACGAGTGGCAACCTCCTCCGCCACTTCGACATCAAGAATGCCATGCTCTCGTACCACAAGTTCAACGAGCACAAGACGGTGGAGAGCATCGTGGAGCGCTTGCTTGCCGGGCAGACGATAGCCGTGGTGAGCGACGCGGGCACGCCGGGCATCAGCGACCCGGGCTTCCTCGTGGCTCGCGAAGCCATTCGGGCCGGCATAGAGGTCATTACCCTGCCCGGCGCAACGGCCTTCGTGCCGGCACTCGTCAGCAGCGGCTTGCCGTGCGACCGCTTCTGCTTCGAGGGCTTCCTGCCTCAAAAGAAAGGACGGCAGACGCGGCTCCAGGCGTTAAGTGAGGAGACACGAACCATGATCTTCTACGAGTCGCCGCATCGCATCGTGAAGGCCTTGACGCAGTTCATCGAGGTCTTCGGCCCGGAGCGGCAAGTGAGCGTCTGCCGGGAAATAAGCAAGATACACGAAGAGAGCGTCCGCGGCTCGCTCCAGGAGGTCTTGCAGCACTTCACGGAGACCGAACCCCGAGGCGAGTTCGTGATAGTGGTAAGCGGAGGCCCCCTCCCAGCCTCCCCGAAGGGAGGAGAACGAGGTGGCCAGAAAGAATGAATAACCAACAATCGCCTTCCATAATGCCTCCCCTCGGGGAGGTCGGGTGGAGGACATAAACAGTAAATGATATGAAGAAACTTTTCATTTTCGTTGCCTGCGCCCTCAGTTTGAGCGCATGCAACATGATTGGCGGGCAGCAGGACGCTGCCCAGCAGGAACGCGACTCCTTGCAGCGCATCATCAATGAGAAAGATATGGAGCTTGACGACATCCTGAGCACCTTCAACGAAGTGCAGGAGGGCATCCGGCGCATCAACGAGGCAGAGGGACGTGTGACGATTGCCGAGGTCGGCCCTGAGAGCGCCAGCACCAAAGAGGTAATTCGCGACAACATGGACTTCATCAAGGAAGCCATGCAGCAGAACCGCGACATGATTGCCCAGCTGCAGGAGAAGCTCAAGAACAGTAGCATCAAGAACACAAAGATGCAGAAGACCATCGAGAACCTGCAGGCACAGATTGAGGCTCAGGCTCAGCGCATACAAGAGCTTGAGGCGAGCCTGGCCGAGAAAGACGCACTCATCGAGTCGCAGGGCGAGGCAATTGCCGGGCTGAGCAACAACGTGGTTTCCCTCACAGAAGAGAACAAGCAGAAGACTGAGAAGGTGCAGCAGCAGGACAAGGAACTCAACACGGCCTGGTTCGTGTTCGGCACGAAGAGCGAACTGAAAGAGCAGAAAATCCTGTCGAAGGGCGACATCCTCAAGAGCGACGATTTCAACAAAGACTACTTCACGAAGATAGACATCCGCTACGACAAGGACATCAAGTTCTACAGCAAGAGCGCTCAGCTACTCTCCACGCACCCCGCCGGCACATACCAGCTCGTGAAGGACAAGCAGGGGCAGTACGAACTGCACATCACCAATCCGCAGAAGTTCTGGAGCGTCAGCAAATACCTCGTCGTACAAGTTAAATAACAATTCATAATGCTTAATTCATAATTCAGAATAATGCTACGCCCTAAGTTTAGCGAAGAAGAGAATTATGAATTATGAATTCTTAATTATGAATTAACATGAGGACATCCCGAAGCAAACACTATAACTCCTCGCGCTCGTCGCTGCCTTTTGAGGAGGGCATGACGGGCACGAAGTACCACAACGTCGTCGACAACTCACCCGAGACGGCGGTGCTGGTAGGCCTCATCACACCCAGTCAGAATGAGCGCAAGACGACCGAATACCTCGACGAACTGGAGTTCCTGGCTGAGACGGCGGGAGCCAAGACCATCCGTCGCTTCACCCAAAGGATGAACGGCCCTAACAGCGTCACCTACATCGGCATCGGCAAGCTTCAAGAGATTCGAGCCTACATTCAGGCCGAGGAGGACGCAGAGCGCGAGGTGTCGATGGTCATCTTCGACGACGAGCTCTCGGCCAAGCAGCTCCGCAACATCGAGAACGAGCTGAAGGTGAAGATACTGGACCGCACGACGCTCATCCTCGACATCTTCGCCATGCGAGCCCAGACGGCCAACGCCAAGACGCAGGTCGAGCTGGCACAGTACCGCTACATGTTGCCGCGCCTGCAACGCCTCTGGACGCACCTCGAGCGACAGGGCGGCGGCTCGGGCAGCGGCGGAGGCAAGGGCTCGGTGGGACTGCGCGGACCGGGCGAGACGCAGCTCGAGATGGACCGACGCATCATCCTCAACCGCATGAGTCTGCTCAAGCAGCGCCTCGCGGAAATCGACAAGCAGAAGACGACGCAGCGAGGCAACCGCGGCCGCATGATTCGCGTGGCGCTCGTGGGCTATACCAACGTCGGCAAGAGCACCCTGATGAACCTGCTCTCCAAGAGCGAAGTCTTTGCCGAGAACAAGCTATTCGCCACGCTCGACACGACCGTACGAAAGGTCATCGTCGACAACCTGACGTTCCTGCTCAGCGACACCGTCGGCTTCATCCGCAAACTCCCCACAGACCTTGTCGATTCCTTCAAGAGCACGCTCGACGAGGTACGCGAGGCCGACCTCCTGCTCCATATCGTGGACATCAGCCATCCCGACTTCGAGGACCAGATAAAGGTAGTCGATAAGACGCTGGCCGACCTCGGTTGCAGCGAGAAGCCGCAGATGATTATCTTCAACAAGATTGACGCCTACACCTGGGAGGAGAAGGATGCCGACGACCTCACGCCCGCCACCGCCCGCAACGTCTCGCTCGACGAACTCATCCACACCTGGATGTCGCGCCTCGGCGGCCAATGCCTCTTCATCTCCGCACAAGAGCGCACCAACGTCGATACCCTGAAGCAAGTACTATATAATAAGGTAAGGGAGTTGCACGTGCAGAAGTATCCCTACAACGACTTCCTATTCCAGCATTACGAAGGAGAAGCTAATGGTCAATGGACAATGGACAATGAATCATAGCAAACAGACAAATTATCAGAATGCAAATAAAAAGCAAATCGTAAATCATTAAATAATGAATTAAAGAAATGGCTGAATTCAAGTATGCCCCAATGTTCCAGATGGGCGAGGACAAGACCGAGTACCGCCTCCTGACGAAGGAAGGCGTCACCGTCAGCGAGTTCGAAGGGAAGGAAATCGTGAAGGTTTCTCCCGAAGCGTTGACGCTGTTGGCTCAGCAAGCTTTCCACGACGTGGAGTTCATGCTGCGCCGCGAGCACAACCTGCAGGTGGCACAAATCCTGAAAGACCCCGATGCCAGCGAGAACGACAAGTACGTCGCCCTCCAATTCCTGCGCAATGCCGAGACGGCCTGCAAGGGCATCCTGCCCTTCTGCCAGGACACCGGCACCGCCATCATTCACGGCGAGAAGGGCCAGCAAGTGTGGACGGGTTTCGAGGATGAGGAAGCACTCTCGCGTGGCGTCTTCAACACCTTTACGCAAGATAACCTCCGCTACTCCCAGAACGCACCCCTCAATATGTATGATGAGGTGAACACGAAGTGCAACCTTCCCGCGCAGATTGACATCGAGGCGTGCGAGGGCGCAGAATACCGCTTCGTGATGGTCGCCAAGGGTGGCGGCTCCGCCAATAAGACGTATTTCTACCCCATGACGAAGGCTACAATTCAGAACGAAGGCACGTTGCTCCCCTTCCTCGTTGAGGAGATGAAGCATCTGGGCACGGCAGCCTGCCCGCCCTACCACATCGCGTTCGTCATCGGCGGTACGTCGGCAGAGAAGAACCTGCTGACGGTCAAGCTGGCCAGCATCAAGTACTACGACTCGCTGCCTACCACGGGCGACGAGACGGGCCGTGCTTTCCGCGACATCGACCTCGAGAAGAAGCTTCTGGAGGAAGCGCACAAGATAGGCCTCGGCGCACAGTTCGGCGGCAAGTACCTTGCCCACGACATCCGCGTCATCCGCCTGCCGCGCCACGGCGCCAGCTGTCCCATCGGCATGGGCGTAAGTTGCTCAGCCGACCGCAATATCAAGGCGAAGATTAACCGCGACGGCATCTGGCTGGAGAAGATGGACGACTGCCCGGGCGAACTCATTCCCGAAGAGCTGCGTCTCCCCGGCGAGGGCGGCAAGGGCATTGACATCGACCTCGACAAGGGCATCGATGCCGTCCGTGCTGAGCTGAGCAAGTACCCCGTCTCGACACGCGTCAACCTGAAGGGCACCATCATTGTGGCCCGCGACATCGCACACGCCAAACTCAAAGCTCGTCTCGATGCAGGCGAGGGAATGCCTCAATACTTCAAGGACCATCCCGTATTGTATGCCGGCCCGGCAAAGACGCCGGCAGGCTATCCCTGCGGTTCGATGGGCCCCACCACGGCAGGCCGCATGGACCCCTACGTCGATGAGTTCCAGGCCAATGGCGGGAGCCTCGTGATGATAGCCAAGGGCAATCGCTCGCAGCAAGTGACCGATGCCTGCAAGAAGCACGGCGGCTTCTACCTCGGCACGATTGGCGGCGTGGCAGCCGTGCTGTCGCAGTCGAGCATCAAAAGCATTGAGTGCGTGGAATATCCCGAGCTGGGCATGGAGGCCATTTGGAAGATAACGGTAGAGGACTTCCCTGCCTTCATCCTCGTCGACGACAAGGGCAACGACTTCTTCAAGCAGCTCAAGCCCTGGTGCCCGGGTTGCAAGTAGGATAACAAAACCAGGCGCTGGAAAACGCCTGGCCAATCCCTGAACGGGGAGACATAAAACGCCGCACGCGGAATCTGCATTCCCAGCGTGCGGCGTTGTTTTATATGTTACCTGCGACCGCCTCGGCTGCTGCCAGCGCTGCCACGGCTGCCTCCCATGCTGCTGCCGCGAGAGGAACCGCCGAAGCTGGATGAACTGCCACGGCTGCTGCCACCGAAGCTTGAGCCACCGCGAGAAGAGCCTCCGTAGCTGGATGAACTGCCACGGCTGCTGCCGATACCAACGCTCCGACTGCTGCTCATGCTGCCTGCGCGACTGCTGCTCATGCTACTTCCGCGAGAAGAGCTTCCGTAGCTGGATACGTTGCCGCGACTCATGCTGCTGCTCTGGCTCATGCTGCTGCCACGACTCAGGCCCGAGCTCATGCGGGAGCTGCTGCCGTCGAACGAGTTGCCGCGATTCACGCCGACGTGACTGATGTTGCCACGATTGCTCGTTCTGACGTCGGAGTTGTGAGTACTGCTGCTCTCATGGTTACCGTAGGAGTGCGTGCTGCCGCTGCGGTTGTTGTCGTTGGAACGGCCATGGTCGCCATAACTGCTTCTGTCGCGGTTGTCGTTGCCTCCGGAGCGATGGTTGTTCATGTCGATATGATAACCATTGCCGCTGATGCGACGACCGCCGTCGCCATTGCTGCGATAACCCACCGCCGGGCGATGCATGTCGTGACCCCTCAGCCCGCCGTTCCAGTGCGGACGGCGATCGGCATAGAAGCCTCCGTGGTAGTGATAGCGACTGTGACCGCCATAATACGTACGCCATACGACAGGCCGGCTGTAGTAGAAGTAGCCGCGATTGTAGTAGCTATAGATGGGGAAGTACCAGCCGCCGGCACGCCACAGGATAGGGCGCAGGAAGTAGTCGGCTGCCGTAAGGAGGCTGTACTGCCAGTCGTGCAGGATGCAACGCAGGTCGTACAGGCGATAGCTGTAGTAGTCGCCATAGAGATCGGACGGCGAATCGACACGGAGGAAGTAGTCGAGGTTGATCTCGTAGGCATCGTTATACTGTTGGTCGTTGAGGTTGAGCTCATACGCCATCTTGTCCGTCAGGTAGAGAGCCTCAGCCTGAGCGCGTTCGAAACTCATTGCACTGGCACCCATCCAGGCTGCCATCAGCATCAGGGAAAGAACTAATTTTTTCATAGCATTTGATGTTTTATGTGTTGCACGTTTATTTCTGTTTGACAGTGCAAAGGTAAGACATAAAACGGAAGCAAATGCAAGGGTTTTCCCTAAACGCTCGGGGGAAAAGCCTAAAGCCTCTCATTGTCACATCCAAAAGAGGGGCAAACCGACTGATTGGCTAATCCATACGGTCCCTGTAGTCCTCGTAAGTGAAGCGGCGGAGCTCCTCGCGCGTGCCGTCCTCATGCTCGAGTACGATCGAGGGGTGCATGATGCCGTTGAACATCGTGGTCTTTACGGTCGTGTAGTGTATCATGTCCTCGAAGACGACCTCCTGCCCCACCTGGAGCGGCTCGGGGAAACGCCAACTGCCCATGTAGTCGCCGCTCAGGCAACTGTTGCCGCCCAACCGGTAGATGTTCCGCTCTTTCGCATCGGGCTGTGAAGCTGCCTCGAAGGGAAGGCTCTCGGCGCCGCGCACGTCGGGCTGATAGGGCATCTCGAGGCAGTCGGGCATGTGGCAGGTGAAAGAGACGTTCAGGATGGCCGTCTGGATGCCATGGTTCTCGACGACATCGACCACCTGAGCCACGAGCGGCCCCGTCTGCCAGGCAAAGGTGCTGCCCGGTTCGAGGATGATGTGGAGATGCGGATGGCGGCGGTGCAGTCCCTTTAATATATTAATAAGGTACGCGACGTCGTAGCCCTTGCGCGTCATCAGGTGTCCGCCACCCAGGTTCAGCCACTTCAGTTGCGGGAACCAGCGCGAGAATTTCGCTTCAAGATGCTCGAGGGTGTGCTCCAGAGCCGAGGCCGGACTCTCGCAGTGGCAATGGCAATGGAAACCTTCGATGCCGGCAGGGAGTTTGTCGGGCAACTGCTCGGCCAGCACGCCGAAGCGGCTACCGGGTGCGCAGGGGTTGTAGAGCTCCGTCTCTATCTCGCTGTATTCCGGGTTGACGCGAAGGCCGTAGGACACGGAATGTTCGATGAAATGGGCTGTTTTTGGCGCAAAGTGCTCGTATTGCGAGAGGGAATTGAAGGTGACGTGGCCGCTGCAATGCAGTATTTCGTCGAATTCATCGTCCTCATACGCCGGGCTGTAGGTGTGGGCGAGGGAGCCGAACTCCTCCAACGAAAGGCGCGCTTCGCACAGACTGCTTGCCGTGGTTTTCTCGATGAAATCGCGGAAAATTGGAAAGGTACGCCATAACGCGAAGGCTTTGAAGGCGAGGATTATCTCCACGTCGGCTTCGTCGGCAACGCTCTTGATGAGCTGCAGATTACGTCGGAGCAACGACTCCTGGACAAGGTAGTAGGGACGCACTAATTTACGATTTGACGATTTACGATTTACGATTTATTTACGATTTGAGTAATTTAACTATTTAATTCACCCCTCCTTTGGAGGGGCTGGGGGAGGCTATTCCTTTGGAGGGGCTGGGGGAGGCTGTTCCTTTGGAGGGGCAGGGGGAGGCTCTTTAGTACACAAGCTTGACGTTGTCCACCCAGAGGGTGTTGCCGATGGTGCCGACGTAGGCGCCGCCATGGCTGCTGTCGAATTTCAGTACGATATGCGTGGGCGTTTCGTCGGGTGATGCCCAGCCTTCCTCGGTGACGGGCACGTTCTTCCCTTTGCTGTTGAGGCCGTAGAAACCCGTGCTGCCCGACATCAGCCCCATATCCGGCTTGTAGAAGCTCTCGTGGGTGATGTCGCCGTAATGGATGTTGAAGGTCTGCCCCTCCTTCCAGTCGCAGTTTTGGGTGAAGAAGTGGCGCATGGTGCCGATGCGAAGGGCGTGGATGTTGCCGTCTGCGTCCTCCCACCGCTTCTGCAGCAGACAGGTGACCTGCCCCATGTCCTTGCCGCTCACTTTCAGTCGCTTGCTGAAGCCCGTCTCGCGGATGCGCTCCGTGCCCGGCGAGTTGTACTTGTAGTCGAACTTGACGGCCTTCGGTCGCTTGGTGAAGGGTATGCCGATGCTCATCTTGCTCATCGGGTTGCTCGAGCCTGTGATGGGCTCCAGCAGGGTGCCGAGGAAGATGCTGCCCGTGGCGAGGACGCTGATGTTGATGACGCCGATGGCCTTGGCGCTCACGATGTGTGTCGTCAGCTTGGCGCACTGGCCGCCCTGATGTTTGTCGGGATAGACGCTGACGTTGGTCTTGACCACGCCCGCCACTTTCGCAAAGACGTTGCTGCAGCCCCAAGGCGAACCGCCCTGATTGGTGTAGGCTCGGGCGCCGTCGAACGTTCCTTTCGGGCCTATCTCATAGAGTGTCTGCGTGTTACCGCCGACGAGCACGCTCTCCTTTATGGAGCGGGTAATCCACGAGTCGAAATTGCCGAACTTGACCAACTCCTCTTCGGCGAACGCGCCAAGAGAGGCCATCAGGCTGCAGAGTGCTATGAAAAATACTTTGTTGCGATACATGTTCATTACGTTTTGCGCGGCAAATGTACGGACTTTTTATGAAACATACAAGCCCTTTGCCTTTATTTCTTCCCAAACGGCTGGAGGAAGGCCCTCGCCGTCGTAATCGGGGTCGTTGGCGATGCGGTTCCGTATCTCCGTGCTGCTGATGTCGAGCAGCGGCGTCTCGGCAACGGTGACGTTTCGTGGGACGTCCGGCAGCGCGTAGCCCGGTCTGGGATAGATGATGATGCGGTAGCGGGCGAGGATGGCCTTGCTGCGGTACCAGTCGGGGAAACGCGGCCAGTTGTCGGCCCCGATGACAAGCACGAACTCGCGCTCGGGGTGCTCGCGGCTCAGGGCTCGCAACGTATTGTACATATAGGAAGGTCGGGGCAGGGAAAATTCGCGGTCGCACACCTCAACGCCCTGTATGTCAGCGACTGCAAGACGCGCCAGGCGCAGCCGTTCATCATCATCGAGCAGGTCGGCATTCACCTTGAATGGGTTTTGCGGCGAGACCAGGAGCCACATCTCATCGACGAGACCGCTGTCGGCCAACGCTTTCGCCAGCCGCACGTGCCCCTCGTGAATGGGATTGAAACTGCCTCCGTAGATGCCTGTTAACATTTGGAAAATTTAAAATTTAAAATTGAAAATTGAAAATTGAAAGGTGGCGTCGGAAAACGCTTGCTGTGGCGTTGGCCGTTCCTTGCTGTAGCGTTGGCCGCTCCTTGCTGTGGCGTTGGCCTTTCCTTGCTGTGGCGTAAAATTCCCCCTAAAGGGGGTTAGGGGGGCTCTTCCTATGGCGTTAGCCGTTCTCTCTGGAGGGGCTCAAGGGGTCTCATGGAAGAAGTCGCGGAGCAATACCACGGCCTGCTGTTTTGCGACGTCGAGGTCGTCGTTGACGATGATGTGGTCGAACTGCGGGGCAAACGACATTTCGTACGCCGCCTTGGCCACTCTTTGTTCAATTTGCGCCATTTCATCGGTATTTCTACGTATCAGACGCTCCCTCAGGACCTCGATTGAGGGGGGCTGGATGAAGATGCTCATGGCATCGTCGCCATAGTATCGCTTGATGTTGATGCCACCCTTCACGTCGACATCGAAGACGACATTCATCCCCGCTGCCAATTTCTCCTCGACCTGACGCTTCAGCGTGCCGTAGAACCTGCCTTCATAAACTTCTTCATACTCGAGGAAATCGTCCGCCTTGATGTGGCGTCGGAACTCCTCAGGCGTAAGGAAATAGTAGTCCACGCCATCCTGCTCCTGGCCTCTCGGCGGCCTGCTGGTGGCGCTTACGCTGAACGCCAGCCTGAACTCGGGATGCTCCGTCATCAGGTAGTTCACGATTGTGCTCTTGCCACTACCCGAAGGAGCTGAAACAATAAGAAGCCTCCCCCGACCCCTCCAAAGGAGGGGGGAACCGCCCGACTGAAGCTCTTCTTTTATCTTATCCATGACAATATCAATATTGGTTATAATTTCTTCGTTGGTTAAGCGCATCACCCGAAAGCCTAATCGTCCTAAATCCTCGCTCCTCTGCTCATCATCAACCATTTGTGCACTTTTATTATGATATGCTCCGTCAACCTCGATAATGAGCTTCTCCTGCAAGCACACAAAATCAGCAATGTAATCTCCTATGATATGTTGTCTGCGAAAGCGGACTCCGCATTGGGAAGCCCGCAAGGCATTCCATAAGATGCTTTCTGCCTCCGTGGGATTCTTGCGATTCTCAAGCGAAAACTTGCGCAGCAAATCATAAGCCGCACAGTTTGCCGTCTCGTATCCTCGTTTCATCCCTCTGCTTTTAATAACTGCGTCTTCCTGTCACCCCTCCTTTGGAGGGGCAATGGGGAGGCTATTTACATCACTTCTTATTATAGCGGCTTCCTGTCACCCCTCCTTTGGAGGGGCAAGGGGGAGGCTCTTTACATTACATTCAATACTTGTTCCTTAATCTGTTCGAGCTCGTCCTTCATCTTGACGACGATGTTCTGCATCTCTGCCAGGTTGCTTTTGCTGCCGGTGGTGTTGATCTCGCGACCCATCTCCTGAGCGATGAAACCGAGTTTCTTGCCCTGTCCGTGCCCTTCGTCCATGGTCTTGCGAAAGTAGAGAAGATGGTTCGCCAAGCGCTGCTTCTCCTCGTTGATGTCGAGCTTCTCGATGTAGTAAATCATTTCCTGCTCCAACCTGTTCTTATCGTACTCCACATCCGGGATGGAGGCGAGCCCGTCCGTTATGCGCTGGCGGATTTTCTCGACGCGCTGCTTCTCGTAGGGCTCGATGCCGGCGAGCAGGGCGCCTATGTTGTCGAGCTTCTCCTCGAACTTACGCTGCAGGGCCTCGCCCTCCTGGCGACGGAACGCCATCAGGCTGTCGATGGCCCTCTGCACGACGTCGCGCGCCACCTGCCACTCCTCGTCGGAGAGCTCCTGCTGCGTCTCGCCGGCCGACATCACGCCCGGCATGCGGACCAGCGTGTGCCAGTAGTCGTCGGGCTCCGGTATGCCGTACTTCACCGAGATGTCCTGCATCTGCCGGTAGTACGCGGCCACCAGCTCGCCGTTTATTGGCGAGGCGTCCGACGGGTCCTGTTGCTCAATCCAAAGATTGAACTCCACTTTGCCGCGCTCTATGCTCTGCGCCAGCATCGCCCGCACCTCCATCTCCTTCTCCCTGTAGATGGGAGCCACGCGCGATGAGAGGTCGAGCGCCTTGCTGTTGAGTGACTTCACCTCAGCAATAATCTTCTTTCCCTGGAACACAGCTGAAGCCTTGCCGTATCCTGTCATTGATAGTATCATCTTCGTCTGCAATTTTGCTGCAAAGATACGAAGAAGCGAGCGAAATACAAAGGGAAGACACACATTATTTCTATTTTAACGGGGAAAAAGCACACACGTTTGACTTTTTTTCACTACCTTTGCAGCATGAAAAAGCCTTTCCTCTGTTTGATGTCCCTTCTGCTGGCGTTCTGCTTTGCCTGCAGAAGCGAAGAGAAACTTACGCCCGAGGAGCAGCGGCTGCGTAAGATTGCGCTGTTGGACTCCACGCTCAGCGACTTCGTCCGGCTCGATTCGGTCGAGGGCTTCGGAAGCGTCGAAGCAATTACGGCCAAGGCCTGGCTGCTCGTCGATGACTCTACGGGGTTCATCATCAGCGAGAAAGCAGCGGACGAGAAGTTGTATATGGCGTCGATTACCAAGATGATGACCTGCCTGCTGGCGCTCGAGAACGGATGCCTTGCCGACACGGTCCTCATCACGGGCAACGACTGCGTCACGCGGGACTCATGGGTGAAGGCGGGCGACGCCTACCGGCTCGGCGACCTCGTCTGCGAGATGATGATGGTGAGCGATAACAACGCGGCATACGCAGTCGCCAATCACATCGCAGGCGACACGCTGTCGTTCTATGCCATGATGAACGAGAAGGCGCAATACCTGGGCATGGACAGCACGCACTTCGCCAGCGTGAACGGCATGCCCTGCAACGAGAACTACAGCTCCGCAAGCGATCTCGTCAGGCTTTCCAGATATTGCATGGCCGACAGCCTCTTCTCGGACATCGTCGGCACTGCAGAGAAAGACATCCCGCTTCTCGACGGACGGCACCTGCCCTGCACAAGCACCAACCAGCTCCTCTTCAGCTACGACGGCTGCATCGGCATCAAGACGGGCTACACACGTCAGGCGGCAGGCTGCCTCGCCTCAGCCGCCAACCGCGACGACAGCACGCTCTTCCTCGTCCTTCTGGGCAGCCGAAGCCGCTCGTCAAGATTCAAGGAGTCGGCCATCCTGCTCGACTATGGCTTCAATGCAATGAGGGCTTATCGGGAAAAAGCAAAGGAGAAGAAGAGGGATTAGAGCCCTTTCAGCCCCAATAGACAAAAAAACTCCATCCTCTAATCTCTAATCTCTAATCTTTTTTGTATCTTTGCAGCGCGAAATAAATAAAGGAATAAAGATTAGACATTAGGGAATAGAGATTATGGCGTGTATCCTGCATATAGAGACCAGCACGAAAGCGTGTTCTGTAGCACTAAGCGAGAACGGCAGCCTCATCTTCCATCAGGAAGACCTTGAGGGGCCGAACCATGCCGTCGTGTGTGGCGTCTTCGTAGATGAAGCGTTGTCGTTTGCCAACTCTCACGCCATCCCGGTCGATGCCGTTGCAGTGAGCGAAGGTCCCGGCAGCTATACCGGCCTGCGCATCGGTGTTTCGTTGGCCAAGGGCGTATGCTATGGTCGGGACTTGCCTCTGCTGAGCGTGTCGACGCTCAAGCTTCTGTGCGTGCCTGTCCTGCTGGGGAAAGAGGAATTGCCCGACGACGCGCTGCTCGTCCCCATGATAGACGCGAGGCGAATGGAGGTGTACAGCGCGGTTTACGACAGGTCGCTCCGTGAGGTGCGAGCCGTCGGCGCAGACATCGTCACCTCAGACACCTACCTTCCCTTCCTCGCAGAGCACCCCGTCTATTTCTTCGGAAACGGCGCCGCAAAGTGCCAGAGCGTCATTCAGCACCCGAATGCCCACTTCATCGAAGGCATCGTGCCGCTCGCCAAATGGATGTTCCCCTTGGCAGAACGCGCGTTGCATCTCGGCGAGACACGCGATGTGGCATACTTCGAGCCCTTTTACCTGAAGGATTTCGTTGCGATAAAATCAAAAAGCCTACTATAATGCAATACAACACACAAAGAGAGCAACTCGTGATGCCTGAGTACGGGCGAGCCGTCCAAATGATGGTGGATATGGCCGTCGAGATAAAGGACCGTGCCGAGCGACAGCGATGCGCCAACACCATCGTGAGAATCATGTCGGGTCTGCTGCCGTCGGCGGCCAGCAAGGAAGACAACGAACATCGCCTCTGGAACCATTTGGCGCGCATCTCCCACTACAAGCTCGACATCGACTATCCCGTCAACATCGTTCCCCAAGAAGAAGTGATGGCCCATCCCGAGCCGTTGCCTTACCCGATGAAGGACATCAAGCGCAGGCACTACGGCTATCTCGTGGAGCAAGGCCTCGAGTATGCGAAGACGATTCAAGACGAAGGGACACGCAAGGCCTTCACGGAGTGCATCGCCAACCAGATGAAGCAAGACCTCTTCATTTGGAATCGCGACTCGATGGACAACGCACTCGTGGCCCAGGACATCGAGAGGTATTCGGGCGGCCGACTGGGCATCGACCTCGACAGCTTCACATTCGAGCCCGTCGGCGAGTCGCCGCTGCAGGCCTCCGATGCTGGGAAGAAACGTAAAAGAAAGAAATAGGTCATGGCATCATTCATCATAGAAGGCGGATACAGACTGAAAGGAGAAATTTTGCCTCAAGGGGCAAAGAACGAGGCGTTGCAAGTGCTTTGTGCCGTCTTGCTGACGGAAGAGCCCGTCCACATCAAGAATATCCCCGACATTGTCGATGTCAACAACCAGATAAAGCTTCTGGAGGACATGGGCGTCGAGGTGACGAGGCACGATGCACACGATTACACGTTCTCTGCCAAGCGTCTCGACGACCGATACCTCAGCAGCGAAGCCTACATGGAACGTTGCCGGCAGCTTCGCGGCAGCGTGATGATGCTGGGTCCGCTGCTGGCGCGGCGCGGCAAGGCTATCGTGGCGAAGCCGGGCGGCGACCAAATCGGCAGGCGTCGCCTCGACACGCACTTCCACGGCATCCAGCAGCTGGGCGGCCGCTTCACCTATGACGAGGCCCTGCACCTCTACAACGTCGAGGCCGAGCGACTCGAGGGCGCCTACATGCTCTTGGATGAGGCCTCCGTCACCGGCACGGCGAACATCATCATGACGGCTGTGCTGGCCAAAGGCGTCACGACCATCTACAACGCCGCCTGCGAGCCGTACATCCAGCAGCTTTGTAAGATGCTTTGCCAGATGGGAGCTCGCATCGCCGGCATCGGCAGCAACCTGCTGACAATCGACGGCGTGGAAAGTCTCCACGGCACGACTCACACCATCCTGCCCGACATGATAGAAGTCGGCTCCTTTATCGGCATGGCGGCGATGGTGGGCGATGGCGTACGCATCTGCAACGCGTCGCCGGAGCATCTCGGCATCATCCCGAGCACCTTCCGTCGGCTGGGCATCCGCATCGAGACGGAGGGGGCAGACCTTTTCATCCCGAGGCAAGAGCATTACGAAATAGAGAGCTTCATCGACGGCTCGTTTATGACGCTGAGCGACGCGCCGTGGCCCGGCTTCACGCCCGACCTGCTGAGCGTCCTGCTTGTGGTCAGCACGCAGGCCAAAGGCTCAGTGCTCATCCATCAGAAGATGTTCGAAAGCCGCCTCTTTTTCGTTGACAAACTTATAGATATGGGAGCGCAGATTATTCTTTGCGATCCGCACAGGGCCGTCGTCGTGGGGCACGACCACCAGCGTCAGCTGCACGCGGGCCGCATGACGAGTCCCGACATCCGTGCCGGCATTGCCCTGCTCATTGCCGCCATGAGTGCGCAGGGCACGAGTCGCATTGACAACATCGGCCAGATAGACAGAGGATACGAAAACATCGAGGGGCGGCTCTGCGCCCTTGGTGCAAGGATAACGAGAGTGGAGACTCCCTCCAACTCCCCCTCCATGGGGAGAACATAAAAAGGAAATGATAGCTGACAACGAGGTTTATAAGATAGGACACATCGGCCGCACGCACGGCGTCAAGGGCGAGGTGACGTTCAGCTTCACCGACGACGTCTGGGACCGTGCCGAGGCTGCATACCTCCTGCTGCGCGTCGAGGGCATCCTCGTGCCGTTTTTCCTGGAAGAGTACCGCTTCCGCAGCGACACGACGGCGCTCCTGAAGTTCCTCGACTACGACTCTGCCAACGACGTGCAGTTCCTCATCGGATGCGACGTCTTCTTCCCGCACTCGCTGACCCCCGAGGCAAGCGAGGACGACGAATACACCTGGCGCTACTTCACGGGCTTCGAGCTCTGGGACGAGGCGGCGGGACGCATAGGCACCATCGACCGCGTGGATGACACGACGCAGAACGTCCTGTTCCAGGTCGGCGAGCGATACATCCCGGCTGCCGAGGACTGGATAAAGGACATCGACCACAAGGCGAGGACCATCCGCATGTCGCTGCCCGAGGGGCTGCTTGACTTGTAATTAGAAATTAAGAATTAAGAGTTAAGAGTTAAGAATTAAGAGTTAATAAATGAAAAGAATTTGCATATTAGGCTCCACGGGCAGCATCGGCACGCAGACGCTGCAAGTCATCAGCGAGCACCCCGACCTGTTCGAGGCGTACGTGCTGACGGCGAACACCCAGGCCAACCTGCTCATCGCGCAGGCAAAGCAATACAGGCCGCAGTGCGTCGTCATTGCCGACGAGAGCAAGTACGACTACGTCAGAGACGCCCTGAAGGACGAGCCGATACAGGTCTATACGGGCGCCGACGCCCTCTGCCAGGTGGTGCAGATGGAGCCGGTGGACATTGTGCTGACGGCCCTCGTAGGTTTCAGCGGTCTGCGCCCCACCATCAGCGCCATCCAGGCCGGCAAGCCCATCGCCCTGGCCAACAAGGAGACGCTCGTCGTGGCCGGAGAGCTCATCACCCGTCTCTGCCTGGAGCACAGGGTGCCTCTGCTGCCCGTCGACAGCGAGCACAGTGCCATCTTCCAGAGCCTCATGGGGGAAGAGAGTCCCATCGAGAAGATTATCCTGACGGCCAGCGGAGGCCCGTTCCGCACCTTCACCCGCGACCAGCTGCGCGACGTCAAGCCCGCCCAGGCCCTGAAGCATCCCAACTGGGACATGGGGGCAAAAATCACCATCGACAGCGCGTCGATGATGAACAAGGGTTTCGAGGTCATCGAGGCCCGTTGGCTTTTCGACGTCACACCCGAGCGCATACAAGTCGTGGTCCATCCGCAGAGCATCCTGCACAGCGCGGTTCAGTTCGAGGACGGCGCCGTGAAGGGACAGCTGGGGATGCCCGACATGCGCGTCCCCATACAGCTTGCACTCTCCTACCCCACACGTCTCAAGAGCAGCTTCCCCCGCATCGACTGGTGGGACCTCAAGGACCTGACGTTCGAGCGACCAGACGCAGAGAAGTTCCGCTGCCTCGGGATGGCCTACGAGGCGATACGGATGGGCGGCAACGCCGCGTGCGTCGTCAACGCAGCAAACGAAGTGGCCAACCTCGCCTTCCGTCAGGAGCGCTGCAGCTTCCTTGGGATGGCCGACGTCATCGAGCAGACACTGCGCCGCGTACCGCATCAGGAGAAGCCTTCCCTGCAGGACTACCTCGACTGCGACCGCGAGTCGCGCTGCGTGGCTGAAGAAATCATAAAACACCCCACACGAGGCGTCTGACGTTCCTTGCTGTAGCATCGGCCGACGCCACAGCAAGCATCGGCCGACGCCACAGCAAGCATCGGCCACTCCCACAGCAAGCGTCGGCCGACGCATCATTTTCCTCATAACAAACACATGGCAAAAGAAACTCATTTATAATGGAAACAGTACTGATAAAAACCCTGCAGCTGATATGCTGCCTCAGCATCCTGGTCGTCCTGCACGAGGGCGGCCACTTCGGCTTCGCCAAACTCTTCGGCGTGAAGGTCGAGAAGTTCTTCATGTTCTTCGACTACAAGTTCCACCTCTTCAGCACGAAGAGCAAGTGGTTCACCCGCCTTTTCCCCAGTTTCAAGGACAAAGAGACGGAGTACGGCATCGGCTGGATACCCCTCGGCGGCTACGTCAAGATAGCCGGCATGATAGATGAGAGCATGGACACCGAGCAGATGAAGCAGCCGGCGCAACCCGACGAGTTCCGCTCGCAGAAGGTATGGAAGCGCTTCCTCATCATGTTCGGCGGCGTGCTGATGAACCTCATCACCGCCTGGGTCATCTACAGCCTCGTGCTGCTGGCCTGGGGGCGCGACTACTATCCCATGACAAGCATCGAGCAGGGCTTCCAGTACAACGAGCAGGCCCACGCCATCGGCTTCCAGGACGGCGACATTCCCATCCGCACGGACAAGGGCGAGATAAAGGAGTACAGCCTCGCCGTGATGCGCACCATCTCCAATGCCAAGACCGTCACCGTCCTGCGACAGGGCGAGGAGGTCGTGCTCGAGATGCCCGAAGAGGGACTTTCCATGCTGAAGATGATGCAGTCGCAGCCGCAGTTCCTACAACTATTGGCCGAGGCCTACATCGACTCGGTCGTGCCCGGCTCTGCTGCTGCGAAGGCCGGCATCGAGAGAGGCATGAGGCTGCTCTCGGTCAACGGAAAGGAGATTTCCACGTGGGCCGACTTCGACTACGAAGTAACGCTGCGCCGCCAGGATGTGCTCGCCTCGCCCGACTGCACCGCCGAGGACAGCCTCCGCTGGCGCACCCTCGACGCCGTCGTCGCCTCGGCCGACGGGAGCCGCACCGATACCCTCAGCCTGCAGCTCGACGAGAAATACATGATGGGCGTCACGAGGCACGTCCCCGACTACAAAACCGTGCACCTCAGCTACAACCTGCTGAACTGCTTCCCCGCAGGCCTCAGCTACGGCTGGCGCGTACTCAAGAGCTACGTCAACGACCTCAAGTACGTGGCCAGCGCCGAGGGAGCGAAGAGCGTCGGCTCGTTCATCACCATCGGCAACATCTTCCCCAACGCCTGGGACTGGCATCAGTTCTGGATGCTCACCGCATTCATCAGCATCATCCTTGCCGTCATGAACATCCTGCCCATACCGGGGCTCGACGGCGGCCACATCGTCCTCCTCTTCTACGAAGGCATCACGGGCCGGCAACCCTCGGATAAAGCGATGGAATGGATAGAAAAGATAGGCATCGGCATTATCATCGCACTCATGGTGCTCGCCCTGAGCAACGACGTTCGCAACTTCATCTTACCGCTCTTCGGACTATGAAACGATACATTTTCCTCATCTCATTAGCCGCCCTGCTGGCCGCCTGCACCGAGAAGACACCGGAAGAGCGCGCCGCCAACATGCTCCGCGAGGCACGCTACGCACTGCACCACCACCTCTGGAACGAAGCACGCGACACCATCTTCTCGCTCCGACGCAACTGCCCCACTGCCATCGAGGCACGCCGACAAGCCATTCTCCTGCTCGACAGCATCGAGATGCTCGCCGCCACCGACAGCCTCAAACTCGTGACAGGAAAGGAATGGGAGCGACTCAACGTCAAGAAACAATTCTTCGAGCGTAAGCTGCAAGAAGACCTGAAATCAATTCATAACTGAGAATTCATAATTCATAATAAGGCTACGCCCTGAGTTTATGATTATGAATTGAGAATTATGAATTATGAATCAAAAGAGATGGACTTAGTTGACGCCATAAAGGAATACGACGACTTCCGCCAACGGACGCGCCAGGCCGACCCGCTCCGCGCCATCGACACTCCGCTGCTGCGCCGCATCGGCAAGGCAGCCGACGCGCTGGGCCTGGAGTGCTATGTCGTGGGCGGATACGTGAGGGACATCATCCTGGAGCGTCCCTCGAAGGACATCGACGTGGTGGTTGCAGCCCCCTCCCCCGAGGTAGAGGGGAGAAATGGGAAATGCCAATCTCGCGAAGAAAGCCTCCCTCCTCGGGGGGAGGTTGGAGGGGGGCCGGCCTCCGGGCCCGGCATCCGCCTCGCCCAAGCACTGGCGAAGGAGCTCGGCCGCGGGGCCCACGTCAGCATCTTCCGCAACTTCGGCACGGCGCAACTGAAATGGCATGAGCAGGAGATAGAATTCGTCGGCGCACGCCGCGAGAGCTATCAGCGCGACAGCCGCAAGCCCATCGTCGAGGACGGCACACTCGACGACGACCTCCACCGCCGCGACTTCACCATCAACGCCCTTGCCGTATGCCTCAACACGGGTCGGTTCGGCCAGTTCATCGACCTCTTCGACGGACTGCTCGACCTCGAGGACGGCATCATCGCCACACCCCTCGACCCCGACATCACGTTCAGCGACGACCCGCTACGCATGATGCGCTGCATCCGCTTCGCCACCCAGCTGCGATTCCAAATCGAGGAAGAGACGGCAGAAGCGCTCCGACGCAACGCCGACCGCATTAAGATTATCTCGCAGGAGCGCATCATCGACGAACTCAATAAAATCATGATGGCCCCCGTGCCCAGCATCGGCTTCATCGAACTGAGCCGCAGCGGCCTGCTCCCCATCATCCTGCCCGAAGTGGCTGCCCTCGAAGGCGTTGAGTCACGCAATGGCCGCGCCCACAAAGACAACTTCTATCACACGCTCGAGGTGTTGGATAATGTGGCAAGAAGTGAAGAATTATGGCTTCGCTGGGCCGCACTCCTGCACGACATCGGGAAGCCGCGCAGCAAACGCTGGGACAACCTGGCGGGCTGGACATTCCACAACCACAACTACATCGGGCAGAAGATGGTGGCACCACTGTTCCGCCGCCTGAAGCTGCCGACGGACGAGCGCATGGCATACGTCGAGAAGCTCGTCGGCCTGCACATGCGTCCCATCGCCATTGCCGACGACGAAGTGACCGACAGCGCCGTCCGACGCCTGCTCTTCGAGGCGGGAGAGGACATCGACGACCTGATGCGACTCTGCGAAGCTGATATCACCAGCAAGAACCGCGAAAAGAAGCAGCGTTTCCTGCAGAACTTTCAGCTCGTCCGAGAGAAGCTCATCGACCTGCAGGCACGCGACAACTACCGCACCTGGCACAACCCCATCTCCGGCGAGGAAATCATGGCCACCTTCGCTCTGCAGCCATGCCGCGAGGTCGGCATCCTGAAGCAAGCCGTCAAGGACGCCATCTGGGACTCCCTTATCCCTAACGACCACGACGCCGCATTCCAGTTCATGCTCGAGAAAGCCAAGGAGATGAACCTGACACCCGTTTCGCTAAAAGACAAGAACCAATAGAACAAAGCTATGGAAGTTATTCAGAGTTTCACCATCGACCACACCAGGCTGAAGCCCGGTATCTACGTGTCGAGACAAGACAAGGGCTTCACCACGTTCGACCTGCGCATCACGGAGCCCAACAAGGAACCCGCCGTGGCGCCCGCCGCCATCCACAGCATCGAGCATCTGATGGCGACGTGGTTCCGCAACTCGTCGGTCAAGGACGACGTCGTGTACGTAGGCCCCATGGGATGCCTCACGGGAATGTACATCGTGATGACCGGCAACTACTCCGTGCAGGACATGCGCAAGCTGACCATCCAATGCCTGGAGTGGATGCTCACACAGGAGAAAGTGCCGGCTACGGAGCCACAGACGTGCGGCAACTGTCTGCTCCACGACCTGCCCATGTGCAAATGGGAGGCAAGGCGCTATCTCGACCGCCTCAAGAACGATTTCCACAGCGAATACTCCATGCTGCAGGTCACTTTGGACGACGGCAAGGTCTTTGCCGACGCATAACCCACCGAATGAAAACACAGCACGGCAATGAGTCAGAAAAACGTACAGATACAGCAACAGGCGCAATCGCAGGAGCAGGTGCAGGTGCAGCAGCTCCTGCCGCAACAGGTACTGCTCGTCCGCCTCACGGAAATGCCGGTCGAGGCCCTGCAGCATCGCGTAGAGCTGGAATGCCTGGAGAACCCCTGGCTGGAGAAATCCTCTTCCAACCCCTCCGATGGAGAGGAGAATGGCGAAGAGGGAGGCGATATGTTCTCCCCTCCCTTGGAGGAGCAAGGGGAGGCTTCTGCTCTCTACGACTACCGCTCGGAGGACGACATGCCCGACTTCCTGATGGGCAACAGCCACAGCAACAACGCCGCCGAGTACATGGCATACGACGACACGCTCTCGCTCACCGACCGTCTCCGCGAGCAGATGGCCGACTTCGAGCTCTCCGACCACGAGAAGGAACTCATGGAATACCTCATCGGCTCGCTCGATGAGGACGGACTGCTGAAGAAGTCACTCGCCATCCTTGCCGACGAGGCCGAGATCTACCAAGGCCTCAACACGAATGCCGAGGAGCTGGGGCAAGTGCTCAAGGTTCTTCAGCAGTTCGACCCGCCCGGCATCGGAGCGCGCTCGCTGCAGGAATGCCTGCTGCTGCAGGTCCGCCGCGACGAGGAGGGGCCGCTGCGCGAACTCCTTATCAAGCTCCTGGACAAGTGCTTCGACGACTTCATCCACAAGCGCTGGACACGAATAGAGAAGCGGTTGCACATCAGCCACGCCGAGGCCGAACAGCTGCAACACGAGATACAGAAACTCAACCCGCGCCCCGGTGGCTCCATCGGGGCAAAGAGCGCCGACCGCGCACAGAGCATCCAGCCTGACTTCCTGGTCGATACCGACGAGAACGGCACGATCACCGTCACGCTGAGCCGCGGCAACCAGCCGTCGCTCATCATCAGCCCCGATGCCGAGGGGCAGCAGGACGCCTTCGTGCGCCAGTATGTCGAGCGCGGACAGATGTTCATCAACGCCCTGCAGCAACGCTCCGAGGCCATGACGCGCACCATGCAGGCCATCGTCAAGCTGCAGAAACCGTTCTTCCGCGAAGGCGACGAGACGCTGCTGCGCCCCATGCGGCTCGACGACGTCGCCGAGCTGACGGGCTACGACATCAGCACCATCAGCCGCGTCGCCAACAGCAAATACGTGGAGACGCCCTTCGGCACCTATCCCCTCAAATGGTTCTTCACGCATCGGGCCACACAGAACAAAGAGGGCGACGACGTCACCGCCCGGCAGGTGATGGCAGCCCTGCGAGGACACATCGAGAAAGAAGACAAGCGGCAGCCACTCAGCGACGAGCGCCTCACACAACTGCTCCAGGCCGACGGCTTCAACATCGCCCGCCGCACCACCAGCAAGTATCGCGAACAGATGGGCATACCCGTGGCAAGGATGAGAAAGGAATAAAAGTGCTTCGCAAGTGAAAAGTGAAGAGTGCTTCGCAAGTGAAAAGTGAAAAGTGAAAAGTGAAAAATCAAAGTTACAAACAACTTGTCAACTAAAAACTAAAAACTCTAAACTTTTCCACTGACTCTAAACTCTAAACTATCGATTACTAAATCGTAAATAAATCGTAAATCGTAAATAGTCAAATCGTAAATTACATTAATAGTTAAATAGTAAATTACATTACGAAAAGCCTTCTTCTCATAGCACGCATCCTCTCGACAGTATTCCGGCCTTCGTACTACCCAACGGTCGGGAGCATCATCCTGCTGAGCTTCACCTACCTGAGCCTCTTCCCGTGGGGCTTCAAGCTGTGGATTCTCGGGCTCGTCTATGTCTTCACGTTCTGCCTACCCACGCTCGGCATCTACATCTACCGGAGGCTTCACGGCTGGAGCGCCTCCGAGCTGCGCATACGCCACAAACGCGCCGCACCCTACATCATCAACATCTGCAGCTACCTCTGCCTCATGCACATCTTCGCCGTCACCCACATGCCGCACTTCCTCATGGCCATCGTGGGCATCTCGCTGCTCATCCAGTGCACCTGCATCATCATCAACATCTGGTGGAAGGTCAGCATGCACTCGGCAGGCGCAGGCGGCGTCATCGGTGCCCTGGTAGCCTACGCCGCCATCTTCGGCTTCAACCCCATCTGGTGGCTCTGCCTGGCCATCTTCGTCGCAGGCTGCGTCATGACCAGCCGCATGCTGCTCCGTCAGCACACCCTCGGCCAAGTCCTCGGCGGCACCCTCATCGGCATCATCTGCGGCATCGTCGGGACACTGCTGATGTAAGGCAGACTGGCCCTACCTGCGCAACTTCCTTACCACCTCCGCCTGGATTTACTTCGTGACAAAGAAATCATACATTAGTAAATAGCCATTTCTACACTATTACTCTCAGTCCGGGAGCAGTCCACCTGTGGTTGGACTCCAGTCCACCAACGGGTGGACTCGAGTTTTTCAATGGGTGGACTGGAATAAGACCACGATGCTGCATTCACTCTTTTGCCATCTATCACAGAATTTATTGCATTTTGGGGTGTTTGATTTGGAGGGTTGGAGAAAAAAGCTTAACTTTGTAGCGCAAAAGAGTGAAGAATGCTTCGCAAGTGAAAAGTGAAGAATGCTTCGCAAATGAAAAGTGAAAAGTGAAAAATCAAAGTTACAAACAACTTGTCAACTAAAAACTAAAAACTCTAAACTTTTCCACTGACTCTAAACTCTAAACTATCGATAAATTGTAAATCAATTGTACATTGTAAATTGTCAAATTGTAAATTAAATAAATCGTAAATAACTCAGATGGCAAAAAGAGTCAGATTCAATCCTTCCTCAAAGAAGGAGCAGAAGAAGGAGGATGCAACCTTCGCGGAGGTGCTTGCTTCGCTTCCAAAGGAGATAAGAAAGGAGATGGAGCGACAGGGCATCCAAAGCTTCGAGGACTTCATCGGCTTCATGCTTATGAATGGCATCGACCCTCTGAAAATGAAAGACTTTGCTGAGAAGAACGAATCGCTGCCGGACGACTTCGACCCAAAAGACGTGATGCTCGATGACTACTTCGACGACGAAGATGATGAGGACTTCGACGAGGACGACAGGGACTTCAACGACGAGGATGATGAAGACTTCGACGATGAAGACGAGGACTTCGATGAGGGCTACATGCTCGGCCAGAAGCTGCCCGAGCGGAAATTCATTGGGAAGCCGAAGCGGGAGTTCCACATCCGCATCAAACTGAACAATGCGCCCGTCAAGATATGGCGCGAACTGGTGGTCCCCTCCAACATCACCTTGGAGCTGTTGGCTTACGTCCTCATCAATGCGATGGGATGGCAGCACGAACACCTGTATCAGTTCGTGGCGAAGAATAACGTGTATTATGTGAACTCCTTTCAGATGAAGGAGAGAGCAAACAGCTTCAAGCCTTTCTTCTCTCGTGTCGTGGAAAGGAACAGCGAGAAGACAACGTTGGAGATGGTGCTGCAGCCGAAGGGCGAACGCATGAAGTTTGAATACGACTTCGGCGACTCGTGGACGCACGACCTTTGGGTAAAGGCGGCACGCGACTACGCACCCGGCGAACAGCCCGCCATCCGTCTGCTGAAAGGCCAGGGAGCATGCCCGCCCGAGGACTGCGGCGGCGTGTGGGGATATGCCGAGCTCCTTGAAATGAACAAGAAAGCGCATAAGACAGCCGACGAAAAGGACCGTCTGAAGTGGTACGACATCCCCAAGGACTATGACCCCGACGACTGCGACCTCGAATGGTTGCAGGAAGAAGTGGATGCGTTGTGGGAGAGGATAAAGAGTGAAGAATGAAAGCCCCCCTCTGACTCCCCCTCTAAGGGGAGAAGTAAATGCTCGACGAAGTCAACTCCAGACAAGGAAAGCCTCCCCATAGAGGGAGAGCTTTGGGGAGAGTCTGTTAATTGTAAATTACTATGAACCCTATCGTGAGCATCTTTAGAAACAACATAACATGACGATACATTTATTACAACTCAGACAAGAGCAAACCGTCGCCATGAAGGAGGAAATGCAGGAGGCTTTCCAATGTGGCTTTCTGTCATATCACAAAGATGACAATACCAACCAGTGGCAGGTGCTGCCTGACAAGGACTTCTATCGCTCGCTGGAGGCTGACGGCGCAGAAGCCTACGAGGCAATCGATGCTGACGGCGAGCGTGTGGGCGGTGCCATCATCGCCATTGACGAGAAAAAGCATCGGGGCGAGTTGGCGTTTCTATATGTGAAGGTGGGCATACAGAGTAAAGGCGTTGGTCAGGCCATCTGGAAAGCCATCGAAGCGCTCCATCCAGAGACTAAGGTTTGGGAGACATGCACGCCATACTTCGACCTTCGCAACATCCATTTCTATATCAATCGCTGTGGCTTTCATGCCGTCGAGTTTTTCAACGATCACCATCCCGACCCCAATATGCCCGAGCAATTCAACCAAGCGGACGGTCTGTTTAAGTTTGAGAAGAAAATATAATAAAGTAGCATTGAAAAAGGTTCTACACATTATATATATAATAATAGTCATAGCTTTTTGTCTTATCGCATCATCGTGCGGCAAAGGGCAGATGCCTCCCCGTGAGGAGAGGGATTACTCTGAGGCGCTCTTTGCGCTGGGCGAACTGGCTTCCGTAGATATCAAGGTGTCGGCAGACACTTGGCAGAAGATTCTCTCCAAAGCCTCGGACAAGACATATTATGAATGTAGCGTCGCCATCAAAGGAGAGCAGTTCGACAATGTCAGCATCCGCACGAAAGGAGCAAGCAGTCTCGACGACGTGATGCTGATGAAGTCCGACCGCTACAGCTTCACGCTGAAGCTGAACAAATATGAGAAAGGACAGACGTATCACGGCTTGTCGAAACTCCTGCTCAACAACAACATTTGGGACGCCACACAGATGAAGGATGCCATCGTCTATGACATGTGCCGCTTCATCGGGTTGCCAGCGCCACTGACCAACTATGCCCGAATCACGCTCAACGGCAAGCTTTTCGGCTATTACCTGATGGTGGAACCCGTTGACAAGAACTTCTGCCATCGCAACTGGCCCGACGAGGTCTCGAACATCTACAAGCCATACCACAACCTTGCCTATTCGGGCGAAGACATGAAAGACTATGCCGACATTGCCGACTTCGCAAAGGTGAAAGGCGGAGAGGCTTCCATGCAGCGCGTCGTGGCAGCACTGAAAAGCGTTCACGAAGGAAAGGACATCGATAAACACATTGATCTGGGATGCATGGTGAAGTATATGGCGTTGCAGACAATGGTCGTCAACTTCGACTGCATGACAGGCCGTAACACACAGAATTACTATCTGCGAGAGGCCGACGGCAAGATTAGCCTCATCCCTTGGGACTACAATCTGGCATGGGGCGGCTATCCTGAGGATGAAGACATGGAGGGTGAAGACATGCTGGAAGCACAAGGGGAGCCAATGCTGCCCGAGAACGCAGGGATGCGGAGCAAGGAAGAGGTCAGCCGCGTGGTGAACTTCCCTATCGACACGCCGTTCTCTGCCGACCTCAGCGAACGAACCTTCTTCATGAAGCTGCTTGCCAATGAACAGTTCAAGGCACGATACTATCATTACCTCGACATGCTCTGCAACCAATACATCCTTGGCGGCGAGTTTGGCAAGACGCTGTCCTTGATAAACGATGAGATAGGACAACTTGCAGGCACGGAAACCAACGCCTTCTACAACAACGACCGTTTCCACAAGGCACAACAGACGTTCCGGCTCATGCTTGAGAGGCGTGCCGCTTCTGTGCTCGGACAGATAAAAGGCTCCATACCCTCCACATGGGAAGGTCAAAAGTCACAACCGCAACTGCTCATCAACAGCGACGACATCAACCTGCAAGATTTAGGAGGGATATGATGTTCGTATCGCTCAACAATGAAATGAAACGAAACAACAAACAACAGCCTCTCCCCATCCCTCTCCAAAAAGAGGGAAAAGTAAATGGCTAAATAGCTAAATAGTACATAAATTGTAAATCGTAAATCGTTAAATTGTAAATACCATTATGAGTCCTATCGTTAGCATCATCATGGGCAGCACAAGCGACCTGCCCGTTATGGAGAAAGCAGCCAAATTTCTCGATGAAATGGGCATTTTTTTTGAGATGAACGCTTTCTCCGCTCATCGCACACCTCAGGAAGTGGAAGCCTTTGCACGCTCGGCTGAAGAGCGGGGCTTGAAGGTCATCATTGCAGGTGCCGGCATGGCCGCGGCCTTGCCGGGCGTAGTGGCAGCCAGCACCACGTTGCCCGTCATCGGCGTACCCATCAAGGGAATGCTCGACGGACTCGACGCCATGCTGAGCATCATACAGATGCCTCCTGGCATCCCCGTGGCCACAGTCGGCGTGAACGGCGCTCAAAACGCAGCCATCCTCGCTGCCGAGATGCTCGCCCTGAGCGACGAGACCCTCGCCCAAAAGCTCCGCGACTACAAGCTGGGCCTCAAGGAGAAGATTGTCAAGGCAAATGCCGAACTCAAAGAAGTGAAGTACAACTTCAAGACGAACTGAACGACGAAAAGCTCTTAGCCACGAATTGCACTTTATAACTTCACCAGGCAGACAGGGCCGAGGAGACCCGACTCCTGAAGTTCCGAGCCGGCATCGTAGGGGTTTACCGTGGCGTACGTCTTTCGCTCCGACTCGGGCAAACGGGCATCTCCGATGAGACGGTTGCGCCAGTTATTTACCACCTCTACCCGGATGTCATTCCGCCCTGGCTTCAGGAACTGCGTTACAGGAACACGGTAAGGGCTGGTCCATACACCTCCGGCATACTGTCCGTTCACATATACACGGGCCATGACCATAACACGTCCCAAGTCAAGATATACCGGGCCGGAAGGCAGTTCACCGAGGTTCAGCGTATTGGTATATGCAGCCATACCGGCATAATACTTGACAGAGTCATTCTGGTTTCTGCTCCAGTCCGTAAGCTCGGCAAAGGTCTGAGGTTCAGCAGGGCCTCGCATAGCGGACTGAAAGGTAACAGTCCAGGGGCTGTCTATACGGGCCAGCACCGTAGGCTCAGGATAGTTTAATGTTTGGGGGACAGGCTGCCCTGAAGCGAGAGCGTCGAAGACGACAAAGATACTCTGATTAGCTTCCAGATACATGGGCACGGCAGTCAGCCCGTCCTGCTGCCTGTACTGGGGCAGCAGGCGTTTCTCGCCCGTAAGCGGATCCCAGGTCTCGGGGCTTCTTCCTTGGACACGAAATGTTATATCGAAGCGCTGAGACTGGTCGCTCTGATTGCTGACAAAGTAAACGTCAGCCCCCTTCAGCCGACGATGGATGAAAGCGTACGGAACCGACTGCTGAGCATAGCAGTCAGGTCTGACGCCCAACGTGTTGAGTATGGTCTGCAGCTCTGTTCCATCAGCCCACACATGCCCTTTACCATAGCTTCCGGATTTCCACATCATGTCTGCCAGACGACTCACCTTCTGGTCGCACATCGGATAGTCCTGCATGCTGGGGGAGGCAACGGCCTGCGGACCAAGGACATTAAGCCCCTGCCGCACCAGTCTTTCTATAACTGTCAGCACCTCCGGCCTCATGGTCTTTTGCTGCGGAAGGACAAGCACGCGGTACTGCATACCGCTGGGCAGAGAAAGGCAGCCACCCCGCACAGTACACCGCTTCAGCACCTCGGCATTGATATAGTCAAAGCTATAGCCGCGGGGTATCTCCGGTTTGCATTCACCCGTCATTTTAGGTGCATCTTCTCCGATGAAATAGGCCACATCGGCTACATAGCTGCCCTGCTGAAGCATCATGTTGCAGCGGCGAAGATAGTCCGTAAAGATATCCATCTGCTGAAACCAGATATTCTTACGGTTGAACTCATTGCCGAACCAAGCGCTGATGCCGGGGAAGGTGATACTGTCCGGCTGTTGGATATAGACGTGCAGCAGGGTGGCATTGATACCCTCGCAGAAAAAGCGGTCTGTACGCTGTTTCATCAAGGCGGGATAACGATGGAAGGCCGGTCCGCCTGCCGTACAGCTCTCGGCCCAGACCTTCTTTTTGCCATAGATATGGGCACAACTGCTGGCGGCGCGGTTTTCAATATCGCCCAACGAGCCTTCGCTCCAGAACTCGCCCGCCACCTCATCGCTCTGTCCGCCATACATCAGGAACTCACCAGGGAATCCCCAATGACCGTAGCACTCAAGCCAGGTTGTCAGTCCATGCCGGTTGCTGACCTTACGCAATCCGCCTACATAGTCGTAAGCCACTCGGTCGGCAACGAGACGGCGCAAGTCCCACAGGAAACGTTCGCTCTGATCCTGCGAGCCAACCACTTGTCCAAACATGACGGGCAGCCAGGGAACGGGGTCGTAGCCATAAGTGCGACGGAACACGGGTATCATATCGTCCGTCCAGTTCTGGCCGCCCATCTCGTAGCTGTCCTCCACGGTTGCAACCAGACATCTCCTGTCCTTGGCAGGGATACGCCTGAGGACCTCGCCCATAAAGGAATCAAAGTGGCTGGCCACATGTTTGCGGCTCATCTTATCAACCTCCAGCCCGGTAGCCTCGGGCGAGGCCGGTCCGTTGGTGACACCTGTGGTAAGCATAGCAGTACGGTATATCGTCCACTTCCCATCAGGGACCTTCCAAGTGAGCACTCCATCTTCATTCATCAGCCCCGTCAGGTCTATGACCTGCGAAGGCTGTACCACTGTCCCGGCCTGCAGAGGTTCGGGCCTTGTGGGCCACATATACTCATCCCACATGGGCAGCGGACTCTGGAACATCTTTCCCAGGGTTTTCTCTTCATATCGTTCCACCAATGGCTGTTCGCTCAACGTGACAGTCAACTTCGTGGGTTGCCCACCGCCATGCAGCGTCAGACGGAAATCCTGGGCACAGACATCAGGAATACTCAGACTGATAGGAGCCAGCGGATGAAAGCCTACATTCAGATTGTGGTTCGTGCGATCCAGATGTTCCGTCCGCAACATCCGGTATTTCCCGTCCACCTTTGCCTCCAGCCCGACATCCACAAGCAGATAGGCTGGTGTCTCAAAGAGGATGCTGCGCAGCCACATCGGTTCTTCCAGATGAATCTCCTTCGTTACACTTACCCCTGCCTCCTTCTCCATCTGGCAGATGACCGACTTATGGGCAAAGGCCGGGACAGCCATAACGCGTACATCCTGGGCATCCTCCCCTACCACCGGCAAGGCGATATGCTGAAGCTGGCCATTCCCTTCTACGCCGACATGCTGCTGCGCGAGATAACGCATAGACTGCCGAGGCTCTATCCACGGACCTCCACTCTGGCTCCACCCCGGACAGTTAAAGAGACCTATCTGAATGTCCAGTTGTGTTGCCTTCTTCAGGGCTGCATGCAGTACATCCCACCATTCGGGTGTAAGAACCTTGATGCCTCCGGGCTTGATGCTGCCTTCCCAGATGTTTCCGATGAAAGCACGGTCGATGCCTGCCTTCTTCATCGCCTCCAGGTCGCGCTCCACTCCCTCTACAGATATATTGTCCGACATCCAGTACCAGTAAACGGCCACGCGTTGGTCGCACCGGGCTGTCTGAAACCTTGAGTACAGCTCCTCCGTCTGCTGCTTTGCCGCACAAGTGACGGACGTATTACCGCCCAACATTCCCAGGCAGGGAAGGACAAATGCCAAGAAATACTTTTTCATCCTTTTCTCGCTCTCCTTTTTTGTTTAGAACTTAATGTTTCGCGCCTTGCTCACTAGCCCAAGGCTTTTATCTGCTTGCAAAGTTACAGAATTTTTCTGAAACTTCAATCGTATCCGAAGGACATATTGACAAATTCAGCAGGCAAAGGCGATGAGTGACGTACTAACTCACGGCTCGCATGTGAGTTTTTTTTGTATTTGTGTTTGTGGTCTCGGATTTTTGCCGTACCTTTGCAGAGCAGCATCAAGAGCCTTCCGGCTCGCATACCAACCGAGTACAGGAATAATCAAGAAAAGCATTTAATCCGTTGTTCTTAAATATAGGACTATTATGAGAAGAAAGACGCACGAAGTAAAGATAGGCAAGCTGCGCATTGGTGGCGAGAACCGCGTGGCTGTGCAGAGCATGACGACTTGTTCAACCCTCGACACCGAGGGCTGCATCGCGCAGGCCATACGCATCATCGAGGCAGGCGGACAGCTGGTACGCCTCACCACTCAAGGCACGCGCGAGGCCGAGAACCTGCGCAACATCAAGGCCGGACTGACAGCACGCGGCTATGGCGACGTGCCGCTCTGCGCCGACGTACACTTCAATCCGAACGTGGCCGATGTGGCCGCCACGATTGTGGAGAAGGTGCGCATCAATCCGGGCAACTACGTCGATCCGGCCCGGCAGTTCAAGACGCTGGAATACACCGACGAGGAGTACAAGCAAGAACTCGCTAGGCTGGACGAGCGTTTCTGCCGCTTCCTTAATATATGTCGCGAGCACGGCACAGCCATCCGTATTGGCGTGAACCACGGCTCGCTCTCCGACCGCATCATGTCGCGCTACGGCGACACGCCCGAGGGCATCGTCGAGTCGTGCATGGAGTTCCTCCGTATCTGTGAACGCGAGCAGTTCCGCGATGTGGTGGTGAGCATCAAGGCCTCGAACACGGTCATCATGGTGCAGAGCGTACGCTTGCTCTGCCAGCAGATGGAAAAAGAAGGCATGGACTATCCCTTGCACCTCGGCGTGACGGAAGCCGGCGAGGGCGAGGACGGTCGCATGAAGAGTGCCGTGGGCATCGGCGCCTTGCTCATCGACGGCATCGGCGACACCATCAGAGTGTCGCTCAGCGAGGAGCCTGAATGTGAGATTCCCGTGGCACAAAGCATCCTGCAGGCAGCACGTGTGCAGATGCACAAGACGGAGTACATCTCCTGCCCGGGCTGCGGACGCACGCTCTATGACCTGCAGGACACGATTCGTCGCATCAAGGCCGCTGTCGAGGAGAAAGCCAAGACAGACGCTCGCTACCGCACGCTCAAGATAGGCATCATGGGCTGCATCGTCAACGGCCCCGGCGAGATGGCCGATGCCGACTATGGCTACGTTGGGGCAGCAAGAGGCAAAGTCTCTTTATATAAGAATAAGGAATGTATCGAGAAGAACATCCCCGAAGAAGAAGCCGTCGAGCGCCTCATCCAGTTCATCGACAAAGACCTTCAGAGTAATTCATAATTCATAATTCTTAATTCTTAACTCTTAATTCTTAATTTACAATTCCTTTGCAGTCGAATTTGTGAAAAAGGACAGGCACAATGAGACAATTAACCCTTTGCCTCCTGCTTCTGTGGCCTATTTGGGTTGTAGCGCAAGAAGATGAAGAAGACGACACTACCTTTCAGATAACACGTGTACGCACGTTGCAGGAGGTTCTGATTAAGGCCGAAGAGCCTGCGTGGATAAGAGAGAAGCTGAAGCTTTTCATCCAGAAACGAGAAGAGAACTATCAGCAGGAGCCGTGCTTTCGCGCGTATGATTTCTTCTTCCAAGACACAGGCTCCGACCTTCAGCGTGGCGCCCAACACACCGTTACGGACTCTCTGACGGCCTATAGGTTCCAGAGCCGAGGCGTGCTGTTCTCGCCCTCAATGGCGCAGATGAAGCAGGACAGCGTCTTTCAGGTTGCACCCGAACGAAACACAGTCTTCGGCACCGATACGGCTTGCGTAAGCCAGCCCGACAGCGCCTATGTGCGTTGGAGCAATCTCGACGAGATGCTTTACCAAAACCTCATCCGCTCCCTGGACAAGCACTTCCTCAGGCAACATCGTTTTGCCGTAAACGGGGAGTTCGAGCATCCCAATCCCAACGTCGTGCAGCTCGTCTTCTGGTCAACCAAGTATGAGTTGGACCGTGGCTATCTGAACCTCGACACAGCCCGCTGCATGGTCTTGGAGGCAGAGCGCCACAGCGGTTTGGATTGCGTGAAGCATGAGTTCATCAACGGCTTTGCTCTCTGGGCATTAGGTAGGTTTATAAAGCTCCAGCTAAAGGACTGGACCATTCTGCTGCGTGCCGCCTATACCGAGGAGGGTCAGCCCCAGGAGTTCCAATACAAGATGCAAAGGCATTTCGCTTCGTGGAGCGATGTGAAGAAGAAACGGCGCGAGTGGATGGACAACAAGACCACCTGCCGAGTTTCGCTCCGCCTCCAACCCACCACGCGAAAGGCTCAGTTCCCTGACCTCATAGACATCTATCCCCCACGAAGCATCGAGGTCTTAACCTCCAAAAGCCGCCGCTACCAGATGCAGGAACGCCTCAGGAAAGTTCCCAGACAATATGTCCTGCTGAAGGAGGATACGCTGACACCCAGTGGCGAGTAGAAACACTGCACGTTATGATTGCGAACTTAACGTGTTAAGTTGGCCAACTTAACGTGGAGTGTATGCATTTACTCCGTGGAGTGTTTTTGATTTCATGTTTCATCCTTGCCCGAGCTGTGCAAGCTTCCTGCAAAGGGCGCAAATTCTGTTCTTTGACGCATGAAAGCTCCCGCATCTCACGACGCAGGAGCTTGATGGCGCACCGATTTATTAACTTCTTCGCTCCGCTCAGGCGGAACTAAAACCAATTTTTACTGCTTCACGATTTCGTAGTTCTTCACACCGCATTCCTTCATGATGCTCTTGATGCGGTCGATGTGCTTCTGCGGAGTGCCCTTGCAGACGTTGATGCGGACGTGATGGTCTTTGCGGTTGACGACTTCGTTGAGGTGTCGCTGGATGTTCTCCCATTGACCTGTCCATGAGGTGTAGATGTAGTCGTGCCAGTCATAGCTCTCCTTGATGCCCTTGCTCTTCCAGATGGTGACAGGCTGGTAAGCGCCTTTGGGCACAGTGCCCGTCAGCAGGATGGTCAGGTCTGGGTTGATGTTGCCCTTCACATCGGCGGGTATCTGCACGGGCTTGGTGACGAGGTTGATAGTCCTCGTACTCATGTCTAGCTCTACCTTCTTCACGATGGAGGCTGGCTTGTCGAGCAGTTCATGGATGTCATGCTCTGTGCCGTCAATCTTTATCTTGACCCCGTTTGGCCTCAAGGAGGGGGAATGTCGTACCAGAGCATCTTCTCTAAAGGAGTCCCCAAAAGCATTCACCACCCACGTGCCTCGTGTCCAGGTCACGAAAAAGGCTTCCCCATCCTTTGACAAACTGATGAGCTTCTCATTGGCAATTGCCAAACTATCCGCTATTTCTTCAGCGGTTTTCCTTGATGAAATGGCATGGTAAGCTGCAAAGGACAGTCCACAGAGGAAGGCGGCGGCGATGAAGATGGCGGCAGTCTTCCAAAGTGAAGAAGCAAAGCTCGGGCGCAGCACTCTTCTCTCTTCACTCTTCACTTCTTTGGGCTGGAGCATGTCGAAGGTCTCGCGAAGCTCCTCATAATATGCTTTGCACTCAGGGCAACTCTTCATGTGCTCGCTCAGTTGGGCCTGAGTCTGCATGTCGATAGTCTTGTCGAAAAGGTCGGCAACCTTTTCCTTGAATTCATTGCACTTCATAATCTTTTTCCTTTCTAATCGTTGTTAATTGTTTTGTTTCATGCCCCGACGGAGCTTCTCCAGTCCGTAGAGGAAGCGGGATTTGACCGTCGGGAGCGGTAGGGAGAGGATTTCGGCAACTTGGGCAAAGCTGTTGTCGCCGTAGATGCGGAGGCGGATGACCTCAGCCTGTTCGTCAGGTATTTCCTTCAGCAGAAGGGCGATGCGTTTGTAGTCGTCCTCGTTTTGCTTGTCGGGAATGGTGTCGGCCACATCGACTCTTGTGTCAAGGGGAACGGTCTTGAGGCGGCTGGCATTTGCCTGCCACTTGGTGCAGACGTTCGCCAATGTGCGGAAGAGGTAGCTCGAAAGGTTGTCTATCTGCCTGCCTTCGGTGTCGGAGAGCCGCGTGTGCAGCTTCAGGAACGTCTCTTGCAGCACGTCCTCCGCATCGTCGCCGTCCGCAAGCCTGTAGCAGGCGTACCTCAGCAGTCGCGGCCGCTCAGCCTTGAACACTACTGCGAGTTCATCGTTTGTGATGTCATTAGGTTTCTTCATCGTTTGTTTGTTTATCAGATGCATCTACTATTAAGACCCAAAAGTAAGCAAAAAGATTTAACCAGCGGCAACTTTTTGCAAGAAAAAGGGACATATTCTGCCAAAACTGAAGGTCGACGGCCGATGGAAAGTCCAAAGACTGTCGTACCTTGGTGCTTGTATATAGCAATACTCTATTTTCCTTTTCAACTTTAATTCGCGAATTAA
Source organism: uncultured Bacteroidales bacterium (assembly GCA_902768605.1). The sequence continues at coordinate 100,778 of CACXLY010000001.1, forward strand.
TCAGGCTTGGAATGACAGAAACAGAGTGACTTGTACTGAGAGAGGTGATAGAAGGTACTGTGAAAATAGATA
>CACXLY010000002.1 GCA_902768605.1 uncultured Bacteroidales bacterium
GACCAGCACGGGAGCCTCCTCGCCGGTCATGATAGTGTAGTTTCCGTCGAGGTCCGTGATGGCTTTCTCGCTGGTGCCTTTGACGGATACGCTGGCTCCGATGAGCGGTTCGCCCTGTTCGTCAAGGAGTTGTCCGCTGATTTTCCGCTTCGCCTTTTGTGGCTCGTCGTTCTGCACGACCTGTGAAGGTCCGTCCTCCCCTCCTACGGAGGGGGTAGGGGAGGCTGAGGCGGGAAGCGCCAGGAGCAGCGCCGCCAGGGCAAGCCCCACGACGGGGCCTCCGACCAGCCGTTTTGTCTGTCTTGCTTTCATATAAAATAGTTATTTGTACAAACTGCCTTGCAAAGATATGCAAAATCTTCGGATAAATAAAGTAAAACGATATGTTTTTAGTCATAAAAGAAATTAAGCGACTCCGTGAAATATTACAATTTGTCAGCAAAAGTGTGGAGTTTGCTTACATCTTGCTTTCTCTCGACCCTCTGAGAATCTCGCGAAATAGCCCACGACGTGTCGAGGCCAAAAAGAACCCCGTTTTTCTTGGATTTTGTATCTCTTTGAGGCAATGAGACTTACGATTTTCGGCGCCCGATTTGACTCGTGAAAAGGGTAGAAACAGGACAAGAAAACGGTGATTTTGGGCCATTTCATCGTTCGATTTGACGTGCAGAAAGGCCAAACGCCACGTGTTGAGTTGGCCAACGCAACACGTAGCGTTCGTCTTCGCAACGTGTAGCGTCGGTCCTCGCGACGTGTCGAGCAGTCTTTTGCTACGTTTTCCGCTCTATTTTGCCTCGTATTGCGTCTGAAACCGAAATAGCAAAAAGTAAGCAATTCGACGCGGAGACTTGACAATCTGATAATCTTCAATTTGACATTATTATATAATTGCCGAACATTTTTCACCATTCGTTACTTAAATTTTCCCATTTAATCTTTCATTTTTAATTATTTTGTCGTACCTTTGCACGCGAATTTAAACAGACGGGCAAACTGATGCCCTGATGCTCCTGTAGTTCAACGGATAGAATAGAAGTTTCCTAAACTTTAGATAGGGGTTCGATTCCCCTCGGGAGTACTTGCTTTAGAGTTCATAATTCAAAGTTAAGGATTCATAGTTAACATATGGAAATAAAGGAAAAAGAATCTGTAGTAGTAAGGTTCTCTGGTGATTCCGGCGATGGCATGCAGCTCGCCGGAAATATTTTTTCTACGGTAAGCGCCACCGTGGGCAACAGTATCAGTACGTTCCCGGATTACCCCGCCGACATCCGCGCGCCGCAAGGCTCGCTCACCGGCGTCAGCGGGTTCCAGGTTCACATCGGTGCCGAACAGGTCTATACGCCCGGCGACCTCTGCGACGTCCTCGTGGCGATGAATGCCGCAGCACTCAAGACGCAGTATCGCTACGCCAAACCCGATGCCGCCATCATCATCGATACCGACAGCTTCGGACCTAAAGACTTGGAAAAGGCACAGTATCAAACCGCCGACTACCTCGGCGAGATGGGCATCGACCCAGACCGCGTGATTGCCTGCCCATTGACCAGTATGGTGAAGGATTGCCTGTCAGACAGCGGAATGGATGCCAAGAGTGTTAGTAAGTGCCGCAATATGTTCGCGCTCGGCCTCGTGTGCTGGCTCTTCGACCGCGACCTCGACGTCGCCTTCAACTTCCTTCGCGAGAAGTTTGCCAAGAAGCCGGAAGTGGCCGAGGCAAACATCAAAGTCATCCAGGCAGGCTATGACTACGGCCACAACACGCACTCGAGTGTGGCGGGCCGTTATCGCATCGAGACCAAGCACAAAGTTCCCGGACGCTACATGGACATCACGGGCAACAAGGCCACGGCGTATGGCTTCATCGCTGCCGCCGAGAAGGCTGGCCTCAAGCTTTACCTCGGCTCCTATCCCATCACACCTGCCACCGACGTCCTCCACGAGTTGTCGAAGCACAAGAGTCTCGGCGTCATCACCGTTCAATGCGAGGACGAGATAGCTGGCTGTGCGTCGGCAGTAGGCGCTTCCTTTGCAGGCGCACTCGCCGTGACCAGCACGAGCGGCCCCGGCATTTGTCTCAAGAGCGAGGCGATGAACCTTGCCGTCATCATGGAACTGCCGATTGTCGTGCTCGACGTACAGCGAGGAGGACCCGCTACTGGCCTTCCCACGAAGAGCGAACAAACGGATCTACTGCAGGCGCTATTCGGCAGGAACGGTGAGAGCCCGATGCCCGTTGTCGCTGCCGCAAGCCCGACAGACTGCTTCGAAATGGCTTACGCGGCCTCGAAGATGGCGTTGGAGCACATGACGCCCGTCATTCTCATGACCGATGCCTACGTTGCCAACGGCTCCGCTGCCTTCAAGCTGCCCAATCTCGATGAGTATCCCACCATCAATCCCCCGTATGTCCCCGAGGAACTGAAAGGCTCGTGGACGCCGTATATGCGTAATGCAGAGGGCGTTCGCTACTGGGCCGTGCCCGGCCGCGAAGGCTTCGAGCACATCCTCGGAGGCCTCGAGAAGGACGACAAGACGGGTGCCATCAGCACGAATCCCGAGAACCACGACCTGATGACACGTAAGCGCCAGGCGAAGATAAACGCCATCCCCGTGCCCGACCTCGAGGTGCTTGGCGACAAGGATGATGCAGAACTGCTCATCGTGGGCTTTGGCGGCACCTACGGCCACCTGCATGCCGCGATGGACGAACTGCGGGCCCAGGGCAAGAAGATTGCTCTCGCGCACTTCCGCTACATCAATCCTCTGCCCGCGAACACAGCACAGGTCCTGCGTCGCTACCCGAAGGTCGTGGTCGCCGAACAGAACATGGGACAGCTCGCCGGCTGGCTCCGCATGAAAGTCGACGGCTTCGTACCCGCACAATATAATGAAGTAAAAGGCCAGCCCTTCAAAGTCGCCGAACTTGTCAACGCGTTCGGGAAGTTATTATAAAACAGAGAATAGTTTCAAGTCATCTCTTCAATACGAACGTTACATTGTAAAAACCGACAATATGTAATAGTCGACGTTTAGAATTAATTCGTGCAATTCATGTAATTCGTGGTTAAAAAAATAAGATGTATAAGAGTTATCGAATCACGCTTCATGTAATTCGTAGTTAACAGAAAAAACCAAGTATTATGGCATATACGAATAATGATTTCAAGAAAGGACAGCCGCGGTGGTGTCCGGGATGTGGTGACCACTTCTTCCTCGCCAGCCTGCACAAGGCGATGGCTGAGATTGGCGTAGCGCCGTCGCAGACTGCCGTCATCAGCGGCATCGGCTGCTCCAGCCGTCTGCCTCACTATATGGCGACGTACGGCATGAATACCATCCACGGCCGCGCCGCGGCGATTGCGACCGGCTGTAAGGTGGCGAACCCCGACCTGACCGTATGGCAGGTGAGCGGCGACGGCGACGGACTGGCCATCGGAGGCAATCACTTCATTCACGCCAACCGTCGCAACATCAACCTCAACATGATTCTGCTCAACAACCGCATATATGGCCTGACCAAGGGACAGTACAGCCCCACGAGCCCGCGCGGTTTCGTCAGCAAGTCGTCGCCCTATGGCACGGTGGAAGACCCCTTCCGCCCTGCCGAGCTTTGTTTCGGAGCGAGAGGCCACTTCTTTGCCCGCGCCGTTGCCACCGACGCCCCGGGCACCATCGAGGTGCTCAAGGCGGCCTACAACCACAAGGGTGCCAGCGTCTGCGAAATCCTGCAGAACTGCGTCATCTTCAACAACGGCACGCACGACGCGGTGTATTCGAAGGAGGGGCGCGCCAAGAATGCCATCTACCTGCGTCACGGCGAGAAGATGCTCTTCGGAGAGAACAACGAGTACGGCATCGTGCAGGATGGCTTCAACATAAAGCCCGTAAAGCTGGGCGAAGACGGTTACACGGAGGCCGACGTGCTGGTCCACGACGCGAAGTGCGAGGACAACACCCTGCAGCTGAAGCTTGCCGAGATGGAATGGCCCGTGGCGCTCGGCGTGATTCGTGACGTCGAAGCTCCCACATACGACGATAGCGTATGGCAGCAAATCGCGGAGGTGAAGGCAGCCAAGAAGTACCACAACTTCGCCGAACTGCTCGAGACGAACGACATCTGGACTGTGAAATAATACCCCCTTACGAGGGAAATAAAAACGCTACAGCAAGGAACTTCCGACGCTACAGCAAGGAACGGCTCTTCCCACAGCAAGGAACGGCCGACGCTACAGCAAGGAAATGGCAACGCCACACGAGGGATATACAATTCCCTCCTGTGGCGCTTTTTTTGCCTTGTTTATGTTTTTTTCACTCAAAAGAGTGAATATCTCAAACATTATTAGTATCTTTGTCGCCAACTTGCGGGCAATGTAGCCCGACAGAATACAAGTAGAGAGAGATGGATGAGCTATTACAGAAGATGATGGCAGGCGACGGCATCAAGGTGACGTCACCCCTTTTGCCGCCGCTCGACGAGTTCACGGCTATGCTGGAAGACATCTGGAGCCGTCGCTGGATAACCAACAACGGCACCTACCACCAGCAGCTGGAGGCGGCTCTGGCCGAGTACCTGAAGGTGCCGTATGTGAGCCTCTTCACCAACGGTACGCTGCCCCTCATCACAGCCCTGCAGGCCCTGCACATCTCGGGCGAAGTCATCACGACCCCCTATTCCTTCGTGGCCACGACTCACGCTTTGTGGTGGAACGGCATCAAACCCGTCTTCGTCGATGTCGATGAGCGGACGGGCTGCCTCGACCCCGAGCGGATAGAGGCCGCCATTACCCCGCAGACCTCCGCCATCATGCCCGTCCACGTCTATGGCTGTCCGTGCGACGTCGATGCCATACAGGCGATAGCCGACCGGCACGGGCTGCGCGTCATCTACGACGCGGCGCATGCCTTTGGCGTGGAGAAGGACGGGCAAAGCATACTGCAGGCAGGCGACGTGGCCACCCTTTCGTTCCATGCCACAAAGGTGTTCAACACCGTCGAGGGAGGTGCCATGGTGATGCACGACGCAGAAACGAAGCGTCAGATTGACTACCTGAAGAACTTCGGCTTTGCGGGCGAGACGGAGGTGGTGATGCCGGGCATCAATTCCAAGATGGACGAGGTGCGCAGCGCCTACGGGTTGCTGAATCTGCGCTATGTGGATGCAAGCATCGAGGCCCGTCGTCAGATAGCTTTTATTTATCGAGAGAAGCTGCGCGGCGTGCAGGGCATCACGTTCTGGGAAGACCAGCCGGGCGTCCGCCACAACTACGGCTATTTCCCCATCTTCGTGAGGGCGGAGGAATACGGCATGTCGCGCGACGAGCTCTATCTGCGAATGCAGCGATGCGGCATCTACGGGCGGCGGTACTTCTATCCGCTCATCAGCACCTTTGCCCCCTATCGCTCGCTCGAAAGCGCCGCAACGCAGAACCTGCCCGTTGCCACGCGGCTGGCCGACGAAGTGATTTGCCTGCCCATACACCACGAGCTGACGGCAGCGGAGGTAGAGAAAGTAGTGGAGTGCATAAAACATTGAAAATTGAAAATTGAAGATTTCGAAATTGAAGATTGAAGATTGAAAATTGAGACAATAAGACGTATCACTTCCATCGATGCGCTGCGTGCGTTGACCCTCTTAGGGATTATCACGGAACATGCCTTCGATGGCTTCGGGCGAGGCGTGCTGGAACCTGCCGTCGGCATCGACGAGCACCTGGCGTGGTTCATCAGTACCTTCGTCTATGGCAGGAGTTACACGATTTTCTGCGTGCTCTTTGGCGTGAGTTTCTGTCTGATTCTGCAGAATCCTCAAAACACGAGCATGAAATTCCTGTGGCGTTGCTTCCTGCTGCTGCTGATAGGGCTTGCCGCCAAGCTACTGTTCACCTACGACGCCCTGATGTGGTTCGGGCTGTGCGGCATGGTGCTGGTGCCCGTGAGGTATATGAAGCCTCGGTACATCCTGTCTCTTTTCCTCCTGTTGGTGCTCGCCACGGCAGAGCTTCACAAACTGAAACTGGGGAATCAGCTCTTCGGTGCCGGCGGGACAAACAGGTACATGGCCGAGCGCTTCTCCGACATAGTGTCCTATCCCTATGCCGTACAGGACTACCTGAGAGTCATCTTCAATCGCGGCATCTTCGGCCCGTTCGCCCTCTTCGTGTTGGGATATTGGCTGGCCGTCAAGGGGTTCATACAACGGCTGGAAGAGGTGGTGACCGGCAAAGCCCTGCTGATGTGCTGGGGCATCTATCTCGTCTCGTTCGCTTTGCTCGAGACAGGGGTGCTGAGGAGCCTCATGTTCCTGATAAACAAGTATGCTTCGACATTCGCTTACGCCTCTACGGTCATATATGTCTATTATCACAGCCCTGCCGCGCAGTCGTGGCTTCGGCTGCTGGAGCCTTACGGCAGGATGGGGCTGACCAACTACTCGATGCAGGGCATCATGGGCGTCTGCCTGATATGGCAGTTCACGAGGGGCGCGCTGCCCTACAGCCTTTGGGGCGTGGTGCTGCTGTGCTGGGGCATCTTCGTGGTGCAAGCCGTCGTCAGTTACGTTTGGTTGCAACACTTCCGCTATGGGCCGATGGAGTATGCTTGGCGAGCAGCAACGGAAAGGCGGTTGATAAAAATGAGGAGATAGAATATGGCAGAGACGCTGAAGAATAAGACGGTAAACGGCCTGGCCTGGTCGGCACTCGACAACACGGCCCGCTACGGCATACAGTTCGTGATAGGCATTGTGCTGGCACGTCTGCTGTCGCCCGACGACTACGGTCTGCTGGGCTTGGTCGGCATCTTCACCGTGGTCTGCACAGCTCTCGTCAATGGCGGCTTTACCACTGCCTTGATACGCAAGAAGGATGCCACAGACGACGACTTCAACACCGTCTTTATCTGCAACCTCTCAATGAGCCTGTTGCTCTACGCCCTCATATTCGTCTGTGCGCCCCTGATAGCCGAGTTCTTCGGGCGCGACGAGTTGGTGGCACTGGTGCGCGTATCTTCCTTGGGACTTGTCATAGGCGCTTTGGCTTTGGTGCAGCAGACAAGGCTGACGAAACGCATTGACTTCAAGACGCAGACGAAAATCACGCTCGTGTCGTCTGCCGTGAGCGGCATCGTCGGCATCGCGATGGCTCTGCTGGGCTTTGGCGTGTGGGCGCTGGTGGCTCAGCAATTAGCATCGCACGTGCTGAGCACCACACAACTATATATATATAATAGGTGGTTGCCTCGCCCCAGCTTTTCCGTGGCCAGCTTTCACGATTTGTTTGGCTTCGGCTGGAAAATGATGCTCAGCGCCCTGCTCGATGCCGTCTGGAAGGAACTCTATCAGGTCGTGGTGGGCAAGTTCTACAATCCCGCCACATTGGGGCAGTACACGCGCGGGCAGCACTATGCAAAGCTCTTCTCGCAGAACTTGACGATGGTGGTGCAACGCGTCACCTATCCCGTGCTGAGCAGCATACAGGACGAGCCCGAACGTATGGTAAGCGCCTATCGCCGCATTATCCGCACCAGCATGTTCATCACGGCTTTGACGCTGCTTTTTCTCGGAGCCGTCAGCGAGCCACTCATCTATTGCATGATCGGACCTAAATGGCACGAGGCTTCGACCTATCTGCCCCTCATCTGCCTCAACAGCACGCTCTATCCCCTTCATGCCATCAACCTGAACATGTTGCAGGTGCAGGGGCGCAGCGACCTGTTCCTCGGCCTCGAAGTCGTCAAGAAAATCATCGCCCTGGGCCCGCTCTTCATCGGTGCCTTCGTGGGCATCATGCCCATGCTCTACGCCAACATCGTGGTGGGTATTGCGTCGTATTTCCTCAACTCCCACTATTCCGGACGGCTCCTGGGCTATGGCTCATGGATGCAAATCAAGGATGTCGCCCCGTCGTTCGGCGTGGCGGCAGCAGTCGCCCTGTCGGTGTGGTTCCTGAAATACCTGTCGCTCTCCTATTGGGTTATCTTGCCGCTGCAGATGGCTGTGGGAGCGGTGGTGTTCTTCACCATTTGCAGGGCGTTCAATCATAACGAGTACAACGAAATCATTGATATGCTGAGAAAAAAGAAAGAATAATGAGCGGACAGACAAGACATAAGGTAATCGTGCTTTGCCCGACCTTCAACCATGCTCCCTACATTGTGCAGGCCATGGACGGCTTCTGTATGCAGCAGACGTCCTTCCCTTTTGTCTGTACCATCATCGATGATGCAAGCATCGACGGAGAGCAGGACGTCATCGCCCAATACTTGCAGGCGCACTTTTCCGTGGAGCAAACGGAGGAGACCGCCGACTATCGCCTCGCATTTGCCCGCCACAAGGAGAATGCCAACTGCCATTTTGCGGTGCTGCTGCTGAAATATAACCATTTCACCGCTAAGAAATCGACATTGCCCTACATGAGCCGTTGGTACGATTCGGCCGACTATATGGCGATGTGCGAGGGTGATGACTACTGGACCGAGCCCCGCAAACTGCAGCTGCAGGCTGATGCGCTCGATGCCAATCCCCGTGCCGTCATGGCCTTCACGAACTTCAGAATCGTGGATGCAGACGGCAAGCCTTGCAAAAGGTCTCTGATAGAGACGTTCCACAAGCACTCGCATTCGGGCGACAACCTGCCCACGCTGCTGCGTCGCGGGAACTATGTGATGACGCTCACCACCATGTATCGCAACCGTATTTGGCAGACGGAAGCCTACCAGTCCTGCCCTCATCATTGGCTCGATTTCAGCAGGACGATGGCTGCTGCCCTGATGGGAGATTTCATCTGGTTGCCCGAAGTGACAGCCTCCTATCGCTCGCTTGATTCGGGACTTATCAGGTCAAAAAAGCTGGTAATACGACAAATGGTAAGAGACGTATATCATCATTATGCCCTGATGATAGTTACGGGAAAGTGCAAGAAGCTGTCTTTCGCCGAGGCGGTAAGGGTAAGGATTCTTATCCTAATGCGTTCGTTCAAAAAGAAAGACTCCAGGCTGAGAGAATCGGTTCTGCATGCCGACCTCCTTTCCCGCTTGCTGATGCCAGTGGCCTTTGTGATATGGAAGATGAGAAAACTAAAGAAGTTCATTTGAGATGCGAATAGAATTCATCATAATATTTGCCCTATTGGGCTTGCTCTATTTGAAGTGGGTAGTGATGCTCCTGGTGTTTCCTTTCCAAGTCATATATTTCAGGTTAAGGAGAAAATACCCGGGCATGCAGTCCGCTCCCTTTTGGGCACGATGCTTCTGCTTGCCCTACAAATGGTGGGAGAAGTTGTTCAGGAAGGGCTGGCAGCGCTATATGCTGTACCAAATAGGTCTGATTCCTTCTCATCATTTGCGTCGCTGGGTTTACAGGGCTCTCGGCGCCGAGATTGGGAAAGATGCGGTGTTCCATTTCCGCACGGAGATACGCGGCATTCACAAGCTGAAGGTCGGTGCGGGCACCATTATCGGCGACAATGCCCTGCTGGCAGCTCAGCGCGGACTTTCCATCGGCAAGAACGTGAACATTTCATCGAATGTGTCCATCTATTCGGGTGAACACGACTACCGTGACCCGTACTTCAGGAGCACAGCGGAAAAGACCCGTCCCGTCATGGTAGGCGATAGAGTATGGATAGGCAGTAACGTCATCATTTTGACGGGAGTCAACATAGGTGAAGGCGCCGTCTGCTGTGCCGGCTGCGTAGTCACCAAGGATGTCGCCCCGTATGATGTGGTGGCAGGAATTCCGGCAAGAAAAGTGGGCGAACGTCCAAGAGATTTGAGATACGAGTTCAAGGGCAAAACGTACCGGCTGCTATAACCAGCCTCCCCCTGACCTCTCCAAAGGAGGGGAGAATAAATTACCAAATGGCTAAATCGTAAATAGCAGCTTCCCCCAACCCCTCCCAAGGAGGGGGGAATAGGATGGGGGATTAAATAGTAAAATAGTCAAATAGTAAATAAATCGTAAATAGTAAATTGTCAAATCGTAAATTAAATAATCGTAAATCCCTCGATGGCAGTAATTAGCAGACTATTCGGGAAGGGCCGAGCATCGCAATATACGATTCTGATGCTCGTGATTCTCATGCTTTCAAAAGGCTTGAATTGCATGAAATGGCCCCTGCATGGCAGAACCCCTCTGGTCGTAATGTCTATCTTTATTGTCATCATCTTCTTCCTGAAGTGCAGACTGACCGCCCGTCAGCACTTTCGCTACTACGTGCTTTTCCTGGCTCTCTACCCCTTCCTCTCCATCATATACTCATCCACCGAATACGGCCAACCCATATTCGACGGATTCAAGGCAACCCTTCCGTCGCTGATTTGGCTGTCCTATTTCCTGCTCCACCGCTTTAAGATGAAGGAAGGCAGCATCATGAGGATATTCTTCTACATCGCCTTGTTCACCCTGGCTGTGCAGGTGATACAGCAGTTCACCTATCCCAAAGTCCTCTTCGGGGCCTTCTTGGAGGATAGCAGCGGGTTCGACGAAGTGCTCGTCAGCAGGCGCAACGGCTTGTGGCGGTTCAGGATGGGGTTCAACGGCTACTTCACGGCCTTGGCAGCATTCGTAATATGGGTGAAGAACAAGAATCTGCCGCTAAAGACGACGCTGACGCTCTTCTTCCTCATGTTCGTATCCATCTATCTGACGCTGACGCGACAGGTCATCATAGCCTTTTTGCTGACCTTCATCTTTTCCTATTTCATGAACAAGGAGAGGCTGAAGGTTTGGAACTTCTTCATCGGCATCTTCATCGTAGGTTTCATAATAGCCTACTCCGAGCAGCTTTTCGGCAGCCTGATGGAAAAGACCCGCGAGGAGCTGACCTCCGACTACATCCGTTTTGTCTCGGGAAAATATTTCCTCAGCGAGACCCTGTCGTCGGTAAAAGCCATGCTTGTTGGGCACGGCATACCGACCTCCGGGGCATATCAGAAGCTGAGCATAGAGCTGATGGAGAGCCACTATTTCGTAAGCGACGTGGGTTTCATCGGAGCCATGTACAACTACGGCATCCCCTATGCCCTGGCCTGCTACGCCCTGCTGCTCAACCTATACTTCGCTAGGCAGAAGGTGGTTCCCTCCTACATTCGCATGTTTGTCGTATATACCACCATCATGTCTCTCATGATATTCCCCATGTACGGCCCGCTACACTATTTCATGTGGTGCTGTATCATATATATGTGCGACCTGCATATCAGCAGGTACAGGGAAATGATGGGCTGGAAGTTGGAAGAGGAAAGAAGGCGAAGGGAAGAGGGGAAAAGCAGGAAGCGATGGAAGCTGAGGTGGAAGATAAAATGGAAATGAATTCCTGCGGACGCTTTTCCGCTAAAACCACTTTCTCGCTCATTCTCTTGCAGGAAACAGGGAAAAGTCGTAAATTTGCAGGAAATTAAGATGAGCGACGTTTTCTTCACCATAGCTATTCCAGCCTACAAGGGGGCTTTCCTCGGGGCGGCATTGGACAGCTGCCTTGCGCAGACCTATCCCCGCTTCGAGGTAGTCGTCGTGGACGATGCCTCGCCCGAGCAGCTGGGGGCCATCGTGGCAGGCTACAACGATTCCCGTCTGCATTACCATAGGAATGCGCGCAATATCGGGGCCGTCGATGTGGTCGCCAACTGGAACAAATGCCTCGACCGGGCACGGGGCGATTACATCATCTGCATGGGCGACGACGACCGCCTGCTGCCCTGCTGCCTGGAAGAATATGCCAGGCTGATAGGGAAATATCCCGCCCTGAAAGTCTTCCATGCCCACACGGAAATTATCGACGAACGGGGGAATGTCGCAGAGCAGACAGCCCTCCGACCCGAGTACGAGACGGCTCTCTCCCTGCTCTATCATCGATGGAATGGGCGAGGGCGGCAATTCATCGGCGACTTCTGCTTCAAGACGGCTGACCTGCGCAGCGAGGGCGGCTTCTACTTCCTGCCGATGGCTTGGGGCAGCGACGACATAAGTGCCATACGGGCTGCTACGCCGCGCGGCATAGCGAACACGCAGACGCCTTGTTTTCAGTATCGCATCAACTCGTTCTCCATCTCAAATTCGGGGAGCGGAAAGGTGAAGATGGAGGCCGTCGGGGGTGAGCAGAGATGGATAAGCGGCTACATAGCCGGCATCGTCCCCGCGACCCTCACCGAGGCAGACCGCCGCCTGCTGGAGCTCATAAGGGAGCAGATGGAGAGCCATTTCGAAAGGAAACGCTACGGCATCGTCCGAAAGGACATGATAAACGAGCCATCCCGCCTCTTCTATTGGCTGAGAAACGGGAAAGCGCACGGCCTGACTGCAAAAAGCACCCTGCATGCCTTCGCTTCCGCTCTTTCATTTCTTTGCTCACGATAGTTTTCTTTCGTGTTTTATTTTGCGCTTTGCCTTTTTTTCCGTACCTTTGCAGAAGAAAATTCATAATTCATAATTCTTAATTCATTATTAATCGCGGCAGCAAATTCTTAATTCTTCTCTCTTAATTCTTAATTTATAGTAGCAAATACATGAGAATCATCTACTATAGTCATACATGTTTTGCGGACTGCGATTTCCCTTTGATTGGGGAGCTGCAGCGGAAGGGGCATGACGTGAGATACTACATCTCGATAGCGTCGTTCAGCAAGCGGTCTACCCTGATTGACATCAAGACGCTGTACCCCCATACGGGCATCTTCCCTGCCAGCCAAATCTATAAGGAGTTCCTGGCCTACGAGGGAGTCCTGGACTTGTCGAAAGTCTATGTCGTCAATCAGAAATACAAGCAGAAATACCATCCCCTCAACCTCTTGCTGATGGCGAGGCTCATGCTGCACTTCATTAGGCAGCAGCCAGTTGTCATCCATCTGACGAAGCCGCCCTATCTCACTCAGAAACTGCTGTATTGGGTGAAGAAGAAGCTGGTGCTGACCGTCCACGACCCCTTCCCGCATTCGGGAAAAATATCGCGGCAGGCCGAGAATTGCAGGAAGGAAGCCTTCAGGCAGATTTCCCGACTGGTCCTGCTCAACAACAAGCAAGCGACTCAGTTCCGCGAATACTACAAGATTCCCTCCAGTCATATTTTCATCAACAAGCTGGGCATGTATAGCAGCATCCTTTCCGTGGAGCCAGTCCCAGCCAAGGTGGCAAGGCCGTTTGTCCTCTTCTTCGGTATCATTGCGGAGTATAAGGGAGTGGAATATCTCTTGGAAGCCATGAGAAAAGTTCACGCCACCTTTCCCGATGTTCGGCTGGTCGTAGTGGGCAGCGGCAAGTTTCCTTTTGATATAGAGCCTTATAGGCAGACGGATTACATAGAAATACGGAACCATTATATCTGCGCACCAGAGTTGGCGGGTCTGCTTGGAGCCTGCGAGTTTGCGGTTTGCCCCTACATAGATGCCACGCAAAGCGGAGTGATTCAGACGGCCTTTTCTTATGGCGTGCCGATGATAGCGACGGATGTGGGAGCGCTTGGCGTTGCCGTGGAGCACGAGAAGACGGGCTTGGTGGTGCGTCCCTGCGATGTGAACGAGTTGGCCGACGCCATGTGCAGACTCCTGTCGCATCCCGAGATGCTGACGCAAATGAGGCGTGCAATAGAGCAAGAGTGGAAACCAAAGATGGAATGGTCGCCCATCGCAGATAAATACGTGGAGATTTATAATAATTGAAAATTGAAGATTGAAAATTGAAAGCATTCGCCCTGTAAATAATTAAATTACTAAATCGTAAATAAATCGTAAATCGTAAATAGTCAAATCGTAAATTACTCAAATCGTAAATAAAAATGAAGGTTCTTCAAATAGCACAATCTCTTGGGGCTGGGGGGGCAGAGCGTTTGGTCGTCAGCTTATGCAATTGGCTTTCTGCTGGTCGGGCCGACGAGGTCGTGCTGTTGACGATACGCGACGAAAACATTCCTCGCAACGTTCATTATCTGAAGGATTTGTCTCCGAACGTGCGTTTCATCAATCTTCATTGCAAATCGGGCCTGCAGCTGAAAGCTTTCTGGGGCGTCTTCCAAACGATAAGGAGAGAGCGGCCCGATGTGGTCCATTCCCATTTCTCGCCGATACTGCTCCTCCTGCCGGCGCTTCTGCTCGGCAAGCCTTCCTATATCTTCACCATTCACAGCATGTCGGAGAGAATCGTGGCCCACTATGGCTTCATAAAACGAGTCGTGGCGCGCTATCTCTTCCGGACAAACAAGGTGCACCCCATCACGATATCGCAGGCCTGCCACAAGTCGTACCGCAAGGCTTATCAGCTGGACAACGACATCTGCATCACGAACGGATGCGAACCGCTAAAGACGACGCCCCATCTGCCTGATGTTCAAAAAGAGATAGACGGGCTTAAGCAGAACGCCGAAACCGTAGTGTTCGTCCATGTCGCCCGCAACTCTAAGCCGAAGAATCACAAGAGGTTGTTCCACACCTTCTTGCGCCTCGAGCGGGAGAACGTCAACTTCCTCCTCATCGTATTGGGCGACAAGTATCACCATTGGACAGACAAGCTGAAAGGCAGCCAAAGGATTTGCTTGTTGGGACTTAAAGAAAATGTGGGCGACTACATGGCAGCGGCCGACTATTATGTCATGTCGAGCGACTGGGAGGGCCTTCCTATCACGCTTCTCGAGGCCATGTCCATGGGCGTGATACCTGTCTCCACCCCTGCCGGCGGCGTGGTGGATGTCATTCAGGACGGCACGAACGGGTACATGCCACAGAGCTTCGACGACGAGGAGTTCTATCAGAAGGTGAAGCAGGCAGTCAGGGAAAAAGGCGCCATCCCGCATGAGAGGGTGAAGGCCGACTATCTGGACGGCTACTCCCTGGAGAGGTGCGCCACGAAGTATTTTGAGCAATACAAGATTTATGATAAAGACAAGAGAGGAGCTTAGGGCTTATCTTAAGGCCGACCGCGAGATGTACGGCAAACGGAATAGCCTCTTCGTCAAGTGGCTGACGCGTAGCGACGAATACTATATCCGTGCGTTTATGGTGACGCTACGGCACTACGAGTACTACCTGAACAAACGCCGCTCGCCGCTCGACCTCATTCCCTACCTCTTCTATTGGTGGAACTACAGGCGGCTGAAGCTTAAGTCGCAATTGTTCATCATGCCGAATACGGTAGGCCCCGGGTTTTATCCTGTTCATGCAGGGTTTATGCGCTTTGGCAAATATGTTTGTGTAGGAAAGAACTGTACTGTGCTGCCAATGGTGCTGATAGGTAAGAGCCGTCCCGGTGATTGCAAAATCATCATAGGCGACAACTGCTATATCGGCACGGGAGCCACCATCCTGGGCCCCGTCACCATAGGCAACAACGTCACCATCGCGGCAGGAGCCGTCGTCAATAAAGACGTGCCGGACAATGCCGTCGTGGCTGGCGTTCCCGGAAAGGTGGTGAAGCAGGCTTCGTCATAAATGACAGTGACAATGATGAATGACGTCATATTCGTTGGCTGGGTGAACCAGGGGCGTGCGCCTGTGGACGGCGAGACCACCAAGAACCAGTACATCACGCACGAGCTGCGGAAGTACTGCCGCGTCACCGTGCTTGACTTCTACGAGAAGCACCGCCATCCGTGGGTCTATCTGCAGGCCGTGTGGGCTTTGCTCACCAAACCCAAGGCCACCATCATCTTCTCCACTTCGGCCAAGAATGTCTATGCAGTGCTCAAGCTGTTCAGAAGGATGCACATCAGGCGCGACATCATCCATTGGGTCGTGGGCGGTGCCTTTGCCAGGCGCGTCAAGGAGGGAAGGTTCCGGGCTGACGTGTTCAACTATGTGAAATACAATCTCGTGCAATGTCGCGGCATGATAGATGAACTGGAGCAAGCCGGTGTGACCAACGCCCGATACGTTTCCAACTTCAAGCCTATCCCCTACTATCCGGATTTGGATAAGGCTCTGAAGGCAAGGCAGATGAGTGGCATCACGCGCTTCGTCTTCTTGAGCCGGATTATGCCCGACAAGGGGTGCGACTATATCTTGCAGGCCGTCCGTCGGCTCAACGCGAAGGGCCTCCAGCACCGTTTCTCTGTGGATTTCTACGGAAAGACGGATGCTTCCTATCGGGAACGCTTCGAGAAGGAAATCAGCAAGTTGGAGAACGCCGCCCATCATGGCTTGCTCGACTTGCGGACCCGAGAGGGCTACGACATCCTGACGACATACGATGCCATGCTCTTCCCGTCGTATTGGGTGGGCGAAGGCTTTGCGGGCGTCTTCATCGATGCCTTCATCGCAGGCCTGCCGGTGCTGGCTTCCGATTGGGCGCACAATGCCGAGGTCATCGCCGACGGGAAGCTGGGGCTCATCTATCCTGTCCATAGCGTCGAGGCCTTGATGGAGGCCATGGAGCGCTGCATCTCGGGAGCGGCAGACCTGCAGCAGATGGCAAGGAACGCCAGGGCTGAGGCGCCGAACTACGAGGCAGAGAAAGCCCTGTCCTTAGATTATCTCAGGAGTATCGGATTATGAAAAGAATCATCCTCTATATCGTCGGACTGCTTTACCGCCTGCACATCCTGACTCCCCTCAGGGTAGCGCAGCTGAAGTACCTCTACATGTGCCGCCGGCTGCCACACTTCCGCCATCCGCGCGACATCAACGAGAAAATCAACTGGATGAAGTTCTATGGCGACACGCATCTGTGGCCCTCGCTCAGCGACAAGTATCTCGTGCGCTCGTTCGTCAGCGAGCAGGGCTTTGCCTCCAACCTCATCCCCCTCATCGGGATGTGGGAAAAGGTGGACGACATCGACTGGGAAAGCCTGCCCCGACGGTTCGTCATGAAGAGCACGGGCGGCAGCGGCGATGCGGTGGTGTGCACGGACAAGGACCTGCTGGACAAGGAAAGGACGCTCCGCCACTTTCGCTCCGTCATGAAAGAGACGTACGGAAGGCTGACGGGAGAGCCTCACTACTCGCTCATCAAGCCTCGCATCATCGCCGAACAGCTGTTGGACGCCAGCACGCAACCGCATGGCTCCAAGTCGCTTATCGATTACAAGATATGGTGCTTCGACGGCAAACCGGCCTTCATCATCTGTTACAGCAACAGGCACGACATGTACTACTGCGAGATAGGCGTCTATGACTTGGAGTGGCGCTCGCATCCCGAATACCTGCGCTACACCAGGCATTACCAGAGGGAACGGCAGCCGACGCCCCGCCCATCGTGTCTCGACGAGATGCTGCAGATGGCGGCGCGGCTCTCGGCAGGCCATCCCGAGGTGCGGGTCGATACCTATGTGGTGGACGGGCATGTCTATTTCGGAGAGCTTACCTTCTCATCGAGCGGCGGATACATGAGCAATTTTTCCCAATCGTTTCTCGACAAGCTGGGCGAGCTGACGGCATTGCCCATCAATGAAGAAGCAAAAGTGAAGAAGGAAGGATTGGCTGACGCTCGGGACGCCGCCCCCAAGGGGCGAGTCCGTAAAGTCATAGCCGCAGCCTCGATAGGCGGTCACTGGGTGCAGTTGTTGCGCATCACGCGTCCGATGGAAGCGCGTTACGACATGGTTTATCTGTGTACCCACCCCAAGTGCATCACGATGGTGGAGGGGCAGAAATTCCATCTGATAAGCGACTTCAGCCGTTCGGATGTCTGGAAGCTGCTGCCGTCGTTCTTCCGGATACTGCGAATCGTATGGCAGGAAAAGCCTGACGCCATCGTCACCACCGGCGCGGCACCGGGGCTGGTTTGCGTGGCGGTCGGCAGATTGATGGGCTGCAAAACCATCTGGATAGACAGCCTTGCCAACGCGGAAGAGCTTTCGATGAGCGGCCGCATCGCATCGAAAATCACCTCAAAGACCTTTACGCAATGGGAGGAACTTGCGGGGGACGGCATCCTCTATGCTGGGAATGTACTCTCCCTCAAAGAATAAAAAGCGGCCCTGCTGGGCTAAATGATAAATGAGAAATGACGAAAGCTCCCCTGCGGGGTTAAATGATAAATGATAAATGGTTAAACGGTAAACGTAAGATGATATTAATCACCATCGGCACACAGCTTCCCTTCGACCGCCTCATCAGAATCATGGACGAACTGGCACCGCAGCTCGGCGAGGAAATCATTGCTCAGATCCGCGGGCGCGACTGTAAGCCTCGGCACATAAAAACGGTTGACTTACTTCCGCCCGACCAGTTTGCCGCGCTTTTCGACCGTGCCCGCATCGTCGTCTCTCATGCTGGGATAGGAACCATCCTGATGGCGTTGCAGAAGGACAAACCCCTCATCATCTTCCCCCGCATAGCAGCCCAGGGAGAGCACCGCAACGAGCATCAGCTTGCCACGGCAAAGAGGTTCCGGAAGATGGGCGTTCTGAATGTGGCGTGGGACGAGAAGGAGCTGGCCGAGATGCTGCTCGGTGGAAAGCTTGCACCGCAAAAACACATCGGCTCCGCCGCGGCTCCGTCGCTCATTCGTGCCGTCGAGGATTTTATTGACAGTTGAGGGGGAATTTTACGCCACAGCAAGGAACGGCTTCTCCTACAGCAAGGAACGGCTCTTCCCACAGCAAGCGTCGGGCTTTCCCACAGCAAGCGTCGGACTTTCCTTCACGAAAGGAAAATCTCGGTATGTAGTGAAAACGTAAAGATGATGATGTAAGGTGGCTGTCTGAAAGCCGTGGCTAAAACCTTCCGCCGCCGCCGAAGCCGCCGCCACCACCGCGCTGGCCTCCACCTCCGCCGCCACGGCCTCCTCCTCCGCCTTCGCCGCGACCGCCCTCGCCTCTGCCGCGACCCATCATGCCGCGACCACCGAAGCGTCCGAAGCGCCAGTTGGCTGAGAGCAGGACATAGCTGCGCACCATCTCGCTCTTGGTATCGGTACGGCTCACCGCGCTCACGTTGCGGCTCACGTCATCGCGCTCGTCGAGGATATCGACAGCTCGCAGGCTGATTGTCAGCTGCTTGTAGGGGAGGAAGCGTTGGCTGATGCTGCCGTTCCAGATGAGGTGGTTGGTGTTCATCGCCGCGTCGGAGTAGCCTCGGCGACTCTGTTGCTCGATGTCGCTGCCAATGGTCATGCCCCAGGGCGTCGTTATCTGGAAGCTGCCGCCGTAGTTGAAGCTGTAGTGGTCGAGGTTGGAGGCCGTGGCGTTGTTGCTGCGGTTGAGGTTGTAGTTGAACCTTCCGCTCACGTTCGTCTCCACTTGCCAGCCGCTCTCCCAGTCTTGCCGGAAGGTGAAGCGAGCCCGCTGCCCGAAGTTGCCGCTTCGCGTGATGTTCTCCACCGTCATCTTGTCTTTGCTTCGATACAGGTAGCCGATGTTTTTCGAAGTGCTGAGCGACGTGTTCATGTCGAATCGCCAATGCTTCTTGCTGTCGAGGGCGGTGTTGAAGTTGTAGTTGGCCGAGGCGTTCCAGTTGCCGTTCACGTTGACGGGCATCGAGACGCGGCCGCCCGTCATCTCGTTGTATTCCGTGCGGTTAGTGGTGCTGTTGCGGGTCGTGTGGAACTGCAGGTTGACCGCGTTGGTGCGTTGGTAATCGACGACCGTGCGGCGATATTCGAACTGGATGTTCTGCGTGAAGCTCGGCTTCAGCTCTGCGTTACCGATTCTGATGTTAAGCGGGTTGGCGTCGGAGAGCGTGTCGGGAATCATGTCCGTGATGTTGGGCCAGCCCGTGTCGGCATTGTATCGGAACTCGAGCTGCTCCTGTCGGCTGAAGCGATATTGGAAGTTGACGACAGGCGAGGCGTTGACGACGGTTCTTCTTAGTAACGTGTCGATGCGGCCCTTCTGATAGTCCACCTTGCTGATTTGCGGCTGCACGGTAGCGCCGACGGTCAGGCGGAACTTTGTGCGGTTGAAGCGTATCTGGGTGCGCAGGCTGTGGTTCTGCCCGATATTGCGGGTGTAGCTGCATTGCTGCTTGTCCTGCACCACGTAGGGCGCGTCGTAGAAATCGTCGTAGTTGAAGGCATCCACGCCCAGTATGTCGTTGTAGGGGTCGAAGATAGAGCGGACGTCGCGGTCGTTGTCGCGGAAGTTGTACCGGTAGTTGTAGTCGAGCTGCAGGAACGTTTGGTAGGCGATGGGTTCGCTGTAGCTAAAGCGCGCGTTGAAGTTGTAGTTGTAGTTCGAGCCGCGATTGTACTGCACCTTATGATAGACGGAATCGCCGCCGTTGAGTGCCTGCAGGAGGTAGTAGTCGGTCTGCGAGTAGTTGTTGCCCTCGTTGTCCGAGTCGCCGTAGCCGCCGCCGACACTCAGCGTCACGTTCCTGCCTGGCTTCTTCAGCCTTTTGTTGACCTGCAGGGAGGCCGAGGCGTTGAGATTCTTCGAGCTGCCCCAGTTGTCGCTGAGGCGATGGTTCACGCCGATTGCCTTGGCGAGGTCGAGGTAGTCGGCAAGTGGAGTGGGAGAGAGCCGGAAAGGGTCTTCGTTCCATGTGGCCGACTCGTTGCCGCCCGAATTGCCGCTTCTGCCGAAGTTGAACTCGGGACGGAACTGGATGTTCCACGTCGAGTCGGGTTTCCACTCTACGCGATATTGGAAGCCGAAGTTGCCGCTGTGGCTGTTGCTGTGGTTCTTGCTGGCCGAGTAGGCGGAATTCTTCAGCTCGAAGTTCTGCGAGTTTGACTCCGAGGCGCTGCTCGATTGGTTGAATTCGCCGTTCACGCTGCCGTTCAGCTCCACCTTCTTATTCTGCCAGTTCATCGTCGTGCCGAGAGTCTGATGGTCGGTCAGGCCGTTGCCTCGCGTGTTGTTAGCGCCGCCCACGAAGCTGAACTTCTGGTCGCCGACGAAACTGTTGACGTTCAGGTTGCCGCTGTATCGGTCGTGCGTGCCGTAAGCGCCGTCCGTCCTGCCGAAAAAGCCCTTCTTGCGGTCCTTCTTGATAGCGAGGTCGAGCACCGTCCGCTCGTTGCCGTCGTCGATGCCCGTGATGCGAGCCATGTCGCTCTTTCGGTCGTAGGCCTTCACCTTATCCACAATCTCGGCAGGCAGGTTCTGCAGGACGAGGTTGCGGTTGTTGCCGAAGAACTCCTTGCCATCGACGAGGATTTGGCTGATGTTCTTGCCGTTGAACGTATAGTTGCCGTTTTCGTCCTGCACGATGCCGGGCAGCTTCTTGATGAGGTCTTCCACCATCGACCCTTCGGGCAGCTTGAAGGCGTCGGCGTTATATGCCACCGTGTCGTCCACGACGGTCATCTCCGGCAGTTTGCCCTCCACGACCGTCTCAGCCATCAGCGTCGCATCCTCGCGCATCATCACGTCGGCCACCTTGAAGTTGCCCGAGCGCTGGGGCAGCGTGAGCTTGAACTTCTGCGTCTTGAAGCCCATGAACGACACTTGCAGGGTATAGTTGGCGGCAGGTATGGCGGGCAGGAGGAACTGGCCGTTCTGCTTCGTCGTCGCGCCCGTAATCATCGAGTCGCGTTCGTTCAGCAACTTCACGGCAGCGCCTTCCATCGGCTGCAGCTTCTCGTTCTCGAAGACCGTGCCGCGGATGTTCAGCAAAAACGCCTGCTTCTGCTGAGCTGACGCCAGGGTGGTAGCAAGCAGGAGCAAAAGCAAGGCGAAAGATTTTGCTAAGACGGCTCGACCGAAGGTCAAGTCTTCAAAAAAGTATTTCCTGAAGACGGCTCGACCGAAGGTCAAGTCTTCAAAGAATGTTTTTGCTAAGACGGCTCGACCGAAGGTCAAGTCTTCAAAGAATGTTTTGATTGTTTTACTCATCACATTCTTTTTGACGCGCAAAACGATGGAAAGTTTAATGCGAGGACGAAAATACTGCTGATACCATCCGCATAACTGCTTTCGAAGCGGAAAGGCACGTGCAGTAGTTCATTTAGGCACGTTTAGTCGTCCATTTAGACACGTTAAGTCGTCCATTTAGGCACGTTAAGTTGTCCATTTAGACACGTTAAGTTGTCCATTTAGGCACGTTTTGTCGCGCATTCAGGTATATGATGAAAGTCAACTCCTTATAAGTCAGCCGCTTCGTTCTTCCTTCGTGACAGATGACAGATGACAGTTTCTGTGCAAGGGGGTATATGGGGCTGCGGCCATCTGTCACCTGCTGCTCAACCGCCTTCTACTCTACTGCTATCTGTTTTAGTAGATAGTAAAATAATAGTCTATTTACTCTATTTACTTACTTATTTATATAAATATATATATGTATATATAATAAATATAATAATAATATATATAGAATAATATAATTATATATAATATAATAAATAATAATATACTATATATTAAATAGTTAGAAAACTAAGAGCGACTTTCTGCCTTTTAGGGGAAGGCATAGGGGCGCTAAAATAAAACTGTCATCTGTCATCTGTCATCTGTCACGAAATGGGAGGAATCGCTTCCTGCCATAGCTTCTGCTTGACCACCTCAAAGGAAAGAACCCTAAAACTGCGGGCGTGTGACGAGCCAGGTGGGATGGCTGGTGGGGTTGCCTTTGTGGTCGACGAAGACGAGGCGGCCGTCGATGTCCTTCAGCTCCATCAGTATCATGGGGCGGGGGCGGTAGTCGCCTCGGCGGGGAATTAAGCCTTCGCAATGGGCGTGCATGACCATGAACATGCGGCCTGCCTTGTCGGTGATGATTTCGCCGTTGTGCCCGGCGCCGTTCAAGATGGCATCGGGGCTTGCGGAGGTGAGGACGGGCTCGGGCTCGCTCCATCCGGAAAACAGATTCTTCGAGGTGCTGAGGCAAAGGGTGTACTCATAGTTGTTGAAGTGATTCTTGGAGCAGAAGAAGTAGTATAGGCCCTTATATTTATAGATGTAGCCCCCTTCGTAGGCCGTCGTGATGTAGTGCGGTTCGCTGCCTTTCGCGTATGTCAGGCCGTCCTTTGCCAGCTCGCGGATGTAGTTGCCCTTGCTGTTCACGTCGCCATAGACGAGGTAGTGGCGGCCGTCGTCGTCGAGGAAGTACTGCCCGTCCTGCGGCGTGGGGTGCTCAGGCGTGCCGACGTTCAGGGTGTTGGCATAGTGGAAAGGGCTGTCGATGTCGTCGGCCACGAGGACTACTTGCCGGTCGTTCTCCATCGAGACAAAGAGCGTGAGATAGACCACGAGCTTGCCCTCGATGATTGCCGGCGAGGGCGCCCAGAAGTTGATGTTCTGCTTGCCTGCGCCAGTCTTCATGGGGTCGGGTTTGCCGTCGCCAAAGGGGTCGTGCGCGTTCGGTCCGGGGAACATGTCGCGATAGAAGGTCCAGTTGCAGAGGTCGCGGCTGCGGTAAATCTTGATGGGGAAGCCCGTCTTGAAGCAGTAGAACCACTCGCCAATCTGCACGACGGAGGGGTCGGGGCAGTCGAAATCGGTCACGGGATTCACGGCGACGGTCTTGTCGGGCATGCCTTTCCTGAGTTCGAACAAAGCTTTGTCGGCCATTGCACTCTCATTTTGCGCCTGTACGGCCATCGTGTTCGCCAAGCAAGCGATAAGCAGGGCGCAGAAACAACTCTTCTTTAGCATAATATATTGCACTTTTTACCTTTTTGTTTCACAAAATTATAAAATATTCTCCATTTCTTGTCCTTTATTATGCTTTTTTTTGTATTTTTGTAGGACAAAACTTGATAATTATGAATTTCTTTGCAGTTGATTTGGGGGCTACGAGTGGACGTACGATACTTGGAAACATCGCGGATGGCAAGCTTTCCTTGCGCGAACTGACCAGATTCCCCAATAACATCATCCAAACGGGCGGGCATTTCTTTTGGGACATCTTTGCTCTCTACCACGAAATCCTGCGCGGCCTGAAACTTGTGGCCGACGAGGGCGTCGAGCTTCAAAGCATTGGCATCGACACATGGGGCGTCGATTTCGTCTGCATCGGAAGGGACGGCGGCATCCTGCGCAACCCTTACAGCTATCGCGACCCGCAGAATAGGGGAATACAGACCCTCTCTGACTCCTCCGGAGAGGATGCCGGTCGGAAGGTCTCCCCTTCAAAAGAAGATTTGGAAGAGACCATTTACTCCAAGACAGGCATCCAGTTCCTCGACTTCAACTCAATCTTCCAGCTTGCCGCGATGCGACGGAACAACGATTCCGCCCTCGAGGCTGCCGACAAAGTGCTTTTCGTGCCCGATGCCCTGATGTACATGCTGACGGGCGAAGCTGTCTGCGAGTACACGATTTGCTCCACGTCGCAGCTCCTCAATGCACGTACCAGGCGGCTCGATGCCGACTTGCTCGACATGATTGGCATGCAGGAGAGTCAGTTCGGCCGCTACGTGAACCCTTGCGACGTCGTAGGTACGCTCTCGAAAGAGGTTCAGCAGCAGACAGGAATGGGAGCCGTGCCGGTAGTGGCAGTTGCGGGACACGATACGGCATCTGCCGTGGCGGCCGTTCCTGCTGAGGATGAGCACTTTGCCTATCTCAGCTGTGGCACTTGGAGCTTGCTCGGCATCGAGACAAACGAGCCCATCATCAGCGAGAAGAGCTACGCGTATAACTTCACGAACGAGGGCGGCATAGAGGGCACGACGCGCTTCCTGAAGAACATCTGCGGCTTGTGGCTCCTGGAGCGTTGCCGGAAGGAGTGGACCGACGCTCCAAGCGACGTGAACGAGGTCAACCGGGGCGCCATGACAGCTCCCGCCTTCCGCAGCATCATCAATCCCGACGACCCGCGTTTCGCCAACCCGACAAGCATGGTGGAGGCCATCAAGAGCTATTGCCGCGAGTCGAATCAGCCGATTCCCGAGACTTGGCAAGAGCAGGCACGCTGCATCTTCGAGAGCCTCGCCATCCGCTACCGTGAGGTGCTCGGCTACCTTCGAGAGCTCGCGCCGTTCCCCATCGAGCGACTTCACGTCATTGGCGGCGGCACGTACAACAACTACTTGATGCAGATGACGGCCGACAGCATCGGACTGCCCGTCATCACAGGCCCCGTCGAAGGTACAGCCATAGGCAACATCATGCTCCAGGCAAAGGCGGCCGGGCTGGTAAGCGACCGCTTCGAAATGCGAAAGATTATCGCCCGGAGCATCGAGACGAGAACCTACTTCCCGGGAGCGGACTCCGTCCCAAATGAAAAATGATGAATGAAGAATGACATCCCATTACCTTCAACAACTCCTTTAGATTCCGGAATTTGATTAACATTAAATATAATAATATGAAAGAGAATTTGATTAAACAGGCTTATGAAGTGGCGAAGGAACGCTACGCAGAAATTGGTGTCGATACAGAGCAGGTGTTGCAGCAGCTGCAGGATTTCCACCTCAGTTTGCATTGCTGGCAGGCCGACGACGTACACGGCTTCGAGGTGCAGGCAGGCGCCATGAGCGGCGGCATCCAGTCGACGGGAGACTTCCCGGGTGCTGCAAGAAACATCGACGAGTTGCGACAGGACATCCTAAAGGCCAAGAGCCTCATCCCCGGCTCACACCGACTGAACCTCCACGAGATATATGGCGACTTCAAGGGCAAGGTGGTGGACCGCGACGAGGTAACCGTCGAGTACTTCCAGAGCTGGATTGACTGGGCAAAGGACAACAAGACGCTGCTCGACTTCAACAGTTCCAGCTTCTCGCATCCCAAGAGTGGCAACCTCACGCTCGCCAACCCGGACAAGGGCATCCGCGACTTCTGGATTGAGCACACGAAGCGTTGCCGCGACATCGCCAACGCCATGGGCGAGGCGCAGGGTGACCCTTGCATCATGAACCTCTGGGTTCACGACGGCTGCAAGGATGTGAGTGTCAACCACATGCTTTACCGCACCATCCTCAAGCAGTCGCTCGACGACATCTTCTCGAAGCAGCAACCCATGATGAAGGACAGCATCGAGGGCAAGGTGTTCGGCATCGGCCTGGAGAGCTTTACTGTGGGCAGCCACGACTTCTACACGGCTTATGCGGCACAGAACAATAAGATTCTGACCATCGACACAGGTCACTACCATCCCACCGAAATGCCTGGCGACAAGGTAAGCGCCGTGTTGCCTTTCATTCAGGAGCTGATGCTTCACGTCAGCCGGCCGGTGCGTTGGGACAGCGACCACGTTACCATCCAGGACGACCCCACGCAGGACCTCTTCAGCGAAATCGTCAGAGCCGACGCCCTCAACCGTGTCCACTACGGACTCGACTTCTTCGACGGCAGCATCAATCGCATCGCAGCCTACGTCATTGGCTCACGCTCGGCTCAGAAGTGCATGACGAGGGCCTTGCTCGAGCCGCGAAAGACCATCTCCGAACTGGAGCTCGCGGGTCAGGGCTACAAGGTGCTCGGCCTCATCGAGGAGCAGAAGTGCATGCCCTGGCAGGCCGTATATGACGAGTTCTGCCTTCGCAACAACGTTCCCGTCGGGCAGGACTGGATGCGCGAAATAGACATCTATGAGAAGGAAGTGACAAGCAAGCGTTAAGACCATGATAGCACTCGGATTACTCATCATCGCCATCGGCGCGTTCTGTCAGTCGAGCAGCTACGTGCCTATCAATAAGATAAAGGACTGGAGCTGGGAGAGCTACTGGATCGTACAGGGCGTGTTTGCCTGGCTCTTGCTTCCCTTCCTCGGTGCCCTGCTGGCGGTTCCGGCGGGCCATAGCCTCTTCGAGCTCTTCGGCAGCAATCCCTCGGCCTCGGGCATGACGTTCTTCTACGGTGTGCTGTGGGGCGTCGGAGGCCTGACGTTTGGTCTGAGCATGCGCTACCTCGGCGTGGCGCTCGGACAGAGTCTCGCCCTGGGCACCTGCGCCGCCTTAGGCACGTTGCTGGCTCCCATCTTCACCGGCCATGCGGCCGACATCACGACAAGCATCGTCGTAGGTGTCGTCGTGACGCTCATCGGCATCGCCATCATCGGCGTGGCAGGGAAAATGAGAGAGAAAGACCAGACGCGCTCTGCCTCCTCCATAGGCGAGGGCACGGGCCAGGCGTCCTCCTCTTCAAAGGGAAGTCTGGAGCGGTCTTTCACCAAGGGCATCATCGTGGCATTCCTGGCGGGCTTCATGAGCGCCTGTTTCAATATCGGGCTGGCTGCCGGACAACCCCTGCAGTTCGATGGCGTCAATCCCATGTACGCCGGTCTGCCTGCCACCTTCCTCGTCACGCTTGGCGGCTTCTGCACCAATGCCGTCTATTGCTTCTTCCAAAACGGCAAGAACCGTACTTGGAGCGATTACGGCAAGCGTTCTGTCTGGACGAACAACCTCTTTTTCTGCCTGCTGGCGGGCGCGCTCTGGTATAGCCAGTTCTTCGGACTGAGCCTGGGCAAGGGCTTCCTCACCGAGAGCCCCGTCCTCATCACCTTTGCCTTCTGCATCCTGATGGCTTTGAATATCGTCTTCAGTAACCTCTGGGGCATCATCCTCAAAGAGTGGAAGGGCTGCAGCCGGCAGACCATCAACGTGCTCATTGCCGGTCTGATAGTGCTCATTATCAGTTGCTTCCTGCCGCAGCTGCTGTAGGGGGCGGACAACTGACAGCAGACCCCCTCTAACTCCCCCTTTAGGGGGAGAAAAAAAGACAGCGGACCCCCTCTGACTCCCCCTCTAGGGGGAGAAAATAAATAGTAAAATAGCTAAATCGTAAATAAATCGTAAATCGTAAATCGTCAAATCGTAAATACTTTATCGTCAAATCGTAAATCGTAAATTTTCAAATCGTAAATAACTTCGATATTCAATGAAAACTCATCTCTCACATTATTTGTTTGCATTTTCTAACGCTCTGATTCTCTTTTCCTTCTTCTCGTGTACGCCAAAGCAAAATGCTGAGGATAAGCCTATCGAGTACAATTGGGGCACCGCCGCCCTGCGCATCGAGAGACCTGTGGCTGAAGGGGCGGAGGAGTGCTATCTCATCGACTTCAAGCTCGATACGCTGGCCGGCGAGAGTCCTTTGGCCAAAAGCCTCTCCGCGGTGCTCTGCGACAGCGTGATAGGTGCTGGCTACTCCTCGCTTTCGAAGGCTATGCAGGCCTTTGCCGACAGCTTGGAGGCCGACTGGAAAGAGGAGCTGGCCGAGCGCTATGCAGATCAGCCCGAGTACAGAGACATCTTGCAGTACACCTACGAAGTGGAGGGAAAGGTGGCTCCCGACGCTCAGCCCCTCGCACAGTCCACGATGAAGGCGGACGATGCAGGGCAGGAGAGCACCCCCGCTGAACAGAAGGGCTGGAAGGGCGATGCCTTGTCCTATATGGTCACCACGTCATGCTACCTCGGCGGCGCGCACGGCAGCTACGTCGTCTCCTACTACAACTTCGATGTCAAGACGGGTAAGCTCCTGAAAATCGAGGACATCGTCCCGGCCGGCAAAGAGCAGGACGTGCTGAAAGCGATGGCAGAGCAGCTCTGCAAGGACTGGGAGGCAAAGGACCTGGCTGACTTGCAGGAGAAGACCGGCATCACAATGCTTGGCGACCTCTACCTGACGAATAATTTCCTTCTCAAGGGCGACAGCATCGAGTTTCTCTTCAACCAGTACGAGATAGCGCCCTACGCCGCCGGACTCATCGGCGTAACCCTGCCAAGGCCATAAGAGGAGGTTGGCAGCGCGTCGTGAGCCTCTGATGAAAAGCAGTACATAGGGCCGGCGTTTGCTGCGGGAGTCGGATATTATTTATTGCTGCTGGGGGAAAATTTCTCTCTCTTCCTTTTAGGTCCTCTCTCATCGGTGTTTCTGACGAATAGCAGCTTATGGGGGCTTGCTAAAAGTCTCGAAGAGACGACAGAGCACAGACGGGGGTGTTAACCCCCGGTAATGTTGCAACGAAAGAGAAAGCCCTAAAGGGGCGACAGAGACATAAGCAAGTGGTTATTAAACAGGTTACATATTCTGTCGCCCCTTCAGGGCTTATTATTGTCAGGCTAACCTGTCCCGGGGGTTATCACCCCCGTCTGTGGTCTTTCGCACCTTCGGTGCTTTTCCCCGGACAGCAATAGATATTATTAGTCTCGAAGAGACGGAAGAGCACAGATGGGGGAGTGAACCTCAAGTCTCGAAGAGACGGAAGAGCATATACGGGGGTGTCAACCCCCGGTTATGGAGCGACAAAAAAAGAAAGCCCTAAAGGGGCGACAGACATCAGAATGAGTTGAATTTTATCATGTTAGATGTTCTGCCGCCCTTTTAGGGCTTGAATATGGTGAATGTCATTGACCCGGGGGTTGTCACCCCCGTCTGTGGTCTGTCGCACCTCCGGTGCTTTTTTTCATGACAACAATAATATTCCGACGCTTGCTGTGGCGTTGCTCGACGCTTGCTGTGGCGTTGGCTGACGCTTGCTGTGGCGTTGGCCTTTCCTTGCTGTGGGAAATGGCGACGCTTGCTGTGGCATAAAATTTCCCCTAAAGGGGGTTAGGGGGTTCCTTGCTGTAGAGTTCCCGGGCGCCTCTGCTCTACCAACCCGTCTGTTCCCAACCCGCGGCCTGATACCACGAGGTTTTCTGGAAGTCGGCATTCCAGCCGTAGGTCTCGTATTTATCCAAGGGAACGAACATGGATACGCCTCCGTAGCAATCCACATCCCATACCGTCGGCTGCTTGCAAAGGTTGGCAAACCACCGCTTCGTGGAGGAAACGGTGCGCAGCGGCACAGCCTTGTCGTAAAGCTCCATCCAGGCATCGTAGTCCTCTGCGGAAAGAAGACGCCGCATCGTGGTACGCATGTCGAAATAGTACGTGTACTTGGTCAGGTAGTCACAGTAAGCCTGGAAGCCGTCGGTGGAAGGGCTCGTGCGAGTCGAGAAGAGTGGCGTCAGAAGGCGACCTGTCTCGATGGCCAGCGGCTCGAGCTGCGTGCAGTCGATGAGGGAGAGGAGTACGCCCGGGTAGGTGTAGCCGTTGTACGTGCCCGGATAACCGCTGTCGTAGCCCTTTACGATGCCATCGACGTCGCCCATGCAGAGCGCGTGGATTATCTTGTCGTAGGGCGCTCCCGACCCCGGTATCTCTGCCGGCGAGCCTATCATGAAGTGGGTGACGTCCCGCAGTTCGTAGGCCGCCTCGATGCTCTGCATGAAGCAGGCGTCGAAGAAGAGGTAGTCGCACTTGGGCAGCTGGGCCAGGATGTCGTGCAGCACGGGTATCTCCATCTCGCTCTTCTCGGCAGGCTCGCTGTGCACTTCGTCCTTGCCAAACGTCTTGCGGCGCGGCGTCCAGCCTGTGGCGTGCGACCAGAACGTGATGCCATAATGGCGTGCGGGAAAGAAGTGCTCGATGCCGTGCAATATCCTGAACATCGTCAGCGAGTCCGTACTGCACAGCTCTTCTTCATATTGCTTCCAGAGCTGCAAGCCCTTGGTTGCGGAGAGCTCATAGATGGCGGGTTTGTGCAGCTTGTCGTCGAGGTAGATGACGAAGTTGACGTCCTCGGGGATGCTTGCCTTGCTCAGCGCCATCTCCATCGTATCGAGCCGGACGGCCGAGGAGAGGGTGTTGTCCGCCGCCATGTAGACGATGACGGTGCGCTCCGCTTCGGTCCGAGGCTGCTCATCGGGAGGCACGAGCGTGTCGCGGCAACCCGCCAGCAGGCCGAAGGCAAGAATCAGCAGGCATGCGAAGAAGGAACGAAGGACGTTGGACATTGAAGTGATTTACGATTTGACTATTTACGATTTACGATTTATTTACTATTTAGTAATTTAACTATTTACAGGTTTACAGGGTTCTTGGGGCTGTTCCCCCCTCCTCTGGAGGGGTCGGGGGAGGCTGTTATTTTCGATTTATTTTCCTTCTTTCTCCCCTCTCCCACGGGAGGAGTCTGGTGAGTCAGTCCTCCGTTGTCCGTTGTCTGTTGTCCGTTGTCCTCTTATTATATATAATAATGTATAGGGCGCTCTGTTTCATCAGGCATTCAGCAATTGCGCTGCAAAAATACGAAAAAATCTTCATTCATCAGCCCTCATTCTTCTTTTTTAACACAATAACGCAAGCTTTCTTTCCGTTATTATTAACGTATGCAATGGATAAACCGAATACGTCAGGTCAAGATTGTCTTGATTGTCCTGGCAGTTGTGCTATGCGTGGCGTCGCTCGTCGTATCCAATTTCCTGGTGCGCGACCTCAAGGTAGAGGAGCAAAGGAAAATGGAGATATGGGCCGAGGCTATGCGTTCGCTCAACAATGCCGACGAGACGACCGACCTCACGCTCGTCTGGACGGTGCTCAATTCAAACAACACCATCCCCGTCGTCGTGCTTGACAGCGAGGGACGCGTGCAGGACTATCGCAACATGGAAGTCAGGGCGCGGTCCGACGCCTCGCTCGACTCGCTCGTGCTCAACGAGGCGCGCTCGATGCGGCAAAGCGGCAGAGCCATTCGCATCAACTTTGGCGACGACGACTACATGGAGATCTG
Source organism: uncultured Bacteroidales bacterium (assembly GCA_902768605.1). Next base: position 31,312 of record CACXLY010000002.1, read on the forward strand.
CTACGCCGACAGTCTCATTCTGCGACGCCTCGCCTGGTGGCCCTACGTCCAGCTCGGCGTGGTGCTCATCTTCGTCGTGGTCGCCATCTTCGCCCTCCTCAGCAGTAAGAAGGCCGAACAGAACAAGGTGTGGGTGGGCTTGAGTAAGGAGACGGCGCATCAGCTCGGCACACCCATCAGCAGCCTCATGGCGTGGCACGAAGTCCTTCGTGAGACGTACCCCGACGACCAATTGCTTCCCGAAATGGGAAAGGACGTGCAGCGGCTGCAACGCATTGCCGAGCGATTCAGCAAGATTGGCTCTCAGCCCGAGCCGAAGCCCGAGAACCTCAACGAGGTGCTTGAGGGCGTGATGGAATACATCGGACGTCGCACCAGCAACCACATCACGATGAACTGCCATCTGCCCGACGAGCCGCTCATCGTTCCTATCAGTGCCCCCCTCTTCGAATGGGTAATAGAAAACCTCTGCAAAAACGCGATAGACGCGATGGAAGGCAAGGGAAGCATCACCCTGACAGCAAGGGAAGAGCCCGATTGCGTCAGCGTCGAGGTCGCCGATACGGGAAAAGGCATCCCCAAGAACCGTTTCGGCTCCGTCTTCATGCCGGGCTATACGACAAAGGAACGCGGCTGGGGGCTTGGACTGTCGCTTGCCAAGCGTATCGTCGAAGAGTATCATCACGGACGCATTTTCGTCAAAAATTCTGAGATTGGAAAGGGCACAACCTTCCGCGTTGAGCTCAAAAAGCACTGATAACGCATTTTTTTGAGCCAAACTTGCACAAGTAATTGATTTTTTTTGTACTTTTGCAGCCCGATGGGACAACTGGACGGTTATATAGTTGATTTGAAGGGCATGACCTCCGATACTGTGTCGTACCGCTGGCATACTGATAATGACTTCTTCTCCGCCGTGCAGGGACCTGAGATACAGCGCGGTTCGCTCGATGTTGCAATACGGGTGAAACGGACATCTGGCACCTACGAGCTGGCGTTCCAGCTGCAGGGCGAGGTGGAAGTGACGTGCGACCGCTGCCTTGAACCCATGTCGCAACCCATCGACGCTCAGTGCACGTTGCGTGTCACTTTGGGCGACGACTATGCCGACGACGGCGATGTGGTGACCGTCCCCGAGCGGGAGGGCACAATCAACGTGGCATGGAACATCTACGAGTTCACGGCTCTGCAGATTCCGCTTCGTCACGTGCATGCCGACGGCAAGTGTCCGGCCTGGCCCTCCTCCCTCTCGCCCGACAGCGCGGGAGCGGAAGCCTCTCCACGCGAAAGCTCAGGCGAGGCTGCGAGCGACCCGAGGTGGGACGCGCTGAAAAAGTTAGTAAACAGTAAATCATCAACAGTTAAATAGTAATTCTAATTATGGCACATCCAAAAAGAAGACAGTCCAAGACCAGGACTCTCAAGAGAAGAACTCACGACAAGGCAGTAGCTCCCGCTTTGGCAGTATGTCCCAACTGCGGCGAGTTCCACATCTATCACACTGTTTGCCCTGCTTGCGGTTACTATCGCGGCAAAGTGGCCATCGAGAAAGAAGCGTAAGGATTGGAACAGATTAATGCCGTCATAACTGGTGTGGGCGGATACGTGCCCGACTACATCCTCGACAACGAAGAGATGTCGAGGATAGTAGATACCAGCGATGAATGGATAATGGAAAGGATTGGCGTCAAGACGCGCCACATCCTCAAGCCCGAGCAGGGCAGTGGTACGTCGTACATGATGACGCGTGCCGTCGAGCAGCTCTTGCGCAAAACAGGAGCGGAGCCCGACAGCATAGAACTCGTCATCTGCGCCACCACGACGCCCGACTATCACTTTCCTTCTACGGCGTCGCTCGTCATCGGTAACTGCGGCCTGACCAACGCTTTCGGTTACGACATGGAGGCAGCTTGTGCCAGTTTCCTTTACGGAATGGAGGCAGGGGCTGCCTATATTCGTTCCGGCCGCTATAAGCGTATCATCATCTGCGGCGGCGATCACATGAGCTCGATGACGAACTATGAGGACCGCAACTCATGCCCCATCTTCGGCGACGGCGCTGCTTGCGTCCTGATGGAAGCCACGACGGAGGAAGTGGGCCTCATCGACGGATATTATCGTGTGGACGGTAAGGGTTTCCAGCCCCTCCACATGGCGGCCGGCGGCTCTGCCAAAATGCCGAGCCACGAGACGGTTGACGCCCGCGAACACTACGTCTATCAGGAGGGCCGTGCTGTGTATAAGCATGCCGTGCTCGACATGACGAGTGCCGTGAAGACTATCGTTAAGCGCAACAACCTGACGAAGGACGACATCGCTTGGGTCGTGCCGCATCAGGCCAACATTAACATTGAGGTTTCCGTTGCCCAGCGTATCGGCATCGAGCGGGACCATATCATGATCAACATCGATCACATGGCGAACACCAGTGGCGGCACCCTGCCTCTCTGCCTTTGGGAGTACGAGCCGCAGCTCAAGAAGGGCGACAAGCTCGTCTTCACCGCTTTCGGTGCGGGCTTCACATGGGGTGCGAGCTACATGATATGGGGTTACGACGGTGCGAAGGAAGCGGCGAAAGAGCCCGCCCAATTCTATAAGGAGGGGCTGATGACGCGTGAGGAGTGGAGACAATTAAGAATGAAGAGTGAAGAATGAAGAGTGAAGAATTTGCTGCCGCCTTGCCGCCTCTAAAAGCTTTGAATAATTTGCGGAGAACCATGGCGGTAGCAAATTCTTCATTCTTTACTCTTCATTCTTTATTATAACTATGCACAAGTCCGGCTTTGTCAACATTGTAGGCAACCCGAATGTCGGGAAGTCGACGCTCATGAACCTTTTGGTCGGTGAGCGCATCTCCATTGCTACCTTCAAGGCACAGACAACGAGGCACCGCATCATGGGCATCCTCAACACGCCCGATATGCAGATCTGCTTCAGCGACACGCCTGGCGTCCTGAAACCCAACTACAAGCTTCAGGAGCAGATGCTGCAATTCAGCGAGAGCGCCTTGCAGGATGCCGACGTCCTGCTCTACGTCACCGATATGGTGGAGACGCCGGACAAGAACAGCGACTTCCTCGAGAAGGTCAAGAAGCAGGCGGCGCCCGTGCTTGTCCTCATCAATAAGATAGACCTGAGCGACCAGAAGGCGCTGACCGAGAAGGTCGAGTTGTGGCACGAGGCATTGCCTGAGGCGGAAATCATCCCCATCAGCGCCCTGCACCGCTTCAACGTCGACAACGTGCTCCGGCGCATTCAGGAGCTCTTGCCCGAGTCGCCGGCCTACTTCGACAAGGACCAGTGGACCGACAAGCCCGCGCGTTTCTTCGTCACCGAAATCATCCGCGAGAAGATTCTGCTTTATTATGACAAGGAGATACCTTACAGTGTGGAGGTCGTGGTCGAGCAATTCAAGGAGACAGATAAGAACATCCGCATCAGCGCGGTTATCTTTGTGGAGCGTGAGTCGCAGAAAGGCATCATCATCGGCCACCAGGGGGTTGCCCTGAAGCGTGTCTCGACGGAGGCGCGCAAGAGCCTTGAGAAGTTTTTCGGCAAGAGCATCTACCTTGAGGTTTTTGTCAAGGTGGACAAGGATTGGCGGCAAAGCGACCGCGCCATGAAAGCCTACGGATACAACCTGGATTAGCAGGGGCGTTCCCCTCCCTCGTGAGGCGTCGCCCGACGCTTGCTGTGGGAACGGCCGACGCTTGCTGTGGGAAAGCCAGATGCTTGCTGTGGGAAAGCCAGTTCCTTGCTGTGGGAACGGCCGACGCTTGCTGTAGCGTTTCGCTTTCCCTCGTGAGGCGTCTTCTGACCCCTTTTTTCGCCTTAGCGCTTGCATGTGTCGGAAGAAAGTCGTAACTTTGCGAGCGAAACCAACAATCATACGAGAATGAACATCGCCATATTTGTTTCCGGCAGCGGAACGAACTGTGAGAATCTGATTCGCCATTTCGAGCATTCGGAGTGGGTAAACTGTGCATTGGTCGTCAGCAACAAAGCCGACGCCTACGCCCTGGTGCGGGCCGAGCGGCTGGGAGTGCCGACGGCTGTCGTCCCGAAGGCTCAGCTCGCTGATCCCGACGAGACGCTGCCCTTGCTCGAGCGCTTCGGCATCGACTTCATTGTGCTGGCAGGCTTCCTTCCCCTCATACCCGCCTATCTCATCGACGCTTTCCCCCGGAAAATCATTAACTTGCACCCGGCCCTCCTCCCCAAATTCGGCGGCAAGGGCATGTGGGGGCATCACGTGCACGAAGCTGTGAAGGCAGCCGGCGAGACAGAAACCGGCATGACCGTCCACTACGTGTCGCCCGTCTGCGATGGTGGCGAAATCATCGCCCAGTACAGAGTCGCGCTCTCCCCCGACGACACGGTGGACGACATCGCAGAGAAGGAGCACCAGCTGGAGATGCAGTACTTCCCCCAAGTCGTAGAGCAAGTGCTGAGGCTGTTCAAGTGATGAAAGATTAAGGATTAAAGATTAAGGTTTTGTTGTTTTGCCGTCGAAAGAAACGTGTTGTTGCGTTGAAAAAACGGTATCAAGCCTTAATCTTTGGAAACATTATAGCAGTTTGCACGATGGAAGCCTGAAAGGCTGTAAAGACCATAGGCGGGGGTGCAACCCCCGTAACAAGTGCGAGCGGTAAACAGAACCCTGAAAGGGTGGAGAGATTTCTGATGCTCTGTCGTGCTTTCAGCACTCTGATGCTACAATATCTCTTTTACGGGGGTTGCACCCCCGCCTATGTTCTTATCAGGCTTTGACTTTCCCTTCGGCCTTCAGCCTTCGGCCGTCGACCTTCGGTTCAGCCTTCATCTTTACTCGCCTTAGCTCTTTCACCTTTTGGGGAAGCGAGCCAACTTCAATATCATTCCGCCTGAAGAAACGGTATCAAGCCTTAATCCTTAATCTTTAATCCTTAATCTTCAAAACGCCCCCCTGTTTCACCTTCAAGGTCCTGACCGTCTTGCCGTTCTTCTCAATCCTTACCGAGAGCTTGTCGCCGGCAGAGCGCTGCACGTGGATGCTCATGGGCGAGTCGGTGCAAGCGTAGATGCGGTCGATGCTGTACTCGTTCCATTCCGTCGGCATTTGCGGGGTGAGGGTGAAGCTGCGGAAACCCGTGGGGCGGAATCCCAGCAAGCCCTCCAGGATGATACGGCAATAGAGTCCGCTCTCGGCTGAAAGGTGGCGCTGTCCTCCCTCGGGCCAAGCCTCCACGACATAGGGGACGTGCTCGCCGAGCAAGCGAATCGTGCTGAACTTCTTCAGGTACTCCAGCGCCTTGTCGGCATAGCCGGCGGCAAATGCGCCGCGGAAGCCGTAGAGCGTCGAGCGGTCCCAGAATATCTTGTCGCCGCTCTGCGAGAGCATGCCGTTCTCAGTCCAGAGCTGCGGCGAGAACATGGCCTCGAGGGTTCCCTTGGCACGCTCGTAGATGCCCATCGTCAGGGGGATGCAGATCCATGAGCGGAGCACGTCGTTGCCCTCGTAGTAGCGATACGTGTCGTAGCCCTCGACGGTGGCGTGGAAAAACGTGTCGATGTTGCGGCGCAGCTCAGCCGCCTGCGCCCGGTACGTCGCAGCTTCCTTCCCGCCTCTGCCCAGCTCCTCCGAGAGATAAGCACTGCTGATGAGGGCGTCGTAGTAGAGGCTGCTCGTGCAAAGGTTCGCATCGCCGCTCGGGAGGCGGTGTTCCAGCTCGTCGGCATCGCTGGCAACGACGCCGTTCTTGTTAAGCTTGCGGTGACAGTACTCGAGGCACCATTCTATCAAAGGCCATACCTGCAGGGCTGTCTCCCTATCCCCGCGCTCCAGGCAGTAGCGGCTCGCGCCGTACGCCAGCATGGCTGCGTCGCCCCTATCAAAGGGACCGAACACGTCATCACCTCCGCAAATGATGCTCCACGGCACGAACTTGTACTCGGGATTGATGTACTTGAGGTAGGAGAGCCATGTCGTCATCGCACTCTTGTTGCCATTCTCGTAACCCAGAAACGGGAAGAAGGGATTGACATACTCGGCCTGGTCGTTGCACCACATGGCAGCGTAGTACGACTCTCCGCCGGGGGCGTGCATCAGCCCGCCCTGAGTGTGGAAGATGCTTTCGCTGGCACGTATCTTGCTCATGGCAAAGAGCGTCTGGATCGTCTTGTCGGGACAGGTGAATTGAAGCTTCTCGCTGGCCACCTCCTCTACAAACGCCTCGCGCTCCCTCAGCTCCTTTTCCACGTCCAGAGCCGTCTCGCGCTCGTCCGCCACCGCATAGGCCTGGACGGAACAGCAGAAGGAAACGCTCTCGCCAGGCTCCAGAGTCTTCTTGAAGTCCTCTTCGAACTCCGTACGCGCCACGAGGCGATAGCTGCCCCTTGTGCCGTTCTCCCTGTTTGTCGTGCGTACCGAATGCAACGCAGGCACAAGGATGGTCTCTTTCTTCTGCCCGATGTTCTTGACGCTATATCTCTCGCAGGCTGCGGCCCGAGTGGGACTGGGGAAGAACTGCCGAGACAGCTCGAAGTCGTTGCCGTCGCCCGAGAACGTGCCAAGTGTCGTGAGGATGCCGTTGATAGTGACCGTCTTCACTTCCTTCTCGGTCAGTCGCCTGCCGTTTGCCGTCATGCCCTTCAGGAAATCGACATCGCATCGCGGCATCCAGCTGGCGTGTGTGTTGTTGGGAATGGTACGGAGCATCGGGAACACGAGATGGCGGTCCATCGTGAAGTGCTTCTGGGCGTCCACGCCCCAGTAATAGACCACGGCGGCCCGCAGTCCCGCCATCTCGATATGGTCGTTGTAGGGGAGCTCGCCTCGTTGCGTGTCCCATTGTACGGAGTGATTGGCGTTCACTTGCCACCTGTTTTCCTTTGCCTGCAGCGTCAAGGCGCAAAGCAGCGCGATAGAGAGAAGAATCTGTTTCATGGTTTTACGACGAATTTTCTGCAAAGTTACGAAATAAAATGGAAAGTGAAAAGTGAAAAGAGAAAAAGTTTCACGTTGCTGGCTTTCTCACATCACGTTGCTGGCTTTCTCACATCACGTTGTCAGCTCTCTCACAACACGTTGTCAGCTTCTTTACATCACGTTGTCAGTCTCAATACGACGCGCCGCCCGACCTCTTTTTTCGCGTCAGCCGTTTTTTTTCGTGATTTAGTGCTCGTAGTTCGCAAGAATTTCGTAACTTTGCGTGCGGAAAACTATAAACTAACATAAATATGAGCAAGAACAATTACATTACATGGTTCAGGCTGTTACTTGCAGCCTTTGTATGCTTTACGTCAGAAAGCCTCTGGGCTGTGACGGAAATCAATGTCGAAACGGCAGGCACGCTGCCATCCCTCCTGACGGAAACGGACAAGGAACTGAAAGTGACGGGCTTCATCAACGGCACGGACATCAAGTTCATGCGCTCATTGGTGCAGGCCGGTACGGTGACGAGCCTCGACTGGTCTGATGTCAGCATCGTCAGCGGCGGCGAAGCCTACGTCGATGATCGCGTCACGGCGAACAACGTCATCGGTGAAAAGATGTTCTACGAGTGCTCAAGGCTGCAGGCGATGGTGCTGCCGAAGAACATCACGTCTATACAGACGAACGCCTTCGCCAGGACAGGACTGAAGTCCATCGACATCCCGAGCAGCGTCTTGAAACTTGGCGGCGACGCCTTCGCCTACTGTGGCTCGCTCGAGACTGTCGTCATCGGCAAGAAGGTGGCTCAACTGAACCAGGGCGTCTTCTACAGTTCCAACGTCAAGACTGCCTACGTGAAACCCATCACGCCTCCCAGCACGCCGGCTTACCTCTTCTCGTCGAACCCCAAGATTTACGTCTATTCCGAGGCTTTGACTGATTACAAAGCGTCCGGCTGGAACAGTTACGGAACGATTTATGGCGGCTTGGAGGACACTTATCCTCAAGAGCAAGACCCCAACGACATAGCAAGGACGCTGTGCTCCAACTTCTTCGAGGACGCCGCCTGCACGCAGCTGAAGGCCGACTATCAGGCGATGAGCGACGATGAATTGACAGCCGCTTTCGCCGAGGTCGGCATGCCGCAGTACATGACTGACATCGCGCTGAAAGTCAAGAACGCAAGCTGGGCAACTTACGAGCAGGACTTCCGCATCCACGATTACAAGGCATATAGCGATGCGAACTATTGGAACAACAAGATGATGGCGAGCGGAGGCTCGTACATGGGCAATCCGACGGGCATTTATGCCGAGAACGACGGCGACGAGATTTACGTCTTCGTGGACACGGATATACCAAGCGACGCCACTCTCTACTTCGCGGGTTGCGTGGAGAATCAGCTTATCACGAACGCCAAGACCGGCACGAAACTCGTGAAGGGACTCAATGTAATCGACGGCACAAAGAATGCCCTCTACTACGTCGTCTACACGGCCGACACGGAGGATATGCAGAAGACGCTCGACCAGTGGCCGACCATCAAGATTCACGTCGAGGGAGGCCTGGTGAACGGTTACTATGACATCAGCCGCCACAGCGATGCCCAGTACAGGGCTCTGCGCAATGCCTCGAAGCTGGGACGCTTTACGGTCCGCGGCGAACACTCACTCTTCCACCTGAAGACCGTGAGCTACAAGACCGTCTTTCCTAATAGCGTGGACAAGAGCATCTGTTGGTACGACAGCGTTGCCGTATGGGAGAAGGACCTGATGGGCATGACGGAGGCCGTCGCCACAGGTAAGAAGGCCGGTTACCCCTGGTACCTGACGGGCGGCGAAGCCATTTATCCTCTTTATTATAACAATCCGAACTTCGCCATCGAGGGCGAGCCGGAGGACGCGGGTTACGCCAACTCGAGCGGCTACAGAGTATCGTTCAACGGTTTGGACTGCATCAAGAACTGCCTGAATGCGCTTAACCCGCAGATGGACGACTGGTGCGCCGGCCACGAGTGCGGGCACAACAACCAGCGGGCTATCAATGTGGAGGGCTGCACCGAGGCTTCGAACAACGTCTTCTCCAACCTGGTGCGCTATCTCGACGGCTTGAACTCGTCGGGCGGCTCCACTTTGGCCACCGTCATGGACGAGTATGCGCGCCGCGAGCCTTTCTATTACAGAGACGTCAACAGCCGTTTGCGCATGTATTGGAACTTCTATCTCTACTATCACCTTGGGCAGAAGAACACCTCTTTCTATCCTGAGCTCTTCAAGGCGCTCCGCAACGATCCGCTGACGCTTTACAATACGACGAACAACAACAACGGTGGCCTGAAGTTTGTCCGCAAGGTGTGCGAGGTGGCTCAGGAGGACCTGACCGACTTCTTCACCATTTGGGGATTCTTCGAGCCCATTAAGGCGGGGAGCAAGATTGAGGACTACGGCAACCATCCCATTGCTGTGACGAAGGCCGGCATCACATCGACAAAGAATCAGATTGCGAAGTATCCGGTCAAGAATCGTGAGATAATCTTCGTGGAAGACCGTGTGGACTACGTTCTCTCCACGGGATTCCTGCAGGCGGCAGGCAAGAAGCGCAACGGTTCGGACCAAGTGGGCCAGTGCGGCGACCTTGGGCAGTTCACCTCCTACTGGGAGGGCGGATGCGAGCCTTCTGATTACGTCTATTTCCGGTCCGACAGCCTCTATGCGATGGAAGGCGAGGGCGGCCTGGGCTTCTTTATGCTCGACGCCGACAACACGATAAAGTATGCAGCCAACGCAAAGAACATCTGCATCCCGACGAGCGTGGGCAACGACTTCACCATCTACTCGTACGATGCCGATGGTACGTATCGCGAGGTGCCCAGGGCTGGTAGCGGCACCGTTTACATCGAGCTGGCTACGGCGGGCACTCTCAAGAGAGAGCTGGAGAACGACCAAGTCATCAAGCTGATTGTCAGCGGGCCCATCAACACGAATGACCTTTCCTACATGAAGCAGTTGATAAGCAAGCAGAACCTCCAGGCCATCGACATCGAGCGGACACGCATTCAGTCCATCCCCGCCTCTGCATTCCAGAACATCAAGAAGCTGGTGGCCATGAGGTTGCCTCTCACGATAACGACCATCAATTCGACAGCCTTCTCCGGCACCGGCCTGAAGTCGATAGCCATCCCAGACAAGGTGACGACGATAGGCGGCGATGCCTTCGCCTATTGCAACCAGTTGGCGACAGTGCTGGTCGGCAAGAATGTCAAGTCGATGGGGCAGGGCGTCTTCTACGGCTCGGCAGTCAAGCACGCTTACGTCACGCCGCTCACCCCGCCGGCTGTCAACAACTACCTCTTCTCCTCGAAACCCATCATCCACGTCTATCCCAGTGCTGTGGAGGCTTATCAGGACTCCCGCTGGGCTGAGTTCGGTACGATTGTGGGCGACCTGACAGAGGATATCGTAGATGGAATAGAGGAAATCTACGACACGGAAGCACCCGCCGCCCTGAGCAGCACGAGCGAGTTTACGCCGGTCTATGACCTGATGGGTCGCCGCGTGGCTGAGATGAAGCCCGGCAACATCTATATCAGGAACGGCAAAAAGCTCATATTCAATAAGTAATGAGATAGAAACATCAAGCGCCACACGAGCGGACAGCCATCGCATCGTGTGGCGTTTGGTTTTCCCACAGCAAGCGTCGGGCAACGCCACAGCAAGCATCGGCTGTTCCCACAGCAAGCGTCGGGCAACGCCACAGCAAGCATCGGCTGTTCCCACAGCAAGCGTCGGGCAACGCCACAGCAAGCGTCGGCGCGGCCCTCGAAAGGCAATTGTTTTTTGAACCTCAAAAACTGAAATACGAATGATGAAGAAGCACAAAACGTACAGAGTATTGCTGGCCGGCCTCGCCTGCCTGTTCGCCATCGGCGCGTGGTCGGCAGACACCATCCACGTCGAGACGCCGGGCTCCCTGCCCGCACTCCTCGAGCAGGCCGGCCGCCTGGTCAAGATAACGGGTCGCATCAACGGCACCGACATCAAGGCAATCCGCGACAGGGTCAATGCGGGGCGGCTCTCCAGGCTCGACCTCGAGGAAGTCCGCATCGTCAATGGCGGCACCGCCTACTTCAGCACGCACAAGACGGAGAACGACGTCATCGGCGACTCCATGTTCTATAACCTCTCCAAACTCACCGCCGTCACCCTGCCCACCTCTGTCAAGGACATCCGCAAGTCCGCCTTTCAGCTGACCGGCATCAGCAAGGCGGAGGTGCCCGACGGTGTGCTCAACCTCGGCGGCGCCGCCTTTGCCAATTGCAGCGCCCTCAAGACGGTGGTCATCGGCCGGAAGGTCGCGCACCTGGGCCAGGCAGTATTCTACAACTCGCCCTCCATCACCCTCGTCTCCGTCAAACCCAAGACGCCGCCAGCCCTGGATGCTTACATGTTCACGGCTCGCCCCAAGATACGCGTCTTCTCAAGCGTCCTGGCCGAGTACCAGGCATCACCCTGGAGCCAGTACGGCACGATTGAGGGCAGACTCGAAAACTACTACGAGGAGGAGGTCGACTCAAGCGGCGTCGTCAATGAGCTGGCGGGCACGTTCTTCGAAGACGTGGCGTGCACCCAGCTGAAAGCGGAGTACCAGGCGATGACCGACGAAGAGCTGACCGCTGCCCTGACCGACGCCGGCATGCCCGAGTACATGGTGGGCATCGCCATCAAGCTGAAGAACGACGACTGGAAGGCCTACGAGCAGGAGTTCCGCATCCACAGCTACAAGGCCTATAGCGACGCAGGCTACTGGAACAGCAAACTCAGGAGCACGGGCGGCTCGTTCATGGGCAACCCCACTGGCATATACACCACCGGCGCCGACCCGTTGTATGTCTTCGTGGACAGCGACATCCCCTCCGACGCCACGCTCTACATCGCCGGATGCGCAGGCAACGACCTCGTCACGAGTGCCAAGCAGGGAAAGATGCTCAAGCGGGGCCTGAACGTCGTCGACGGCATGGCGGGCGCCCTATACTATATTATATATACGGCCGACACGAAGTCGATGACCAAGACGCTCGACCAATGGCCCGAGATGAAGATACATATCGAGGGCGGACTCGTCAACGGGTACTACGACATCAGTCGTCACACCGAAGCCGACTACAGGGCCATCGTCAAGGCAGCCAAGCACGAGCGCTTCACCGTCAAAGGCGGACAGTCGCTCTTCAACTTCAAAACGAGCACCTACAAGAACGTGTGGAAACGCACCGTCAATAAGAGCATCTGCTGGTTCGACAGCCTTACCGTCTGGGAGAAAGAGCTGATGGGCATCTGCACGTCAGTGGCCACGGGCACACGCGCCGGCGCACCCTTCTACATCAATGGCGGCGAGGCATTCTTCCCGCAATACTACAACAACCCGAACTTCGCGATAGAGGGCGAGAAGACCGACGGCGGGTACGCCAACTCGGCTTCCTTCCGGACGATGTACAACACGCAGGGCTGCGTCCAAAGCTCCTTCGACGTGAGCCAGACGTCGAGCTTCGACGACTGGTGCGCCTCGCATGAATGCGGTCACAACAACCAGGGGGCCATCACCGTGGAAGGCGGTACGGAGGTCTCCAACAACCTGTTCTCCAACTACATCCGTTACCATACGGGACTCGTCACGTCGGATGGCGCCTCGCTCGCCACCATCATGGACGAGGCAGCGCGCCACGAGCCCTTCTTCACGCGACCGCTCAGCAGCCAGATGCGTATGTATTGGCAGCTATATCTCTACTACCACCTCGCGCAGCACAACACGTCGTTCTACCCCGAGCTGTTCAAAGCGTTGCGCAGCGACCCGCTTTCCCTCTACAGCTCCAACACCGGATGCCTGAAGTTCGTACGCAAGGTGTGCGAGATTGCCGGGGAAGACCTCACCGACTTCTTCCGCATCTGGGGCTTCTTCGAGCCGCTCAACAACTACGTCGTCAACGATTACGGCGCCCACTACATGACGGTGACGCAGGCCGACATCGACAAGACGCTGGCCGAGATAGCCGGATATCCGAAGAAGAACTACGAGATACTCTTCATCGAGGACCGCGTCGATTACGTCCTCACGACTGATTTCCTGACCACGGCCGGCAAGAAGCGCCGCGAGTCGGAAAAGGTGGGGCAGTGCGGCGACGTAGGTCAGTTCACCGACTTCCTGCCCGGAGCATCCGCACCCTCTTCCTATACCTACATCGACGCCGACTCGCTCTATGCGCTCACGGGTGAGGGAGGCCTCGGCTTCGTCGCGCTCGACCAGAACGACAGCCCCGTGTTCTTCGCCAACGCCCGCCATTTCTGCATCCCCTCCAGCCTGGGAAGCGGACTCAAGCTCTACTCCTACGATGCCGACGGCTCTCTGCACGAAATCCCGAGGACGGGCAGCGGCGCCGAGATAGTCAAGCTCGATGAGGCGGGCACCCTCTCGCAGAAACTGACCAGTCAGGCCATAAAGGCGACCCTCATCGGCAACATCAACGGCACGGACATCAAGTATCTGCGCAGCCTCCTCACCACGGGAAACCTCCAGTCGATTGACCTCACGAGTGCGAATGTCGTCAGTGGCGGCTCGTCCTACTACCAGACCTACAAGACCTCCACTGACGTCGTCGGAGCCTATGCCTTCGACAGCTTCAAGTCGCTCATGTCGATGCGTTTGCCCTTGACAATAAACAAGATAGGCGACCGCGCGTTTCGCTTCTCCGGCCTCAAGATGGCCGACATCCCCGACCTTGTCACGTCGATAGGCCTCGAAGCGTTTGGCGGCTGCGAGATGCTCACGACGGTCATCATCGGCAGAAGCGTCGCGACCATCAGCCAAGGCGTATTCTACAACTCTCCCGTCAAGCATGCGTACGTCAAGGCACTCAATCCGCCGGCCCTCGCCGCCTATATCTTCAACAGCAACCCCACGATACACGTCTATCCCAGTGCCCTCGAGGCCTACCTGGCATCGGATTGGGCCAAGTTCGGCACCATCGTGGGCGACCTCACGGACGACATGATAGACGGCATCGAGCAACTTCCCGAGGAGGAAATGGTCAATGGTCAATGGTCAATGGTCAATGAGACATACGACCTCTTCGGCCGTCGCGTCGCCAATCCCCAGCCGGGCCACATCTACATCCGAGGCGGCAAGAAGTTCATGATGAGATAAAAAAAGCAGCATGAGTGAACCTTACATCGTAAAAGTTCACTCATGCTGTAAAATGTCGCCTGGCGTCTTATTTCCAGAAGCGATGCGTGATGTCCGTGAGTTCCAGCGCTGCTCCCTTTCGCTCCACGCGGTAGAGCCTTTGGTTGGTTGTCCTGGCGTTCAGCGGTCCGAGCTTTGCATCGTAAGGGCCTGTCTTCAGGTAGTCGAAGTTCTCTAACGTTATCTCGGGCGGCAATTTGTCTCGCCCGCTGTACCATGCCGTGCGGACCTTCGAGTTCTCTTTCGTCCAATGGGCCAGCCTGTCAATTTCGGCGGGGTCTTGGTCGCCCCCCATCAGGCAGAGGCACGTGATGCCGACATGGCTCTTCAGCATCTCTGCCACTGCCTCCACCGTAAGCGGTTCGCCCGTATCCGCCCAGAGATACTGGCTGTGACAGCCAGGGCAGCGTATCGGGCAACCACTGATGCTGACGGCCAACGTTATCTCGTCGGGAATCTCTGCAAAGACCTCCTTGACATCAACGTATTTCATCCCAGGCCACAACTGTAGGTACGTTTAGCAGCCTCTATTTGGCGGTCGCGACCGAAGGCGGGGATGGGGCGCAGGTAACCGATGATGCGGGTGTACTGCGTGATGTTCGAGCTGCCGCAGCACGGGCAAACCTCGATGGGCTTCTTGATAATGTGGCCGCAGTCCTCGCACTTCGAGTTGGGAATGTTAAAGGTGTAGTACGACGTTCCGTTCTCGATGGCGAAGTCGATGAGCTTGAGGTATTGCTCCTTCGAGAGGTGGTCCTGCAGGTTGCAGTGCAGAGCGCTGCCGCCATCGGTGTACTGGTAAGTCTGACGGCCATGCAGGATGAACTTGTCCAGCACGCGTGTGTCGTCGTGAGCATCGTAGAAGTAGGAGTTGTAGAGATTCTCGTCCTCGGGCACCCAATAACCATCCTCCTTGTCCCATCTGTAGTTCTTGCCGCCCAGTCCCTCTGCAGGCACAACCTCAGAGTTGAACAGGAAGGGCTTCTTCTTATCGTGGATGCTGTGGCGCTTATTCTCTTCCTTGATGGTGCCCAGGATGAGCTGCAGGAACTTGATATACTCGGGATTGTTGCCGACCTCGAGTCCCAGGAAGCGTGCGGCCTCGTTCAGTCCGTTGATGCCGATGGTGGAGTAGAGCTTGCTGATGTAGATGTAGCCGCCGTTCGAGGCTGCGAACATGCCGCGGTCTTCCATCTCATAGAGCATGGTCTTGTAGGCGATGTGGTACTTATAGACGCGCTCCAGGATGGTGGTGAGGTAAAGGCGCAGGAAGGCGTAGAAGTCGAAGTTGCCTTCTGCTACGGAGACGGAGCGCTTGGCGTCCTGCACGATGCGGTTGATGTTCAGGGTGATGACGTTGCACGAACCTGTCATCACGCCCGTCAGTCCTGAAGTGGGATTGAAGGTGTTCTCGGTGAGTTCGTTCTTCAGTCGGCAGCACGAAGCGAGCGAGTCGGCGCTGTCCGAAATGTATGTGAAGAAGGAATGTCCCTCGGCATACATCTCTGCGGTGAAGTCCTTGTAGTCCTTGTCGATGATGTCTTTGGTTTCAGGGTCATAGACCATGGCCATCGTCTCGACAGGGAACGTGAGCAGCTGCTTCAGGCGAAGTTTGTTGAACCACTTCATAAACATGCGCTGCAGCGTGTCGACAGCTTTCCACTCGGGCTTTGTGCCGTCGGGGTAGCAGAAGTCGGCAAAGAGACTGTTGAAGTATGTGTGATCGTAGTAGGAGACGTTCGTGAAGGGAGACTGGTATGAACGGTTGCCGGCGGGCTGGTTGATGCCCCAAATGAACTGCTTGAAGGCCTTGAGAATATGTTCGCGTACCGTGCGCTGCTGCAGGCAAACGCTTGTCGTGGCCACGTCGTCGAGATGCTCGTACCATTTCTGGCCGAACTCCGAGATGATGTAATAGTTCAGCACGACGAAGTATTCACCGAACGCCACGGCACCCTTGCACTGGGAAGAGAGCAGGAAAGTGAGGTTAGTGATTTGTCCTGAGAAAGACTGCAGGTCGTTTGGCGGGCCGGGTGTGACGCCGTCGATGTTGCCCACGCCGTCCGTCATCAGGGGGTAGAGGCTGACTGCCATGCAGTACTGCTTCAGCACGGGTGTGGAGGCTTCATCGTGAGTGTAAATGATGTGGTGGTTCAGGTCGGCCTCGTATTGTTTCGACACCTCGGGGTACATTTGGTTTAGTTTGTCCTTCATGCGCTGGCGCTGAATGACGCGGTTTGTGGTCTTATAGACCTCGCCTTCCAGATTCGCCACGTTCTTCATCGTCACGTTGGCGTTGGCGTCAGTCTCCGATGCGGTGGCCGCGTTGTCATCGCTGTGGCTGTACTCGTTCATGTAGTCGATGCGCTCCTTGATGAAGCGGGCCTCGGCATGCTGTTGGCGGTAGAGGATGTAGGCTTTGGCTTCGTCGTAGTAGCCGTTCTGCATCAAAGCCAGCTCCACACGGTTCTGAATCTCCTCTACTGTATAACCGTCGCGGACTGAAATGCTTTCACTCAAGTCGGTGGCAACGCTCTTGATCTTCTCCTTGTCAAGCTTGTTCACCGACTGTAATGCTCCGATGATGGCATTCTTAATTTTGGCTCGATTAAACTCTTCCGGCGAGCCGTCTCTTTTGATTACGATCATGATGGTATAGTGTGTTAATTTTAACTCTGATTTCCTGCTTCACGGAAAACGACTACAAAGGTAGAAACTTTTTTCGAGTTGACCAAAATAAAACAAGAAAAAAGTAAGAGAAAAAGAAAAGTTTTCCAAAACGAAAAGTTAAGTACTTGAAGGGTAGTGCTATAAATACATTCGGCAAAACAGAAAGTTTCCCAAAAAGTATATTTCTGCTTGTATGTGCGTTGTTTCCGTTGGAAAACTTTTTGAATTTTTGCAGCCGAAGGAAGGAGGGGCGCGTCGAGTTCGTCAAATTCTCGCGAAAACCATAATAAATATATATATGTATAGGGAGAAAAAGACACGTGGCGAGAAGGGAAATGTCAGCTGACGGATTTCAGGCCGACGTGAGACAATTGGCGGGCCTCTGGAAGTGAAGAGAGCGGCCTCGCTATGCAAATTTTTCTCTTTAGCTATAAAAAGTGAGCATTTTGTTGTTCGTATCGGGAAATTGATGTATCTTTGTCGCCGAAATAAAGAAATAAGTAACTAAAAGTATATTGACATGGAGAAGTTAAGAATTGCTGTTGTAGGCTACGGCAACATTGGAAGGTACACAGTTCAGGCTTTGCAGTCGGCCCCCGATATGGAGATTGCAGGCATCGTTCGCCGTAATGGCGCAGCCGACAAGCCGGCTGAGCTGGCTGATTATAAGGTGGTGAAGGACATCACGGAACTTGGCAAGGTGGATGTGGCGATACTTGCCACGCCGACGCGTTCCGTCGAGGAACATGCGCTGAAATGCCTCGCCCTGGGCATCAACACGGTAGATAGTTTCGACATCCACACGTCAATTCTCGACCTCCGTCGCTCGCTTTCGGCTGCCGCCAAGCAACACGGGGCCGTGAGCATCATCTCGGCCGGATGGGACCCGGGCAGCGACAGTATCGTCCGCACGCTGATGGAGAGCCTCGCTCCTAAGGGCCTTACCTACACGAACTTCGGCCCGGGGCGCTCGATGGGACATAGTGTCTGCGTCCGCAGCAAGAAGGGCGTCAAGGATGCCCTCTCGATGACGATTCCCGTGGGTGAAGGCATCCACCGCCGCATGGTGTATGTGGAGCTGGAGGACGGCGTGAGCCTCGAGCAGGTGACGAAGGACATCAAGGCCGACCCCTATTTTGCCAACGACGAGACACACGTCTTCCAGGTGGAGAGCGTCGATGCGCTGAACGACGTCGGCCACGGCGTGAACCTCGTCCGCAAGGGCGTGAGCGGCCAGACGCACAATCAGCTTTTCGAGTTCAACATGAAAATCAACAACCCAGCCCTCACGGCACAAGTGCTTGTCAACGCGGCGCGTGCCACGATGAAACAGCAGCCGGGAGCCTACACGATGATTGAGATTCCCGTCATCGACTACTTGCCGGGCGACCGCGAACAAATCATCGGACATCTGGTATAGGGTTGTCTCCCAAATGGATATGCCTCACAAGAAAGCCTCGCTGCCTTCATCGGCCGGCGGGGCTCTTTTTCGTTTCCTGCTTTCCTCACATCTCTTGTTAAAGAACAACGTGATGCTGGCTGCTTAGCAACGTGATGCTGGCTGCCTTACAACGTGATGCTGGCTGCTTGGCAACGTGATGTTAGTCGCTTGACAACGTGATGTTAAAAAACTAAGCACGTCTAAATTGCCAACTAGACACGTCTAAATTGCCAACTAGACACGTCTAAATTGTAAATTAGACACGTGTCGTTTGCAAATTATGCAGGTGTGGTCTTTTTCTGCGTGAAAGGTCGTCTCGAAACGTGCCTCTCAAAATAATTATCCATTAAAGCAGACTAATAGGCACATTTTATGTGCCAAAAAACGCGAATCTCACAAAAAAGTTGTATCTTTGCACCGAAAATGGGGGAGTATGCGCTATTTTCAGAGCTAAAGCTCGACTTGACAAAGATGAAGAAACTGCTCATAGAAACTTACGGATGCCAGATGAACGTGGCCGACAGCGAGGTGGTGGCCAGCGTGATGGGTATGGCCGGATACGAAGTGACGGAGAGTCAGGATGAGGCCGATGCCGTGTTCCTGAACACATGTTCTGTGCGCGACAATGCCGAACAAAAGATACTCTCGCGCCTCGACTACTACCACAGCTTGCAGAAGAAACAGGGTCGGCGCATCATCGTCGGCGTTCTCGGCTGCATGGCCGAAAGGGTGAAGGAGCAACTCTTAGAGGTGAATCATGCCGACCTCGTGGCAGGTCCGGACGCTTACCTCTCGTTGCCCGACCTCATCGCCCAGGCTGAGTGCGGCCACAAAGCCATCAACGTAGAACTTTCGACCACAGAGACTTACCGCGACATCGTGCCGCAGCGCATCTGCGGTCCGCACATCTCAGGCTTCGTCAGCATCATGCGCGGCTGCAACAACTTCTGCCACTACTGCATCGTGCCCTATACCAGAGGCCGCGAGCGCAGCAGGGACGTGGAGAGCATTCTGCGCGAATGCCGAGACTTGCAGGCACGCGGCTACAAAGAGGTCACGTTGCTCGGGCAGAATGTAAACTCGTACAAAAGCCCCCTCCCCGCTTCCCCTTTGGGGGAGTGCCTCAACCCCGCTGCACTTGGAAGTTTCAACGGCAATGAGGCACTCCCCAAAAGGGGGAGCGGGGAAGGGGCTTTTCCCTCGTTACTTCGCCTCGTGGCGCATGAGGTGCCACAAATGCGGGTGCGATTCACCACGTCGCATCCCAAGGACATGAGCGACGAAACGCTCCGCGTCATCGCTGAGGAGCCCAACATCTGCCATCACATTCACTTGCCGGTGCAGAGTGGAAGCAACCGCATCCTGAAGCTCATGAACCGCAAGTACACGAGGGAGTGGTACCTCGACCGCGTGGCAGCCATCCGGCGCATCATTCCCGATTGTGCCATCTCGACAGACATCTTCGTCGGCTACTGCAGCGAGACGGAGGAGGATCACGCGCAAAGCCTCTCGCTGATGCGTGAGGTGGGCTACGACAGTGCGTTCATGTTCAAGTACAGTGAGCGCCCGGGGACGTACGCCAGCAAACACTTGCCCGACGACGTGCCCGAGGACGTGAAGATACGACGGCTGAACGAAATCATCGCCTTGCAGAACGAACTCTCGGCCGAAGCCAACCGCCGATGCATCGGCAGGCAGTACGACGTCCTCATCGAAGGCGTCAGCAAGCGCAGCCGCGACGAGCTGTTCGGCCGGACGGGACAAAACAAAGTGGTCATCGTGCCGAGAGGCGACCTGCGGATAGGGCAGACCGTCCCCGTCGTCATCACAGAGGCAAGCAGCGCCACCCTCAAAGGACATATAATATAATAATGTATAGGAAATGACACATAAGAAGAAAAAGAAACGCAAGATAGCACGCACCATGCAGGCCATCACCAGTGCCATCAGCACCACTCTGCTGCTCATCCTCTTTGGACTCGTCATACTGCTCTCGCTCACGGCCCGCGTCGTGGCGGACAGCGTCAAGGAGAACCTTACCGTGACGGCTGTGCTCGACGACGATGTGCAAACCTCGGAGGCCGCTCGTCTGCTCGACTCGTTGAAGACGAAGCATTACGTCAGCAGCATCGAATACATCAGTCGCGAGCAGGCTCTGCAAGAGCAGATAGAGAGCATGGGCATCGACCCGACCGAGTTCCTCGGGGCAAACCCCTTCTCCATCTCGATGGAGATAAAGATGAAACCTGAGTACTCGTGCAACGACAGCTTAGAGTGGATTGCCGGCGAGCTGAAGAGTTCGAAGCTTATAGCAGATGTGGTTTACCAGAAAGACCTGGTGGAGAGCCTCAACTTCAACCTCCACCGAGCCTCTCTCTTTATGCTTGCCATCGCTCTCCTGCTGGTCGTCATCTCCCTGAGCCTCATCAACAACACCGTCCGGTTGAGTGTCTTCCACCATCGCTTCGTGTTGCACACCATGAAGCTTGTGGGCGCGAAGTGGAGCTTCATACGTCGGCCGTTCCTCGTCAAGGGCTTCTGGCTGGGCGTTGTCTCAGCGCTCCTCGCCGACGCCGCCATCATAGGAGGCATCTATTGGGCAGCAAGGTACGACAGCGGCATCTTGAACTATGTCACCCAACAAAACATGATCATCACGGCCGTCTCAGTACTCGTCATCGGACTCCTGCTGACGACCATTTGCACCTATTTCTCCGTGACGCATTGCCTAAAGATGCGCGTGTCGGAGCTCTATTAGAAGCCTCCCCCGACCCCTCCAAAGGAGGGGGGAACTGCCCCCAGCGGCTCTTTAAATAATTAAATTTCTAAATCGTAAATAAATCGTAAATCGTAAATCGTCAAATCGTAAATTCTTTATCGTTAAATCGTAAATAATATCCTCCCCCAACCCCTCCAGAGGAGGGGGGAATAGGATGGGGGATTAAATAATAAAATAGTCAAATCGTAAATAAATCGTAAATCGTAAATCGTCAAATAGTAAATAACATGGCATTTAGTAAAAAGAACTACATCCTTTTGGCCATAGGAATGGCAATCGTCATCGTTGGCCTTGTGTTGATGTCAGGCGACGGGAGTGCCGAAGGCTTCTTCAATCCCGACATCTTCAGCGCGCGTCGCATCAAAGTGGCACCCCTCGTGAGCCTCTTCGGCTTCTGCTTCATCATGTTCGCCATCATGTACAAGCCCAAAACACGTAACGAAGAGAAGTAAGGAGGCACGGCTATGACAGTTATTGAGACCATCATCATTGCCATCGTGGAAGGCCTGACGGAATTCCTTCCCGTGTCTTCAACGGGCCACATGATTATCACGCAGAACCTGTTGGGAGTGGAGAGCACGCCCTTCGTCAAGGCATTCACCATCATCATCCAGTTTGGCGCCATCCTTTCCGTCGTGTGCCTCTACTGGAACCGTTTCTTCAGATTGAACCGCATACCAGCACCCTACGGCAGTACGCCGCTTCAGGCCTTCCTCCACAAGTGGGACTTCTACTGGAAGCTGCTCGTTGCGTTCATTCCCGCCATAGTGATTGGCTTCATCGGCAAGATGTCGGGCCTCATCGACCGCTTCCTCGAAAGCGTCGAGGTGGTGGCAATCATGCTGGTTCTCGGCGGCATCTTCATGCTCTTCTGCGACCGCCTGTTCAACAAGGGTAGTGAGCGGACAGAGCTGACCGAGGCGAGGGCTTTCCGCATCGGCCTGTTCCAATGCATCGCCATGATACCGGGCGTGTCGCGTTCCATGGCAACCATCGTGGGCGGCATGGCGCAGAAGCTGACCCGCCGCGCCGCAGCGGAGTTCTCCTTCTTCCTCGCAGTACCGACGATGGCGGCAGCCACCGCCCTGGACTTCCTGCAGTTGTTCTTCGGCGACGAGGCAGATGCCAGCTGGGCCACACGCGATAACCTGATGATGCTCGCGCTGGGCTGCGTGGTGGCTTTCGTCGTGGCGTTGCTCGCCATGAAGTGGTTCGTGGCCTTCCTCACCAAGTATGGCTTCAAGGCCTTCGGCGTCTATCGCATCATCGTAGGCATTATCATCCTCGCCCTTCTCTGGACGGGACATTCACTCGTAATGGTTGACTGATGGATTTCCTCGAGGGAGAGATACTCTGTTTCGACAAGCCGCTCCGGTGGACGAGTTTCAACCTTGTGGCTAAGATACGCAGCCAGCTGTGTCACCGACTGGGCGTGAAGAAGCTCAAGGTAGGTCACGCCGGCACCCTCGACCCGTTGGCGACGGGCGTTATGGTCATCTGCACGGGCAAAGCGACGAAGCGCATCGACGAGCTGCAGGCACACGTCAAGGAGTACGTCGCGACGCTGCAGTTTGGCGCGACAACGCCCTGCTTCGATCTCGAGAAGCCGATAGACAAGATATATCCAACCGAGCACATCACCGAATCGTTGCTGCGCGACGTGCTCAGCAAGTTTGTGGGCCGCATAGAGCAGGTGCCGCCAGCCTTCTCGGCCTGCAAGATCGACGGCAAGCGCGCGTACGACCTCGCCCGGAAGGGTAGGGAAGTGGAGCTCAAGCCGAAGGTCTTGGTCATCGACGAGATAGAGCTCCTCGACTTCGACCAGGAGAAGATGCAGGCCACGATACGCGTTGTCTGCAGCAAAGGCACGTACATCCGCGCCCTGGCTCGCGACATCGGGCAGGCCCTCGATAGCGGCGCCCACCTCATCGCCCTGCGCCGCACCCGCGTCGGCAACGTCCGCGTCGAGGACTGCATGCAGGTGGAGGACTTCCCAAACTGGCTTCAAAATAATTCATAATTCACAATTCATAATTCATAATTGTTAATTTATAATTCACAATTGTTAATTCATAATTTGTAATTCATAATTCATAATTATTTCTTTGCCGCCCCAACTATTTCTATCAAACGCCTCATCTATATTCCCTAAACGACCAAACGACAAATCTCCTAAACGAGCAAACGACCAAACGACCAATCTCCCAAACGACCAAATAATCTCCCCAACGCCCTAACTATATTCCCTAAACGACTAAACGACTAATCTCCTAAACGACCAAATAAAACATGAAACTACAGCAATTCAAGTACAAGCTTCCCGAAGACCGTATCGCCCTGGAGCCCACGCCGTTCCGCGACGACTGCCGACTCATGGTGATTCACGCCAAGAAGGGTGTCATCGAGCATCACCAGTCGTTTCGCGACGTGCTCAATTACTTCGATGAGAAGGACGTCTTCGTATTCAACGACACCAAGGTCTTCCCGGCCCGCCTCTACGGAAACAAGGAGAAGACGGGCGCCAAGATAGAGGTCTTCCTGCTTCGCGAACTGAACAAGGACATGCGTCTCTGGGACGTGCTGGTCGATCCTGCACGCAAGATTCGCATCGGCAACAAACTCTATTTCGGAGAAGACGAGTCGCTGGTGGCTGAGGTGATAGACAACACGACGAGCCGCGGCCGCACGCTGCGCTTCCTCTTCGACGGCACGCACGACGAGTTCAAGCGCGCCCTCTTCGCCCTCGGCGAGACGCCCATCCCCAAACAAATCATCAAGCGCGACGTCTTGCCTGACGACGTAGAGAACTTCCAGACCATCTTCGCCGAGAAAGAGGGCGCCGTGACGGCTCCCACAGCCGGCCTCCACTTCTCTCCACAGTTGATGAAGATGATGGAAATCAAGGGCGTGGACTTCGCCTTCGTGACCCTGCACTGCGGCCTCAGCAACTTCCGCGAGATAGACGTCGAGGACCTGACGAAGCACAAGATGGACAGCGAGGAGATGCACATCGACCAGCAGGCGTGCGACATCATCAACAAGGCGCACCTCGAGGGTCACAAGATTGTCGCCGTCGGCACGACGGTGCAGCGCGTCCTCGAGACGTCGGTCTCCACGGACGGCCAGCTCAAGGAGTTCCACGGCTGGACGAACCGCTTCATCTTCCCGCCCTACGACTTCCACATGGCAGACGCCATGGTGGCTAACTTCTACATGCCCTACAGCACACTGCTCATGCTGACCTGCGCCTTCGGCGGCTACGACCTCATCATGAAGGCGTACAAGGAAGCGCTCCGCTACAACGAGAACGACCCCGGCAAACGCTACCGCTTCGGCCCCTACGGCGACGCGATGCTGATACTGAATGACTAATCATAGTTCATAATTGACTTACGTCGAGCTAAAGCTTCATAATTCATAATTCATAGTTGAAGGGAAGGTATTATGAAGGAGAGTATCATCAGGGACAAGAGCATGTGCTTTGCCATTCGAATCGTTCGATGCTACAAGTACTTGGTCGAGGAAAAACGTGAGTTTATCCTTTCCAAGCAGTTGCTTCGCAGCGGAACAAGCATAGGAGCGAACATAAAGGAGGCATTAAGAGGACAAGGTCGGCCCGACTTCACAGCTAAGATGAGCATCTCCTTAAAAGAGGCCAGCGAGTGCGAATACTGGATAGAGTTGTTGATGAACACTGAGTACTTGCCTTCCGACTCTGCGCAATCCTTGTTGGAAGACTGTCAGGAACTTATCAAAATATTAGTGTCGATAGTGAAGTCAACAAACGAGAGATAACTATGAAACTATGAATTATGAAGCTTTAGCTCGACGTAAGTCAACTATGAACTATGAATTATGAACTCTGAACTATATATCTCTCTCGGCTCCAACCTTGGCGACCGGGCCGAGATGCTGCACCGTGCCATCGCGCTTATCGATGAACGGGTTGGTGCGGTGCAGAGCGTCTCGTCCTTCATTGAGACGGAACCGTGGGGGTTCCAGAGCGAGCACCCCTTCCTGAATGCTGCCGTGAAGGTGCTGACGACGCTTTCGCCCATGCAGTGCCTCGAGGCGACGCAGCAGATAGAGCGCGAGCTGGGGCGCAAGAAGAAGTCGAAGGGCGGCATATACCACGACCGGCCCATCGACATCGACCTGCTTTTGTACGACGACCTCACCATTTCCACTCCCCGGCTCACCATCCCGCATCCACACATGCACGAGCGCGACTTCGTCATGATACCGCTCAGGGAGATCCTTCCCAACGCATAAAATCTGACGCCTAAATACGGGGCATCGGCTGCCCTTTTTCGTGGCGTCTGCAGTTCCTTGCTGTAGCGTCTGCAGTTCCTTGCTGTGGCGTTGGCAGTTCCTTGCTGTGGCGTCGGCAGTTCCTTGCTGTGGCGTCGAATCGCCCCTCGTGTCGGGCTGGCCGGCCCCATCTGTCAGTTCGCTTTTCCGACATGTCGAGTCGCCTTCTGCGACTTGTTGATTTGTCGTGCCCTTATGATAATAATTCTTTTTTCCAATATGTTAGGTTGCAAAATATACTAAAAATAAAATGACATAAATACGGCATGACCTAAAAACTTATGCGTGTTCTATTATGTCTATTTATGCAAATAATAGTATCTTTGCACTCGAAAAAATACTTTTTTCACACACCATGATAGCACAGACTACAACAAAGAGTGAATTTAAGACACTGTTGAAGAGCTTGCTGGATGCTCACGAAAAAGATGTGCGAGCATTAAAGAAAGAGGTCAGCAAGCTGGAAAAGGAAATCGCCAATCTGAAGAAAATCGAGTCGTTTTCGTCACCTATGGCGAATGGCGTTGAGGACATTTTGGAGAAGGGTCGCATGGCGCGCGACAGAATGAGCAGTTTCGTGACAACCGGCAAGGCCAAGCCCACAAAGAAGGATTGGGAGGCCATCCTGCGGATGTACGAAATCGAGCACCACGACTTCATCTTCTACCTGCTCTCAGGAAGCAAGGGAATGCTGTCCGGACGCGATTTCCTGGTATGCCTCCTCGTCAGGGACGGCTGGAAGGAATACAGCATACAGATTCTCCTGAACATATCCTCGGAGCGCATCTCCAACGTGTTCCGCAAGATCAATGGCATCCTGTTCGACCAGGATACGAGCAAGAACCTGGAGAAGAACATCTTGTCCGTCAAGACGGATAAGCGGGTATTCACCTTCCCAAGCTGGCTTCCATAGGTACATAACGTCTGAGACAGAGCACTTTCGCACGGGGTAAAGTACATTTTTAATAAGAAAAGGAAAAATTTTCTGCTTTTCATTTTTCACTTTTCACTTTTTATTGTACCTTTGCACCCGCATTTGCGAAACAGTGCCGACGAGAGGTGCTGTTCGACAAACAAGTTCAACACATAACAAACATCATTATGTACTTAGATTCAGCTAAGAAAGAAGAGATCTTTGAGAAGTTCGGCCAGGGCAAACAGGACACTGGTAGTGCCGAGAGCCAAATCGCTCTGTTCACTCACCGCATTGCTCACCTCACCGAGCACATGAAGCAAAACCGCAAGGACCATAGCACGGAACGTGCCCTCACAGGCCTTGTAGGTAAGCGTCGCGCCCTGCTCAACTACCTGAAGGCCCGCGACATCACCCGTTATCGTGCCATTGTCAAAGCTCTCGGCCTGCGTAAGTAATCTACGCAGCTCCGCTGGAAAAGAAACAAAGGCTGCATTCCCTCAGCGGGCGTGCAGCCTTTCTTATTTTAGTTATTAACTTTAATATAGGATTGCCTAGGATAACCTAGGATTGCCTGGGACAGCCTAGGAAAAAACCTAGGACCTCCCAGGAAACCCTAAGAAAGCCTAAAAAGAACCCCTTCAACAATTATGAATTGGAAAAAGCTTCTACCTGATGTGCTGGCCGTCCTGTTCTTCGTGGCCGTCAGCGTCGTGTATTTCATCGGTCCCATCCGCGACGGGCTGGTCCTCTCGGGGCACGACCACACCGGAGGCGTCGGCAGCGGCATCGAGATGGAACAGTACAAAGCCACCCACAATGGTGAGCGGACACGCTGGACCAATACGCTCTTCTGCGGAATGCCCACCTATCAGATGAGCCCCAGCTACCGCAGTACGGAGACCCTCAGTGCGCTCGAGCGCGTCTATCAGCTTGGCTTGCCCGGCCTCTCGCCTTATGCAGCATACGTCTTCATGATGCTTCTGGGCTTCTACATCATGCTCAGGGCCTTCGACTTCCGTGTCTGGATGGCAGCCCTCGGCGCCGTGTTGTGGGCCTTCAGCAGTTACTATTTCATCATCATCCAGGCAGGTCACATCTGGAAGCTCCTGACGTTGAGCTTCATCCCGCCCACCATCGGCGGCATGGTGCTGTGCTATCGCGGACGCTACTTGCTGGGCATCGTGGTGACCGGCTTCTTCACGGCGATGCAGGTGCTCAGCAATCACGTCCAGATGAGCTACTACTTCCTCTTCGTCATCGCTCTCATGTCGCTCGCCTTCCTGATTGATGCCATCCGCCAGGGAACGTTCACGAAGTGGCTGAAGGCAACCCTGTGCTTTGCCGTCGGCGGCATACTCGGCGTCTGCATCAACCTGAGCAACCTCTATCACACATGGGAATACAGCAAGGAGAGCATGCGTGGCAAGAGCGAGCTCACGCAAAAGACGAAAGACCCGGCTGACCAGACAACCAGCGGCCTGGAGCGTAGCTACATCACGATGTGGTCGTACGGAAAGGGCGAGACATGGACATTGCTCGTGCCTAACACCAAAGGCGGCGCGAGCCAGGTGCTGGCGGACAACAAGACGGCTATGAAGCACGCCAAGCAGGACTTTGCTCCCATCTATCGCGCCTTTACGCAGTACTGGGGCGAGCAGCCCGGGACGAGCGGTCCGGTCTATGTCGGCGCCTTCGTCCTCATGCTCTTCTGGCTCGGTTTCTTCGTCGTAAAGGGACCGATGAAGTGGTGTCTCATCGCAGCTACCGTGCTCAGCATACTGCTCTCATGGGGCAAGAACTTCATGGGCTTCACCGATTTCTTCCTCGACTACGTGCCGATGTACGACAAGTTCCGTACCGTCGCCAGCATCCTCGTCATAGCGGAATTCACGATACCCCTGCTTGCGATGCTCGCTCTGAAAGAGGTCGTGACCAACCCCGACTGCCTGCGCGGCAAGGAGGACCACCTCTCGCGCGTACATTATATTACTATTAGCTTTGCCCTCACCGGCGGCGTGGCCCTGCTCTTCTGGCTCATGCCGGACCTCTTCTTCGGCAACTACATCTCCACTTCCGACCAGATGTACATGCAGCAGTACGTCAATGCAGGTTACATCCCACAGGATATGGCCGGGCAGATCTTTGCAAACATGAGCGAGATGCGCAGGTCGATGTTCACGGCGGATGCCTTGAGGAGCTTCATCGTCGTGGCCATCGGCACCGTCCTCCTGCTGGCGTATCGCTTCGGAAAACTCAAGGCGACGCCGATGGTGGCAGGCATCATCGTGCTCTGCCTCGTCGATATGTGGGGCATCAACAAGCGTTACCTCAACGACAGCATGTTCTCGCGTCCGCAGACCAACGAGCAGGCGTTCCCACAGACCGAGGCAGACCGCATCATCTGCCAGGACACAGACACCTATTATCGTGTGCTGAACCTCAGCGTCAGCACCTTTAACGACAACACCACCTCGTTCTATCATAAGAGCATCGGTGGCTATCACCCCGCCAAGCTTCGCCGCTACCAGGAGCTCATCGAAGAGCATCTGCAGGGCGAGATGAGCAGAATCAACGTGGCAGTCGTCGAGACGGGCGGACATCTCGATGCTTGCAATGGCGACAGTCTCTTCCATGTGCTCAACATGCTCAACACGAAGTACGTCATCCTCGGACTGAAGGACGGCGGCAAGATGCCTGTACAGAATCCCTGGGCACAGGGCAACGGCTGGTTCGTCGAGCAGGTGGAGTACGTTCCCGATGCTGATGCCGAGATTGCAGCCTTGCACAATGCCGACCTCAGAAAGGTCGCTGTCGTCGATAAGCAGTTTGAAGGCGTGCTCGGCGAGCAGACCCTCTCTAACTCTCCCTTAAAGGGAGAGGACTCTGGGCAAGAAGCCTCCCCTTTAAGGGGAGGTTTGGAAGGGTCCGTCAAGCTGACCAGTTACGAGGCCAACCGCCTGTCGTACAAGGTCAGGAGCCAGCAGGGAGGAGTGGTCGTCTTTAGTGAAATCTACTATCCCGGCTGGACATGCACCATCGACGGCCAGCCGACGGATATAGCACGGGCTAATTATGTGCTTCGCGCCATAAAGGTACCGGCAGGCGAACACGAGGTAATCATGACCTTCGACCCACAGACGGTACACGTCACGGAAGCTATTGCATACGGCGCTCTCATAGTACTCGCCTTGATGCTCATCGCCTTGCTCGGCCTCAGCTTCTACAGGAAGAGGCGGAACGCTGCCAGTTGAGTCCTCAACTTAGGCGTGTCTAATCGGCCAACTTGAAGTGTCTAATTCGCCAACTTGACGTGTCTAATTCGTCAACTTGAAATGTCTAATCGGCCAACTTGAAGTGTCTAATTCGCCAACTTGACGTGTCTAAATGGCCAACTTGACGTGTTGAGTCTTCTGCGGAGACGTGTTCTATTATGAAATTTTGTCAGTCATGACAGATAATTGTGCGTGTCAACTCGGTTTGGCACGCACTTTGTATGTAAGTATGTGGAATGTTTAACCAATTAATACAATAAGACAAATGAACGTAAAACCATTGGCAGACCGCGTGCTTATTGAGCCCGCACCTGCAGAGACAAAGACAGTAGGCGGCATCATCATCCCCGATACCGCAAAGGAGAAACCGCTGAAAGGCACCATCGTTGCCGTTGGCAATGGCACGAAGGACGAGGAGATGGTCCTCAAGGAAGGCGACCAAGTACTCTATGGAAAGTATGCCGGCACAGAACTCGAAGTGGAGGGAAAGAAGTACCTTATCATGCGTCAGAGCGACGTCGTGGCAATCCTCTCATAATTAATGGTAAATGGTAAATGATTAAATAGTAAATAAAGTTATGGCAAAAGATATTAAATTCAACCTCGATGCCCGTGAGGCAATGAAACAGGGCGTCGACCAACTGGCAAACGCAGTAAAGGTAACCCTCGGTCCGAAGGGTCGCAACGTGATTCTCGAAAAGAAGTTTGGCGCTCCTCAAATCACTAAGGACGGCGTCACCGTGGCAAAGGAAGTGGAACTCGCTGATGCTTTCCAGAACGCCGGCGCACAACTCGTCAAGAGCGTTGCCAGCAAGACTGGCGATGATGCAGGCGACGGAACGACTACTGCAACTGTTCTGGCCCAGGCCATCGTGCGTGAGGGCTTGAAGAACGTAGCAGCAGGCGCCAACCCGATGGACCTGAAGCGCGGCATCGACAAAGCAGTCGCAGCTGTCGTGGAGAGCATCAAGAAGCAGTCCGAGCCTGTGGCTGCAGACTATCAGAAGATAGAACAAGTGGCTGCCGTCAGCGCCAACAACGACCCGGAGATAGGTAAGCTCCTGGCCGATGCTATGCAAAAGGTCAGCAAGGACGGCGTCATCACTATCGAAGAGGCTAAGGGCAGAGACACCACCATCGGCGTTGTCGAGGGCATGCAGTTCGACAGGGGCTACCTCAGCTCATACTTTGTAACCGATACGGAAAAGATGGAGTGCGTGATGGAGAACCCTTACATCCTCATCTACGACAAGAAGATTTCGAACCTGAAAGACTTCCTGCCCATCCTCGAGCCTGCAGTCCAGAGCGGACGCCCGCTATTGGTCATCGCAGAAGATGTGGATAGCGAAGCGCTCACCACGCTTGTCGTGAACCGCCTCCGCACGCAGCTCAAGATCTGCGCAGTCAAGGCTCCTGGCTTCGGCGACCGCAGGAAGGCTATGCTTCAGGACATTGCTACGCTGACGGGTGGTGTTGTAATCAGCGAGGATACAGGTCTCAAGCTCGAGCAGGCCACAATCGAGATGCTCGGCACCTGCGACAAAGTGACCGTCAGCAAGGACAACACGACCATCGTCAACGGTCACGGTCAGAAGGAGCTCATCCAGGATCGCATCAACCAAATCAAGAACGAGATCAGCAACACGACAAGCGACTACGACAAGGAGAAGTTGCAGGAGCGTCTCGCAAAGCTGAGCGGCGGCGTGGCAGTGCTTTACGTCGGTGCTCCCAGCGAGGTCGAGATGAAGGAGAAGAAGGACCGCGTGGACGACGCACTGTGTGCAACGCGTGCTGCCATTGAAGAGGGCATCATCCCCGGCGGCGGTGTGGCTTACATCCGTGCACAGGAAGCGCTCGAAGGCATGAAGGGCGACAACGCCGACGAAGAGACGGGTATCCAGATCATCCGTCGTGCCATCGAGGAGCCTTTGCGTCAGATTGTGGAGAATGCAGGCCTGGAGGGCAGCGTGGTAGTCAACGAAGTGCGCAACGGCAAGGGTGACTACGGCTACAATGCCCGCGTGGACAAGTACGAGAATCTGAAAGCATCGGGCATCATCGACCCTGCCAAGGTGACGCGTGTTGCCCTGGAGAACGCAGCCAGCATAGCAGGCATGTTCCTCACCACCGAATGCGTCATCTGCGAGGCCAAGGAGGACAAGCCCGAGATGCCAATGGGCGGTGCTCCAGGCATGGGTGGCATGATGTAAAAGACAGTCTTGCCAAGGACCTCTCCAAGAGAGAGAAAAACGATAAAGAGCCGTCTCGTCCGGAAGGATGAGACGGCTCTTTTATTATATAATGTGCAACAAATAGCGTCTTTAACAAAAAAACTCTGCAAATCATTTGGCAGTTTGTATAATAATTAATATCTTTGCGACCAAATAAACTATCTTAATCTATTAATTCATAAACTAAATCACTATGAAAAAAATCTTCTCAATGATTACTCTGTTTATGCTTTGCCTGTACGGTATGGCAGCTGGGACAGAGAACACTATGAACGAAAAATACCGCATCGAAGCATGGGGTGAAGCTGGTAAGGCAGGTGAAACTGCCCAGTTGTTCTTGTACATGACAAACGACCTTCCTATCGGAACATGGAACTGTACGCTTGTTCTGCCCGAAGGTGTTACTTTCGAGAGTGCTGCTCTTGTTGACGGCGAAGACGGCCGTTATCCTGAAGGTTACAATGCAGTGTTCACGCAGAACGCTAATGATGCAGGTAATGAAGTCGTTTTCTCCTGTTCCGGTGCTGAAGGCATTGGCATCACGGGCAAGGAGGGTGCTGTGGCAGTCGTTACGGTAAACATTGCCAGCACGGTTTTGCCTGGTGACTACACCGTGACCGTCAAGGACATTATGCTCATCGAACCCAATGATGGCGTGCACAAGTATCAGGGCCAGAAGGATTTCACCTGGACGATTACTGAAGCCACTCCTGTTGCTCAGGGCACCATCCACTTTGACCTCAACGGCGGCGAAGGCCAGTATGCCGACATCACTCTCGACGTTGACACAGAGGTGACTGCACCCGAGGATCCCGTCAGGGAAGGCTACACGTTCACGGGTTGGGAGCCTGCAATTCCCGCCACGATGCCCGAGGGCGAAATGACCTGCGTGGCTCAGTGGGCAATTAATGCTTATACCCTCACCTACTTGTTTGATCCCGAAAATGGTCTCGTATTATACAGCGAAACTCTGAATTTTGAATCACCTATCGTCGCTCCTGAAGACCCCGAACGCGAAGGCTATACCTTCACCGGTTGGGCTCTGGAAGACGGTGCTCCTGTGCCTGAGACAATGCCTGCACACGACCTGACGGTTATCGCTCAGTGGCAAATCAACCAGTACACCATCACCTTCACGACTGGCTTCGAAGACGTAGTGGTTGACCCCATCACTCAGGACTATGGCACGCCCGTCACGGCTCCTGAAGATCCCGTTAAGGAAGGCTATAAGTTCCTGGGCTGGGAGCCCGCAGTTCCCGAGACGATGCCTGCAGAGAACGTAGAGTGTGTGGCTCAGTGGGAAGCCCTCGTGGAATACTTCACTCCCACGCAGCAGTACACTCTGTTCAGCTGTGACCAGGCCATTAACCTCGAAGGCATTGAGGAGGTGAAGGCTTACATTGCTACCGGCTTCAACAAGGCTATCAACTACGCTATCCTCGAGCAGGTTGAGAGGATTCCTGTTGGCGTAGGCGTTCTGCTCGTTGCAGAACCGGGTCAGACCTACACGTTGCCTTACCACAACTTCAACGAGATGCCTGTCTATGATAACAATCTCTTCGTAGGTGTTCTCGAGGATACTACTGTATTCCCAAGCGAGGACGGCGGCATCTACAATTATGTATTGGGCGAAGGCAGCAACTTTGTTGCCGTAGCTTCTGCTGAGGGCGTCCAGATTCCTGCCAAGTCTGCTTACCTGAAGATGACGTTCGACGGCGAGGCTCCTGCACAGTTCAACTTCGGCTTTGACATCACCGACGGCATCACAAGCGTGAAGATGAATGCCAACGACGGCGTTATCTACGACCTGCAAGGCCGCCGCGTAAGCCAGCCTGCAAAGGGCATCTACATTGTCAATGGCAAGAAGGTTGCCGTTAAGTAAGAGGCACGGCGCTTAGGCTCATTGTCCGAGCTTAAACGAATGAAAATGAGGAATGCGATGCGTCGCATTCCTCTTTTTATTATTATTGCTGTCCGTTTAAAAGCACCGAACCAAAGGTCGACGATAGTCAAGGTGCGAAAGACCACAGACGGGGGTTTTAACACCCGGTAATAATGCATTGAAAGGGAAAGTCCTGAAAGGACGACAGACTACAGACGGGGGTGAAACCCCCGGTAATGGTGCGATAAAAGGGAAAGTCCTGAAAGGACGACAGACTACAGACGGGGGTGTTACCCCCCGGTAATGTTGCAACGAAAGAGAAAGCCCTGAACCAAAGGTCGACGATAGTCAAGGGGCGACAGAGACATAAGCGAGTTGTTATTAAACATGTTACATATTCTGTCGCCCCTTCGGGGCTTATTATTGTCAGGCTAACCTGTCCCGGGGGTTAACACCCCCGTCTGTGTTCTTTCGCACCTTGACTATCGTCGACCTTTGGTTCGGTGCTTTTCCCCGGACAGCAATAGTTTAATTACAACTTGCTTATGGCTCTGTCGTCCTTTCAGGACTTTCCCTTTCATCGCGCTATTACCGGGGGTTTACACCCCCGTCTGTAGTCTGTCGTCTCTTCGAGACTTTAGTCAGCCACAGCAAGGGACTGCCGACGCCACAGCAAGAGACCCCCTAACCCCTTTTAGGGGGAATTCGACGCGCCGCAGAAAGACCCCCTAACCCCCTTTAGGGGGAATTTTACGCCACAGCAAGGAGTTGCCAACGCTACAGCAAGGAACTCCCAACGCCACAGCAAGGAACTTCCGACGCCACAGCAAGGAACAGCCTTTCCCACAGCAAGGAACAGCCGACGCCACAGCAAGGAGGCTCCGACGCCACGTGAGGGGGCCGGCGGCCTATATGCAGAGAGGGCATGCCGGGATATCCCGACATGCCCTCTGCTGCGTGTTATGCCTTTCTTCGATTATCGTCTCTGTCGGCGTGCGCTGACGCGGGGTGAGCTGCTGGCTGCAGGCTCGCTCTTCTCCTTCTTGTTGGCCGCGCTGCTTGCCGTGCTTTCGGTGCTCTTGGGCTTTGCGCTCTTCTTGCCGAACAGCAGGCCTCTCATCGGCTTCTTCTCCGTGGCTTCTATCTCGGCGTCGACGCTGTCCTTCTTCGTCGTGTCGGGGAGGAAGCCGCTGCCCCATACGTTCTTCTTGAAGTCGTCTATCTGCTTCTCGATGCGCTTCTGCTCAGCCACCATGTCGCTGTCCGTCTCGCAGTAGTTGTGCAACATCTTTCCCTGCATGTTGTTCGTCTTGTAGATCTTGCCGTCGTAGCGATTCATGGCGAAATAGTCGTCGGCACTCATGTTGGTGACATTGTTGAGGTCGCTGGGCATCATAGGCAGCTTGGCGAGCCATGGCGCCACGTCGTCGTACTTGACCCAGAAGAGGGGATAGGGCGTCGCGTCGCTGCTGAACTCGTCCGCCCCGCGCATGAGGACGGGGCATAGTGCTGTCACCTTGGTCGAGAACGTACCGGTGCGCTGGTCCATATAGATGCTCTCCTTGAGGTAGTAGCGTGTGGCTTCGGCGCTCGGCACGTCGCTGTCGGCCACGGTCAGCTTGCCGCCCTGCTCTTCGTAATAGATGCCGTAGCGTTCCAACATGTCTTTCACGGGGAGTTTGTCCTTTTCGTCGAACGACTCGTTGCCGTCGAGCTTGTAGGTGTATGCGTTGACGCGCCCCGTCAGGATGAGTCGGAAGAGGTAGGTGAAGAGGTTCACCTGCTTGCCCATCGGCTCTACGGGATAGTACATCGGCGCATTCTTGTCCT
This sequence comes from uncultured Bacteroidales bacterium, assembly GCA_902768605.1. Next base: position 66,790 of record CACXLY010000002.1, read on the forward strand.
TCGTCAGGTCGAGCTGTCGGTAGATGTCACGCTTCCAGACCACGTCGTCGGGCATGGCCGCCGTGGTGGGGAACATGAGCGCTGCGCGGTCGGTGGCAGAGGACTTGCCTGCCTGCCCGGCTGCCTGGCCGGGGGCATCCTGCTTGGGGACGCGGGTCTTTGTCGGCTGAGCAATAGCGGTACCTGCAAGTAGGAGCGTGACCGTGATGAGAGAAAGTATTCGCTTCATAGAATTATGTATTCTTGGTTCTTGATTGCTAAATTAATTGATGATGACCTCCATGACGCCGTTCAGCGTGCGCTCCAGGCCGTCGGGACCGGTGGCGTGGATTTCCCTGATGTAGAAACGCTTGTTGCGGGCCAGTCCGCGCATCTGCGCCTTCTGCTGGTCGGAGAACTTGGCGCCGTTGCTCTGGTAGGGCACTGCGTTGCCCATGGCGTCGAAGAAGACTATCTCGAAGCTGTTCACGCGGAAGGCGATGTTGAGCAGACCGTCGTCGATGGCAGCGCCGATGCCTTCGGTGCCCATCAGCACCTGCTTGGAGAGCTTGCCGCCTGCGAAGTGCTCCTCGCCGCCGCCCTCAGCAGCATAGGCGATGTATGCCGTCGGGTCGGGCAACTTGCGCACTCGGAAGGTGAACTTCCCCATCTCCTGCATGCGGCCCTCACTCTCGGCAGCCACCGTGATGACGGCTTCCGTGCCGGGCGTCGTGGGCTTGGCGATGTACTTGCCTTCGCCCTTCTGCTCGAAGCTGCCGCCTGTCATGCTGACACGCAGCTTGCTGCTGGGGATGCCGGGAACGGAGACGCTCATCGGGTTGTCGTAACCCGCATAGAGCACGTTCATGATGTCGGCGCTGACGGTTGCGCTCGGAGCCACGACGCTGTACTTCTGAGAGAAGTCGCGCCGCACCTTCTCGCCCGAGCCGTTCAGCATCTCGATGTAGCCGCTAAACGTGAAGTCGCCCGTCTTGCTGCAAACCGTCTCGTAATAACCCTTGTCGCTCTGAATCTCCCGACCGCCGATGTAGATGGTCGGACGGCGAGTGGTGTCCACGGCCGCCATGATGATCTGGGCGCTGAAACGTCCGCCCTGTACCACCGTCACGGCATTCGGGATGACATACGCGTTGAGCTGGTTGACGCGGATATCCTTCACGTCGATGTTGCTCACCAGATTGTGGAGCACCTCGCCCTCGGCGTAGCGCACGTCGTTCTGCAACTTCGTCAGCAGCGTCACGGCAGCCGCCGTCGGCATGTTCTCGAAGGAGTACTCCTGCCAATTCTTGCCGAGAATCTTTGCCTTCGTAGGCACCTCGGTGTCGAAATTGCTGGCGATGATGTCCTTCTTCTCCTTGTCCGTCACCATCTTCATGATGCGTTCGCGGTAGTTATTGATGGCGTTGAAGAGTTCCTTGCCACGGCCCGTGCCCGGCGCCAGCATCACCTGCGTGCTGGCTTCCAAGTCCTCGCGGTTCTTTATGTTATTCACATCGGCCTCCTTGCCGTCGCTCTTGCGCACGATTGCCTCTTTGAGCTCCTCCGCAAGGTTATAGAGGGAGTCGCTCATGCCGCGCACATACTGCGCCTTCTCGTACCATTCCTTCACCTTAGCAGGGTTGTCCTTCATCTGCTGGTCGAAGGTGCTGTAAATGCCCATGTTGGATTTGGAGGCATTTTCGGTACTCTTCTTCAGTCCGTCCGCCACAAGAGAGAAACCGTTCAGTACGTCGCTCGACACGTTAAGTGCCAGCATGGCCAGCAGGACCAGGTACATCAGGTTGATCATCTTCTGACGTGGGGATATCCTTTTCTTCTTTATAGGCATTGCTTTATTGCTTTCTGAATAATAGGATTGTTCGGATTATCTCGGATTACTGGAGGCTCAGTTCTCGCTCCCCTCAGCGCCCGGCACCGTCTTCATGTTGACGGTCAGCGCCTTAATCATGCGGGCATAGACGTTGTTGAGTTCCTCGATCTGCTGTGCCATGCGGCGCGTCTGCTCGTCAATCTGTTCGATGGTGCTGACTTGCTTACTGATGTTGCGCAGCTGCAGCTCGTAGACGGTGGCGATACCTGTGATGGAGCGGTTCAGATTCTCCATCTCCTCGCTGTCCGTCGACATGCGTTCGGCTTGCTTCTTGACGCGTCCGAAGACCTCTGTAAGGTCCTTGAGCACTTCGGCGTAATTCGTGATAGCTTCCTCCATGGTGGCGGGGTCGGTGGCTTTGATTTGGTTGCCGTCCACCACGGGTCCGCCGTTCTGTATCTGCTCGAGGGCAAGCTGCGCCTGTGCTGCTGCCTGACCTGCCGCTGCCAGATTGGCTGCCGCAGCACTCAGGCCGGTACCGGCTGCCAATGCGTCGGGATCGATCGGGCCGCTGGCAACGGCGCCTCCGCCTATCACGGTAGCACCGCCGCCGCCAATCACGGCAGGACCGCCGCCACCGATAACGATGGGGCCTTCCGGCACCTCAGCTCCTTCGGGCAGAGGTGTGCCGCCTGCCACCACGATGGCTTGCCCGCCTCCTGCTGCGCCTTCGCCTTCGGCACGGGGTACTTTCTCGTAAGTCTTTTCAAAACCTGAGATGAAGAACACCAACACCTCGGTAATCATACTGATAAACAGTATCTCGTTGGCTCCCGGGATGTGAGTCAATTTGAACAATGCACCTAAAACGACGACTGCAGCACCCCAGCTGTAGGCGTAATTCATGAAGACTTGTCCGGATGGACTGTCCATCCACTTCTGCAATTTAGCTATGGGATTCATATCTTATGTATCTTTTCTGTTAATGTTATGCTATTTGTGAATTGTTTTAACGGCGTGTCTTGCGTGTGCTGAGTGCAGGCCCGGATGATGAGCCCTTGGAGCCAGAGCCTTTGCCTTTGGCCGAGCTGCCGCTTGCCTTGTTTGAGCCGGACTTGTCGTTCACCATGGTGCGTACGCAGCGGAAGCCAACGAAGCATCTCGGCTGGTTTTGGTACTCGTAGGATCTCCACGCGCTTCGTATCATGCTTTCAGGGTCTTTCCAGGAGCCTCCGCGTACGGATTTCTTTTTCAGGCGGTAGGGGTCTTCCTTTGCTGCGTTGTAATAGAGCGCGGGATTCATATCGGCGGTGGCTTGTATGCCGGCTTCTACGTAGACGTCATTGGTCCACTCTGCCACGTTGCCTGCCATGTCGTAGAGTCCGTTGCTGTTGGCTGAGAAGATGCCGCACTTGCTGGTGATGAGTGAGCCGTCTTGCGTGTAGTTTCCCCTGTCGGGTTTGAAGTTGGCGTAGAAGCATCCCTTGTCGCTCTTGACTTCAAGGCTTTCCCACGGGAAGGGGTTTCCTTCTTTGCCTCTGGCTGCGAACTCCCATTCTGCCTCGCTTGGCAGTCGGTAGCGCTGCACGAACTTTGCGTAGCCGCCTATGCCTTTCATGAGGAAGTTGGTACGCCAGGCGCAGAAGGCATTTGCCTGTTCCCAGGTGACGCCTACTACGGGATATTCGTCGAATGCAGGATTGGAGAAGTAGAGCTTCATGTAGCGTTCGTTGTCGGCGTTCTGGAAATCGTTGACCCAGCAAGTTGTGTCGGGATATATATTAACAATGTATGTGTTGAGGAAATCCCATGGACCTGAGAGCGGCCGCGTAATGGTCTGTCGTACGATCTTGCCGTCGTCGTCGATCCATGCTGTGTCCTTGCTGATGATTACCTGTTCGTTGCTGACGGGGTGATCAGTGTTGAGGTCTCTCTCTTCAGGATTGAGTCGGTACTTTCTCTGTGCGGCTGCCACGTAGTCATATATTTCGTAGCGGTAGTTCATCTGACTTGCGTCGAGCATCTTGGTGCCGTCGATGGGATGGACTACGTAGACGCTTTGTATGGCTCGGTCTTCGTCCTCGTTTGCTTTGCGCCAGGGTATGGCTTTGCTCCAGTCGAGGTGTGGTGTGATGGGGTTACCCTCCTTGTCTTCCTCGATTTTGTAGGTTTCGTCGCCGCCGTATGCGGGGTCGGCCAGTCGCTCACGGATGATGCTGTCTCTGACCCAGTTGACGAACTGGCGATACTTTGAGTTGCTTATCTCATGCTCATCCATCCAGAATCCGTCGACGCTGATGACGCGCAGTGGATACTCTGTGCCCCACAGGGTATCGTTGTTTTCCAGACCGATTTTGAGTGAGCCTTTGTGTACGGGAACCATACCGAAGGGTGTGGGTTCCGAGAAGGAGGAGCCTTTTGTGCCTGTCACTTCGCCTCCTACGGCGTTGGCCGAGGAGTTGCTTCCGAAGCAGGAGGCCAAGACCATGCAGCCGAGGGCTGCACCTACTAAAAGCAGACTTTTAATCTTCATATTGTTTTATTAAATGGGTCTAATGGGGTTAATGGGTTAAATGGGACTTTATGGGTTTTTTATGATTGAGTCGTTTAAAGCAGTCGGACGCTTTTGTGGAGGTTTTTCCCCTTTTTGAACATGTCGAGTTCATGTTGGTATCCGATGAGTATTTCGTGTGTGCCGTTGAGTGCTCCGACGCCGCCTGTATAGACTTCGTAGGAGTATCCGATGTTGATGCCGTGGAAGTCGAATCCGAGCAGCAGGCCGACGCTGATGGTGGGACTGTACATGAGTCCTCCGTAGAGCTTATGCTTGTTGCCGTCGTACATGAGCCGGGCGTTGATGTCTCCTCGCCAGAAGGTGAGGTCTGAGCGTACCATGGCGTCGAGTGCGAGTTTGTATCGGGGCTGCCGGAACGCGAGGTTGTATCCTCCCTGCACCATCATGAGTGGGTCGATGCTGACCTCGTGTGTCTTGTCGTCGCCCATCTTGACGGTCGGCCCGAGTATGTGCATGGCGCTCACGCCGGCGTACCAGAGCTTCTTGTAGGAGTAGCGTAGTCCGACGTCGAGGTCGAAGGCGTTGCCCTTTATGTCGTTCTGTGCGAAGGCGGGGTCGCCGGAGTCTCTTAGGTCGATATCCGAGCCGTCGAATCCCACCATGAGCAGTGCGGGGCGAATGCCGATGCTGGCGCGGCCTCCGAGAAACTTCTGGTGATAGGCGTACTGGAGTTGTATCTTCTTATTTGAGAAGGCTCCGATGTCGTCGTTGAGGAAGGCGGCTCCCACGCCGTGCTTCGGTCCGACGAAAAACAGGGGCATGTCGGCGTTGATGACCATCGTCTTGGGCGCCCCCTGGTAGCCGACCATCTGCAGACTGTACATCCCGACGACATTCAACTTGCTGTCGAGCCCTGCCGCTGCAGGGTTGTAGTAGGACTGCAACGCCCAGGTGTTGGTAAACGCCGCGTCGAATTGTGCCCTTGCTGCAAGGGACACGAAGAGCATACCTATCCAGAGCAGTCTTTTCATCCTGTCATTAATAACGATGTACTTTATTAATTTATTGTGTCGGTCGAGCCGAAATTTCGTGCAAAGGTACAAAAAATATTGTTTTTGACCAAAAGCGGCCGCGCTTTTTTGCTTTTGGGTGACGGGAAGGGACTTTTCGGGGGCCGTTTCGCGATGTTTGGGAGGAACCGGTGAAAATGCAGGGGGATGTAAAGATTTTTCGTGAGGATTTCCGGCGCTTCGTGATGCGATTTGAAACGCGACACGTTGCGAGGGCCGACGCAACACGTTGCAAAGGCTTTTCCTTCACGTGGGAAAGCGTCTTCCCACACGTGGGAAAGGCCGATGCTTCACGTGGCATTTTCCGTCGCGACGCGATGGATTTGCAATCGCCTCATTATGAGCGGGTTGGCTCGACAAGAAAAAAGCCCGTCCCCAAAGCGGGGCGGGCTATGGTGCGACCTTTCGGCCGATGTAAAGATTCTTCCCGTGAAATCGGTTTGTAATGGAAAACTCTATGGCTTTCTGAAGTCTTCCCAGCCGTCGAGTTCTTCCAGGTAGGTGCCGGCCTGCTGGGGTGCGACTTTCTCGTAGGCTTCCCGGTTGACCTCGACCAGTGCGGAGTCGGTCTGCAGCATGTAGTGTGTGGCGCCGGACACCATCTTGTTGTTCTTGATGACAAACGTCTCGCGGATGGCTCCTGAGGCAACGGGCCGGCTGCCCTCGAGCTTGATGAACTCGGAGACTGTGGAGCCGTCCTGCCCTCTGCCGTTGCGCAGGATTGTGCCGTCGGGCGTGATGGCGAGCCCCATTTCAGCCTGGTCGACGTAGGTGAGCAGTTTCAGGGAGTCCTTGATGAAGGTGTAGATGGCAGCGTAAGGCGGTTCGCCGCGGAGCAGCACCTCGGGGTTGCCGTCGTCGTCCAGGTCGGTCGAGAGGTAGAGAAGCGGCGTGTGCTGCTTGTAGTCGAGGGTCTTCTTCCGCTGCAGCTCGATGACGCCGATCTGCTTCCACTCGTTGTAGAGCGAGTCCTTGGCACAGGGCAGCTGCACCTTCTTCAGCTCCGTGTACTCCAGACTCTCTTCCGTCACGAGCATCTGCTCTTCCTCGGGCTTCTCCTTCTTGCTGTCCTTTTCCTTCGAACCTTTGCAACCGGTCATCACCATGGCGCAGCTTGCCATGAGTATCATGAAAAATGTTTTTCTCATATCAGTTTTTTCTTGTTTTCGCAAATATCAAAGGCAAAAGTACAACAACTTTCGCTTCCCACCAAGAAAAGAGGAGATTTTTTTGCAAGAGTGTCCCATTATCAAATAAAAAGTGCGGAAAAGGCACGATGTTTCGCTAAAAATAGCTATCTTTGCAGCCAAAATGTTCGTTTAATATAAATAAGGTATATAGAAATGGCACAACAAGAAGATGTTTTCAAAAAGATAGTGTCGCACTGCAAAGAGTACGGCTTCGTTTTCCCCTCCAGTGATATCTACGACGGCCTGGGCGCGGTCTATGACTACGGACAGAACGGCGTGGAGCTCAAGAACAATATAAAGCAGTACTGGTGGCAGTCGATGGTGCTCCTGCACGATAATATCGTGGGCATCGACGCCGCTATCTTCATGCACCCCACCACGTGGAAGGCCAGCGGACACGTCGATGCCTTCAACGATCCCCTCATCGACAACCGCGACTCCAAGAAGCGCTATCGCGCCGACGTACTCATCGAGGAGCAGATGGCAAAGTATGAGGACAAGATACAGAAGGAGATTGAGAAGGCCCAGAAGAAGTATGGCGACGCCTTCGACGAGACGCAGTTCCGCGCCACCAACGCGCGTGTCATCGAGAACCAAATGAAATACGACGACCTGCACAACCGCTATCAGGCAGTCATGAACGCACCTGGCGGCATCGACCTCGAAGGCATGAAGCAGATCATCCTCGACGAAGGCATCGTCTGCCCCATCAGCGGCACACGCAACTGGACCGACGTGCGCCAGTTCAACCTTATGTTCAAGACCGAGATGGGCAGCACCGCCGACGGCGCCTCGACCATCTACCTCCGACCCGAGACGGCGCAGGGCATCTTCGTCAACTACCTTAACGTGCAGAAGACCGGCCGCATGAAGCTGCCCTTCGGCATCGCACAGATAGGCAAGGCGTTCCGTAACGAAATCGTCGCCCGCCAGTTCATCTTCCGCATGCGTGAGTTCGAACAGATGGAGATGCAGTATTTCATCCAGCCCGGCACCGAGTTGGACTGGTTCCAGAAATGGAAACAATTCCGCATGAAATGGCATCAGAACCTCGGCTTCGGCGCGGAGAACTACCGCTTCCACGACCACGACAAGCTGGCGCACTACGCCAACGCAGCCACCGACATCGAGTTCCGCATGCCCTTCGGATTCAAGGAGGTGGAGGGCATCCACAGTCGCACGAACTTCGACCTCTCGCAGCACGCCAAGTACAGTGGCAAGAAGATCGAGTACTTCGACCCCGAGACCAACGAGAGCTACACGCCGTACGTCATCGAGACATCAATCGGCGTGGACCGCATGTTCCTTTCCATCATGTGCCACAGCTACGAGGAGCAGCAGCTGCCCGACGGACAGACACGCACCGTGCTGCATCTGCCCGCAGCTCTCGCACCCGTGAAGCTCGCCGTCTTCCCGCTCACGAAGAAGGACGGCATGCCCGAGAAGGCACAAGAAATCATCAACGACCTGCGCTTCCATTTCAATTGCAAGTACGAGGAAAAAGACCAGATCGGCAAGCGCTACCGCCGTATGGATGCCATCGGATGCCCTTACTGCGTCACCGTCGACCAGCAGACCCTCGAGGACAATACTGTCACCCTACGCGACCGCGACACGATGGAACAGAAGCGCGTTGCTATCAGCGAACTGCGCTCTATCATAGAAGACAAGGTGAGCATCACCTCGCTCCTCAAGAAACTACTCTAAGAAAATGAACGTCAGACAGAAAGCACTTCTCCTGCTGCCAGCATTGCTGCTCCTCCTCATCGCTTCCTGCAAAAACAGCGAAAAGGTCGACGACCCGCACGAGAACTGGAAGGAGCGGAACGCCCAATGGTTTGCCGAGGTGTACGATGCAGCTCAGGCCTCCATCGCCGCGGCTAAAGCACAGTATCCCAACGGGAACGACTGGGAGAAGCATTGCGACTGGCGCGTCTTCAAAACGCTTCTTAAAAGTCAGGAGACACAAGGGGCGACCACGGACTACATCGTCTGCAAGATAAACGAACGCGGCGACGGCGACTGGAGCGCTGCATACACCGACAGCGTCCGCCTCTACTATCGCGGCTGGATTATGGACGAGAACTATCCTGCAAGCAAGACGAACATGACCGTCTTCAGCCAGACGTACTACGGCGATTTCGACAAGACGACCGCCGCACCGCTTGCCATGCCGGTCCTCTCCACCGTGGAAGGCTTCATGACTGCCGTGCAGTACATGGTCAAAGGCGATGACTGGATGGTTTACATCCCCGAGCAACTGGCCTACGGTTCAACGGCGTCCGACGCCATCCCTGCATACAGCACCCTGCTCTACCGCATCCGCATCGAGCTCGTCCACAAGAGCGGAACGGGCATGCCGGGTTGGCGTTGACGACACATTGTCATAAACCATTTAGCCCGTCACCTTTTACTGTCCGGCCGTGGCTGTCGCCGCGTGGAATGTCAGTAAAGGGTAACGGGCTAAATGGTAGATGGGGGATTCGTTGAATCGCAAATGAGGTTATCGGATATTGGCTCTGATCTTGCTGAGGTAAGCGTTGAGGGCGTCCTCGTCGCGGTTGTCGATAATCTGTATCAGCTCTTTCAGTTCGGAACGTATGCCTTCGACGTGCGCCTTGGTCCGTGGGTTGAAGAGTATCTCGCGCAGCAGCGTGTCGTCCTCTCCCAGGACGCCGCGGGCTATCTTCAAGTGGCGCTTGAACGTCGTGCCGGGTGCATCCTGGTGCTTCATCACGGCAGAAAAGACGAACGTGCTGACGAAAGGCACCGACAGACTGTAGGCCATCGCCTCGTCGTGCTCGTCGAAACTGTATTCGTGGACGTTCAGACCGAGCCTCCTATAGAGGTCGAGGAAGAAGATACGCCCCATGTAGTCGCCCTCCTTGATGACGATGGCGTTCTCCGAAGACAGGGCCCCGAGGTTTGCAAACGTTGGGCCGAACATCGGATGGGTCGAGACGTAGCGCATCCCTGTCTTTTCGTAGTAGTCCCTTAGCCCTGTCTTCACCGAAGATATGTCCGAGATGATGCAGCCCTTTGGCAGATGCGGGATGACTTGCTCGAAGACGTCAATCGTGTATTTTAGTGTGACGGCGTTTATTACAAGCTCAGGCTTGAACTCGTCTATCTCGTCGAGCGTGGTGAAGCGACGCGTATTGTAAAGAAACCTCATGCGTCGCGGGTCAATCTCATAGACGGCGCATTCGTGGTCGAACGACAAGACGTCGGTAAAGAACGAACCCATCTTGCCTGCTCCTAATATAAGAATCTTCATCTTTCTATTTACCATTTTATCATTTGCCATTTACCATTTATTACCATCTTACTAGTTGGCTTGCCTTTCGCTTGCCGTAAAATGGTAAATGGTAAATGGTTAAATTGTAAATGCTTTTACTTGTTGAATATCTCCATCTGCTGCCGTACGCTCTCTTCGTGGATGTTCTCGAAGATGCTCTTGATGCAGTCGCGACCGATGCCGAGCAGCGAGCCCTGCGCACCTCGCTTGTCGAGAATCTCGCTGTAACGGCGTGTCTGCACGACCGTCATGCCCACTTCCTTCTTGTACTGGCCGATGTCGCGCGACACCTTCATGCGTTTGGCAAGCAACTCGATGAGTTCGTCGTCGAGCACATCGATTTCGTGTCGGTAGTCTTTAAGCTTGTCGGCATGCTCCTTTGTGTCGCGGAAGACGAGGCGCGACACGATGAAGTCGAGCACGTCGGGCGTCACCTGCTGCGACGCGTCGCTCCAAGCCTTGTCGGGGTCGCAGTGGCTCTCGACCATGAGACCGTCCAGACCCATGTCCAGCGCCTCTTGGCAGAGCGAGGCAATCAGGTCGCGGCGGCCGCTGATATGGCTCGGGTCGCACACCACGGGCAGTTGCGGCAGCCGACGCTTCAGCTCGATGGGTATCTGCCACATCGGTTCGTTGCGGTACAGTTTCTTTTCGTAGCTGCTGAATCCCCTGTGGATGGCGCCGAGCTTTTCAATGCCGGCACCGTTGATGCGCAGAAGCGCGCCAATCCACAACTCGAGGTCTGGGTTGACGGGATTCTTGACGAGCACCGTCGCGTCAGTACCTTTCAGCGCATCTGCCAGCTCCTGTACGGCGAAGGGATTGGCAGTGGTGCGTGCTCCGACCCAAAGGATGTCGATGCCGTACTTGAGGGCCAGCTCGACGTGTTTGGGCGTGGCGACTTCCGTGGCAGTAAGCATGCCTGTCTCCTCCTTGACTTGCTTCATCCAGGGAAGTGCGGGCTCGCCGTGCCCCTCGAAACCTCCGGGCTTTGTCCGCGGCTTCCAGACGCCGGCGCGGAATATGTGGCAGCCTTTGCCGGCAAGCTGCTTGGCCGTGGTCATCACTTGTTCTTCTGTCTCAGCGCTGCAAGGACCGGCGATGATGAAAGCACGTTCCTGGTCGCTTGGCAGGTTCAGGGGTTGTAGTTGAAGTTCCATAATATATAATATGTAATGTTATCCGTTATCTCATATACTGTTTGTAGGAATGATCTGTGACGAGGCTGCTGTCGCCGATACACAGGTTCCAGAGGATGCCTTCGCCTCCTTCCTGGGCTGCATCGAGGATGACGTTCTCCTCGACTGCATTGTGGCGATACATTCCGGCATTCATCGAGACGACGTTCGCGTTGAAGCGTCCGGTGCTCTTGAACACAGTATGTCGCTTTTGCTTGTTATTGTACCAATAGGCAAAGCAGTGGTCGTAGAAGCTGCGTCCGCCGTGGCTGAGGAAGCCGACGGCAAACTGGTCGCTATAGCAGAAGTTGTACCAGTTGTTCTCCTGTTCGTCGATGAAGCCGCAACTGCTTTCGTACTGTTCGTCCGAGTTGTAGTAGAGCGGGTGGATATTGCGGAGGCTGTTGCCTGCGGAGCGAAGGAGGACGCCCACGTGGACGCCGCCGATGCGCATGTTTGTCAGGGTGTTGTCGAAGCCTTCTACAAGCACGCCGATGCAGTCGGGCTTTCTGTTGCCCGTGATATTGGTGTCGGAGATGTCGCTGTCGGATGAGCCGCTGTTTGCTCCGTGCTTGATGTGTATGCCGATTGTGGTGTTCTTGATGGACGTCTGCCGTATGGCCGTCTCGCGTCCGCTGTCGATGGAGATGCCTTTTGCTATGCCTCTGCCGTCGATGACGCCGCCCCTCAGGTAGTAGTTGCTGCCGGGCGTGGAGATGTTGTTCGCGGGGTCTTTGCCCCCGAGGCGTATCATGGCCTCCTCGCTGGCCCAGTCTTCAGCGGCCCGTATGATGGCGAAGTTCGAGAGCTCGAGTGCGACGCTCTTCTGCGGGTCGGCAGGTGTGAGGATGGGTTTGCTGATGATGTAGATGCCGTCGGGAAAGTAGATGGTGCGGTTGGGGTGTGTGGACGCGTTGTATGTCATCGCTCACGTCTTTCCCTGCCGCCTCCTGTATGAAGTCGGTGACGACGACGTAGCCTCTCGCGGAGTTCATCTGGGCGAGGAGTGTCGCGGGCAATGCCAGGAGCAGAGCGATGAGTGTCAGAGTCTTGTGGTTCATGGTTTGATGTCGATTGCCTTGATGCGTCGAAGCGCTTCGGCGAACTTGTCGTCCTTAGCGCAGAGGCTGATGCGGATGTAGCGTTGGCCGTTGCTCCCGAAGATGAAGCCGGGCGTGATGAATACCCTGGCCTCGTGCAGGACGCGTTCCGTGAGTTCCTCTACATTATTATATATGTCTGGAATACGTCCCCAGAGGAACATCCCGGTCTGTTGCGGGTCGTACTGACAGCCGAGGACCTGCATGATTTCCTCTGCCATGCGGCGGCGCCTGGCGTAGGTCTCCACGTTTGCCGTCTTGTGCCAGAGGTCGCTGTTGCCGTACGCGCGGGCTGCCGCGAGCTGGATTGCGCGGAAGGTTCCGCTGTCGATGTTGCTTTTCACCTTTAGTATCCAGCTTACGAACTGTGGGTTGGTGGCAAGCATGCCGACGCGCCAGCCTGGCATATTGTGGCTCTTCGACATCGAATTGAATTCGATGCAGCACTCCTTGGCACGCGGCACTTGCAGAATCGACAGGAGACCCTCCTCCATCCCCTCCCTTAAAGGGAGGGGTGCAGCTGCCTTTTCTACAGCAGAGCTGTCTGTTTTCCTCCCTTTAAGGGAGGGGTTGGGGGTGGGTCTTATAAAGCTGTAGGGATTGTCGTTGACAACGATGATGCTGTGTCGCAAGGCGAAATCGACGAGCCGCTCATAGGTCTCGCGCCGCGCCCTTGCGCCTGTCGGCATGTTTGGGTAGTTCGTCCACATCAGTTTGACACGGCTGAGGTCCATCTTCTCAAGGGCCTCGAAGTCGGGTTGCCAGCCGTTCTCGGGCAGAAGGTCATAATTGACAATCTTCGCGCCCAGCAGTTTCGAGAGGCTTGTATAGGTAGGGTAGCCCGGATTGGGTACGAGGACCTCGTCGCCGACATTCACAAAGGCCAGGGTGACATGCAGAATGCCCTCCTTGCTGCCGATGAGGGGCTGGATCTCGCTGTTCGGGTCGAGGTCCACACCGTACCAGCGTTTGTAGAAGCCACTCATGGCCTGGCGCAGCTCGGGGATGCCTATCGTGGGCTGATAGCCGTGAGCCGTGGGCTTGCGGGCTTCCTCGCAGAGCGTTTCGATGGTTTCGGGCGAGGGAGGCATATCGGGACTTCCGATGGCGAGGCTGATGACGTCCATTCCCTGGGCGTTCATCGCTGCCACTTCCTTCAGCTTGCGGCTGAAATAATACTCTGTGACGTCGGCCAATCTGTCTGCAGGCCTGAAGTTTAGTTCATAGTTCATAGTGATGAGTTCATAGTTAACGGCGTGGTAGCAAATACTTCATACTTCATACTTCGTCCTTCATCCTCAACTCAGATGCTTTGTCGGCCGTCTTCGTAGATGCCAAGCTGTTTGAGCTCGCGGGTCAGCGGGGTGATGGCGTTGAGCGCTTGGCGGTAGCGTTTCTCGTCGTTGAAGGAGAGGTCGATATAGAACATGTATTGCCACTCCTGCCCGATGATGGGCAGACTCTGTATCTTTGTGAGGTTGAGTTTATAGAAGGAGAGGACCGACAGGATAGCGCTCAGGCTGCCTTCCTCGTGGGGGAGGGTGAAGACGAGACTCGCCTTGTCGATGTGCCTGGTGCAACGGATGGCCTGAGCCTTCTCGGGCTGGGCGAGGACGAGAAAGCGCGTGAAGTTGTGCTTGTTCGTTTCGATGCCCTCCTGCAGCACTTTCATGCCGTAGATGTCGGCGGCGTCGCGGTGGCAGATGGCCGCATGCCCGTGCCTGCGCTCGCGGCTGATGTCGGCAGCGGCACCCGCGGTGTCGGCCGTTTCCACCTTTTTCAGCTCCGGATGCCTCGAGAGGAACTGGCGGCATTGCATGAGGGCGACGGGGTGGGAATTGACCTCGGTGATGTCTGCCCAGTCCTCGTCGGGCAGACACATGATGCTGTGCTTGATGCGCAGTTTGTGTTCGCCGACTATCGTCATGCCGCTCTCTCGCAGCAGCTCGTAGTTGTGGAGCAGGCTGCCCGCTATCGTGTTCTCTATCGCCATGAGTCCCAGCAGGTCTTTCTCCGCTTTGAGCCGGGCGAACATCTCCTCGAAAGTGTCGCAGCAGACCAGTTCCACCTCCTCGCCCTCGAAGAAGCGATGGGCGGCGATGTCGTGGAAACTGCCCTCGATGCCTTGTATTGCGATCCGTTTTGCCATTGGAAATTGAATATTGAATATTGATAATTAAAAAGTCCCGCTTCACGATGTGAGCGGGACCTCTATGTCTTGTTTTCTTTCTCTATATACCTTATTTATATATATACGACGACCCGCTCTACTTCAGTTGCTAAAGTAAAAGTAATAATAGAAGCCGAAGAAGCTGTTCGCGATATTTTTCATCTGTTCCTTTGAATTGTTGTGCAAAAATACATCATTTCTTTCATTCTGCCAAGAGAAACGCCGAAAAATTTTACATTTTTCCGCAAAAAACGTGTCGCCACGTGGAAAAAAGCCAGATTCGACAGGCCGAACGACTCGATTCGTCAGGTCAGCTTGCTCGACGCAACACGTAGCATCGCTTGATTGTTCATGTACTTGCAATTGCAAGTTCATGTATATGCAATTGCAAGTACATGAAGTTTCAAACCACCTGTCACGTTAAGTCGTGCGGGTAGACGTGTCAAGTTGAGCTTGGCGACGTGCTCGACGGTAGAGCTGCCACGCGTTGAAGAGGTTGTGCCAAATGGTGTAGAAGCCGCCTGCCACGGAGGTCAGGGGGTCAAGGAACGTGTAACCCACCCAGATGGCAAGCACCGTGTTCTTCTGCCCGCACGCCTGGCCGGCCGTCACGCCTTCTCCATAGTGCCTGCCCACAAGCCGTCCGAAGGCGAACTGCATGATGCAGGCCGCGAGGGAGCCCGTCAGAATCAGCAGGCATAGCTGCCAAGTCACCTCGGCATGCACGAGAATCCGCGTGGTGACGGCTATTGCGAGCGAGAGCGAGACGAGCCAAAGATGGAAGGGCAGGTCGGGAATCGAGGTCAGACGGCGCAGCAGGGCAGGGGAGATGCGACGGATGCCGAGGGCGAGAAACAGGGGGAAGATGAGCAGGGGAAACACTCTGCGGATAATCATCCAGAAGGAAAGCCAGAAACTTAACTCGCCAGCGGGATTGACGAGAGGCACGAAGGCCGAGATGAGGACAGCCGCCGTGAGGTTGATCAGCATGGTATAAGCCGTCAGCGAGCCGACGTTGCCGCCCAGCTTGGCAGTCACCACGGCCGCTGCCGTCGCTGTGGGGCAGAGGAAACAGAGCATCGTGCTCTGCAGGAAGATACGCATCGACGCGTCCTCCGCCACTAGATTTAAATAGTGCCTCGTCCCGTATGTTGCGTTGCCAACGCAACATTCCCAACACCCCGCCGTTTGATGAAGCAGGCAGAGCAATGCCGCGACACCCGCCTGGAAAGCCAGCAGCCACCATTGCCACCCGCGAAGCCGCATGTCCTCGAGGCGGATGCGGCAGAACGTCAGCGTCAACATGCAGAATATCAACACAGGTTGCACGTAGCCGACACTTTCCCCGACAGCCCCCTTGACAGCCTCCGGGAGCCCCAGACTCCTGCAGAGGAAGTAGGCGGAGGCACCCGTCAGCATGCTCAGCGGCAGCGCCCAATCCCTTATGAATCTTCTAAAGTCCATCGTTTCCCGTTTTGGGGGAGTTAAAGAAGTTAAGGGAGTTATCGCTCGCTTTGCTCGCTTGGAAGTTAAAGGACATTACTTGTGGATGTTCACATCGTGATGCGAAAGCTGTCGTCCTTTAACTTCTTTAACTTCCTCTAACTTCTTTAACTTCCTTTCTCTATTCCTTTTTGCCGCACAAAATTAGTCAAAAACTCCCGCTTAGCATGTTTTTATGCCACGAAAATTTCGCTATGTGGCGTCTTTTGACTATCTTTGTGGCGCAATACTCAGTATAGTGGTTGCTGCTCAACGAAGCAGAGGGGTACAACGCCCCAAGCGACCACATGATTATCGCGCATGCTATCACAGAGCATCTGCCTCTCATGTCGAGCGACACGAAATACTCTTTCTACCGCAATCAAAGGCTTGAGCTTATTGAATTTGAATATTAAGATGAGATATTCCTTACGAATAGTAAACTGAAATTGTCAAGTTGTAAACCGTAAATCGTCAGGTTGTAAACCGTAAATCGTCAAGTTGTAAATTGTAAATTGTCAAGTTGTAAATTGTAAATTGTCAAATTGTAAATTATAGATTGTCAAGTTGTAAATTGTAAATTGTCAAATTGTAAATTATTAGATGAACCTTTATATCAGATTTTTCGACGAAGAGACGCTCGTCTTTAGTGTCGATGAGGCCATGGCTTTCCTCAGTTCTTTGGAGGACGTCGAGGTCAACGAAGGCACGCGCCTCGAGCTGGAGAAGTTCATGTCGAGCAGCGCCATGTACCCCAAACACATCAAGGTGAGCCAGCGCTCCTTCTTCATCGCCATCAAGACGACGGCAGCCTCGATGGAAGAGTTCAAGGCAAAAGGCGCCGGGCAAAAGGCGCCGGAGAAGGCTGCTCAGAAAGAGGCCGTGGCCAACTTCGGCAAGGCTCAGCCCGGATGGTACGAGGCAAAGATATGCTTCAAGCGTGTCATCCTGATACCCGAGACGCAGAAGTCGCAGTACTTCGACACACCCTTCGTCTGCAAGTTATGGGCGAACAGCGTGCAGGAATGCTACGACAAGGTGCTCGACCACTTACGCAGCCGCCAGGACATCGACCCGCGCAGCCAGTTCCCAAGCATCAAGAGTGCGAACTTCGAGTATAGTTTCTTAGGAGAATAGCTTATTATGTTGCTCCGCTATCTGCTCTTCTTTACCGTTCTGCTTGCGTCCGCGACTGCTTTTGCCGATAAGAAAGGCAAGAAGAAGGGCGAGGCGGTGGAGCCCACCTATGCTTTGCCGGAGCCGGACGCCTTGCCGCGTGCCCCGTTGCCAGAGCTTTCGCTGACGCCCGTCACAGAACTGCGGGCCATCATCCGCCACACCGTCGCCCAGCAGCAAGGCATCGACGTGTCGCACTATCAAGGTCACATCAATTGGGAGGAAGTGGCGCAGGACAAGTCGATTGCCTTCGTCTATGTCAAGGCGACCGAGGGCGCGAGCCTCGTCGACGACTGCTACGTCCGCAACCTCTACGGGGCGAAGCGCGCCGGCATTCCTGTCGGTTCCTACCACTTCTTCAGTCCGTCGATAAGCGCACTCGTGCAGTTGGAGAACTTCCGCTCGACCGTTGACCCGCGCCAGCAGGACCTCATCCCCGTGGTTGACGTCGAGAAGCGCGGCAAAGCGTCTCTCGTGCAGTTTCAAAGGAGCTTGAAGACGTTCCTCGATGGTGTAGAGCGCATGTTCGGCGTCAAGCCAATCATCTATACGGGTGTGAATTTCTACGCGAAGTACCTTGAAGGCAAGTTCACCGGCTACCGCTTCATGGTGGCCCGCTATGCGGAGGAGTTCCCGGGGCTGAGCGAGGACGTGCCCATCGTCCTCTGGCAATACTCGAGCACAAGCTACGTGGACGGCATCCGCGGACACGTTGACAAGAGCGTCTTCCTCGACCGCTATGGCGTGTCGGATATCATGTTGAGAAAGTAGCCATGCACATCGTAATCGCAGGAAATATAGGGAGCGGCAAGACGACGTTGACTGAGATGCTCGCCCAGCACTACGGGTGGGAGCCGATGTACGAGCAGGTGGCCTTCAATCCCTACCTTGACGACTACTACCGCGACATCGAGCGGTGGTCGTTCCCTATGGAGGTCTTCTTCCTGAAAGAGCGGTTCCGCGACCTCATGGAAATGCAGAAGAGCGGGAAGGACACCATTCAGGACCGCTCCATCTACGAGGGGGTCTATGTCTTCGCTACCAACAACAAGCGCATGGGCAACCTTAGCGACCGCGACTTCGACACGTTCATGGAGCTCTTCGGACACATGGAAAGCATCGTCCGCTTCCCCGACCTCATGATTTACCTGCGGGCCAGCATCCCACACCTCGTGCATAACATCCAGAAGCGCGGCCGCAACTGCGAGCAGGCCATTCAGCTCGAGTACCTCAAGGGCTTGAATGACCTCTACGAAGACTTCATATATAAGAAGTACAGGGGAAAGGTGCTGACCGTCGAGGTGGACAATATCGACTACCAGCACAACCCGAAGGACTTCAAGGAGATAACCGACAAGATAGACGGACTGCTGTATGGCATGTTCCCACTCGAGGTTAATTCATAATTTTCAATTCATAATTCATAATTGAAAGCGGTAGCAAATTCTTCATTCTTCACTCTTCATTCTTCATTATTATGCACATAGCAGTAGCTGGAAACATCGGGTGCGGCAAGACCACCCTCACTAAGTTGCTCGTCAAGCGCTACGGTTGGACGCCCCGCTACGAGCCTGTAGAGACGAACCCTTACCTCGACGACTTCTATCAGGACATGAGTCGCTGGAGCTTCAACCTGCAGATTTATTTCCTCAACAAACGTTTCCGCGACGTCGTGGAGATATCGAAGAGCACGGACACCATCATCCAGGACCGCACCATCTTCGAGGACGCGCGCATCTTCGCCCCCAATCTCCATGCACAGGGCTACATGAGCGACCGCGACTTCCAGAACTACAGCGACCTCTTCGACTTGATGATGTCGCTCGTCGGCCTGCCCGACCTGCTCATCTACATCCGCAGCACCATCCCCAACCTCATCGCCCAGATCAGCAAGCGCGGCCGCGAGTACGAGCAAAGCATCCGCATCGACTACCTCACCGGCTTGAACGAGCGCTACGAGGAATGGATAAAGAACTATCCCGGCAAACTCCTCATCGTGGATGGCGACACGCTGAAGTTCGAATCGAATGTGGCCGACTTCCAGCGCATCACAGAGCAGATCGACGCCAAGCTCTACGGTCTCTTCCCAGAGGACTAAACAATGATATAGCAGTTGCCACGCTTTTCGAGTGGATGAAAGAGCCGTGGCGAGGCGCTTCCCGTTGCCTCTCGTCAGCCGATGCCACACGTGGGATGGATTGCTGCATCGCCATGCAGCAATTGCTTTGTCGCCATGCAGCAATTGCTTCGTCGCCATGCAGCAATCGGCGCTTCTCGTCGCGCGGACCGATGCCGGGCGTTGGCCCGCGCATTTCGTGCTGTCCGATTGTCTTCTTCAATATAAAGCGCGGGCGGACGAAAAGTTACGTGCAAGATATGTTAAAACATCATAAAATCCGTCCGAATTGTGCGCAAACCGATATTCTTTTCGTAACTTTGCACCATGAAACGTTACATCCTCCTCCCTCTTTTGTTTGTCAGCCTTGCCCTCATGGCGGGCGACAATGTCCTGCCTTATTGGGCGATAGGCGGTTTCACGCGGCCCGAAGGCAAAAACCCAATGGTGAGTCCCATCGCCGAAAGCCTCTTCTATTGTCCGATGAAGAAGGCGAATGTGCGGTGGGAATGTGCCGACACGTTCAACCCTGCCGCCGTGGAGAAGGATGGCAAGGTCTGTGTGCTCTACCGCGCCGAGGACGACCCGGATGTGGGCATT
>CACXLY010000003.1 GCA_902768605.1 uncultured Bacteroidales bacterium
ATAACCATCAATAAGCATCAATAATCACCAATAATCATCAAAGACCGCCAAAGACTACCAAAGAGCATCAGCGGCATTTCAAAATGTCGTACCTTTGTATCGTCAAATAAAACGACACCTGCCAAGTGAGCAAACAAAGCACGTCGAAGTGCGCAATTCGAAACGACAGAATGTTCAATCAAGGCAGACGCGAAAATTACAAATTTAAAAACTTAAACCTAACCGCTATGATTAACTACAGCATCTACATCGGTTCCAAGAAGCCCGGAACCAAGAAGACCGACCAGCACTACGCCACCGTGGCAATGGGTACGGCACAGGTACACGACAAGCTCACCTTCGACCAGTTCGTCGCTCACATGGCCGACCACAACTCCCCCTTCTCCAAGGGCACCATCCGCGGCGTCATCACCGACATGATTCACTGTCTGCGCGAGCAGCTGCTCGCCGGCAACAGCGTGAGTCTCGGCGACCTTGGCAAGTTCCACGTCGAGCTCAACTGCGAACCCGCAGTCACCACCGAGGACTTCACCTCCGCAAACATCAAGGCCGTGAACGTCTGCTGGACGCCCGGCGAAGACTTCAAGGACATGAAGAAGGACGCAGAGTTCCAGCTCGTGCCCAGCCGCAAGCTCGCAGCCGACGCCATCGAGGTCATCAAGAACACGGACACCATCCAGGGACTTGAATAGTATGTCAATACCCCGAGGAATAAGAAACTGCAATCCGCTGAACATTCGGCGGGTTGCAGGTGTCGTTTGGCAGGGACAACGCCACGAGCAGACCGACTGGGAATTCGTCGAGTTCGACAGCTTCCCCTGGGGCATCCGAGCCGCCTTCTGCATCCTCGACACTTACCGAAAAAAATACAACGCCACATGTGTAGAAGACATAATAGCTCGATGGGCGCCACCGAGCGAAAACGATACGAAAAGATACGTGCAGACCGTATGCAGGCTCACAGGGTTCGGAGGGAAAGAAAGGCTAAGCGAAAACGAATGGCCGAAGCTGGTCAGGGCAATGGCTACCGTAGAAAGTGGCGCTACCCTCGAAGACCGAGATATGGAGCTGGGCGTACAACTCTATCAAATGTTGAACCAAAAACAGCCGAAGAAATGAACAAAAGAAAATGCCTCGAGATGATAGTGAAGATTATAGTAGCTGCTCTCACCGCCGCGCTCACCGCGCTCACCACCACAAGTTGCATGGGCCGAGGCCCAATTGCATTCCTCTCATTAATATAAGCAACCCCATTTGCGTTGTTGTTCATATAGTTTTAATTTTTAATTATCTCGATAGCGAAGCGGCCCATCTGTGAAGACAGGCCGCTTTTTTGAACAAACACTTTGAACATGTTCAATCTAGAGAGAAAGGGCTTCTTTTTTTTTATAGAAAGGGCTTCTTTTATCCCCTCGCTCCCCTCGTGTCTACTTCCACAGTCGCAAGCCCACAAATGCGTGGGCGACCCACTTGCTTTGATGGGTGGTTACGGCATCGTCGACAAAGAGAGAATTGTTGGCCACGCCGTTAAGTCCGACGAAGTAGCGCGGGGAGAAGTTATAGACGATGGCGGCCCGCTCGTTGAAGAGCATGTTGAACTTCATCCGGCCTGCATGCTGGCTCTCGTCGTTAATGGTCAGCTTGTTGCGATTATATACGACGAAGGTGGGAAGTAAAGAAAGATTGAACAGCCATTTCTTGCCGAGGACGAGGTTGTAACCGTAGCCGCCTCCGATGCCGATATGGCCCACATAGATGCGGACATCGGGGTCGTCGGGCATTTGCTCTTTGCGCTTGTCGCTCGTCTGAATGTGTCCGCCCTGGTAGCTCAAGCCAACAAGCCACGAGCCTGCCGACCGGCGCTGGATATAGCTCTGGTTATAGGCTGCCGAGACTGAGTAGTGGCGATGGTTGAAGACGTAATAACCCGTGATGTTGTAGACCTTCATGTCTGCCTCGCCCTGCTCCATCCGAAGCGTCTCGTCGCCGAACGTCATGTCGCCCGACAGGGAGCTAGACTCCTGATAGCTGGCATCGATGCAGAAACGGCTTGCATAGAAATTGAAGTTCAGTTCGTAGTCGTCATAGAAGCCGCGCAGCTTGGCAGGATTGATGGAATAGGCTAAGGAGATGCCCCGATAGGCAGCCCCAATCGAGATGGTCGTCTTGTGGCTTGTGCTCAGGTGAGACTTGAAGTGGAGGTCGTTGACCGTTCCTTTTGAGTGGATGCTGTTGCCCGTCTGGTTCCATCTGAGCTTCAGGGTCAACTTGCCATCAGGCCTGACCACGTAGCTCGTGTCGTACGACGAGCGGTAATAGCGCTTTGTCAGCAAGCTGTCTGCCTTCGTCCACAACTTCTTCATGCGGCTCTGGGCTCTCAAAGGTGAAAAGGTGAAAAGGTGAAAAAGTAAAACAATCAGCACGTACTTCCACCTTATCCGTTTATATATATAGTATATCGTCCTCAACTCTTTAACCTTTCAACTTTTTCCTCAGAACTCGTACCCAAGATTCAAGTAGAAGTACGGCTCCTTCGTGCGGTTGCTGTATCCGAAAGTGGCTCCGAGGGGGCCGAACATCGTCTTGTAGAAGTAGGCTGCCTGTATGCCGTAGAGCGTTTTGTGGTCGAACAGCTCTTTCAGCTTATCCGCCTGCTGTGCTCCGGCAAGGCGAAGCAACACAAAGTTGTTGGTGGCGATGCGGAGCTGCCCCTGGAGCTGGACTGCCACGAATTGGTCGGCCACGAACTCCACGTTACCTATGCCGGCGAATGGCATCTGCTGCTCGAGGTAATGACCGAACCAATCGCCTCCGACGGTATTGGCAAAGATGAAGGGGACCGTCTTGCCCAGGAGCAGACGCCCATAAGCCATCGGCTGAAGGGTGAAGCGACGGCCGAAGGTAAACGACTTGCGCCAGCTGGCACTTATATCGCTCATGCCGACTTGGCCTTCGAGTTTGACGAAGTTGTCCGTCAGGTAGGAATACTCGGCCTTGAAGCGTGCACCTCGCGTGGGAAAGTACCAGTTGTCCTCGCTGTTATAGTTGAGGCGGGCACGGTAGCTGAGGTAGTTTCCATTCTTTAACGTGACGTTCGTCGACTTTTCCGACTCGAGCTTGTTGCGATAGTGCATGAAGTCCCATCGCAAGCCCATCTGGAGGGTAAAGTTGCGATAATCGTGGCTGATTGGCACGACTTCGGCCTGGAACTGATTGAAGAGGATGCTGTAGTCGCGGTCGCCGCCTACGTAGAAGTCGATGTCGTTGCGCCGGAAGGTATAGTTCAGCGATGGACGCGTGAAGCTGCGTGGATGGGCAGTCAGTTCGCCACGCACCATGATGCGCTTGCCCAGCCGGACCGTCAGCTCTGTGTTGACGGGAATCATCGACTTCAGAGGCACTTCAAGCCCCAGCAGGAGGGCTGCATACTCCTCTGTGTCGAAGCGCAACCCGACGTGAGCCTGCGCCGACTTGCGGTTGCCTGCAGTCAGGGCCACGTGCACGCCATCGTCGTCCGGCAGCAGTCGGCACTCGGCCGTCTTATAGAAGAGGTCAACACGCATCGAAGTGGTGAGCTGCTGCTGCAGTTCTGCATCGATGCTGTCTGCCTTGCTCAAGTGGAACTTCTGCCTAAGGAAACGCTCGTCCTGAGGCGTCATGTTCTCGAAGATAAAGCTTTTGATATGCTGCCGCTCGGTCATCACTTTCGGACGCAGAGGGTGATGGATGGTGGGGCGGAAACTGTCGTCGATGCCTATCCTGCGCTTCAGGGCAATCAGTTCGTCCCAATGGCGCATCGCCTCCTCCTCGCCACGGCGGACAAGGGTGTCGATGGCAACGGCCGAGAAGCTGGCTGTGCCGTAGCCCGTCGTGTTGACCTGCATGTGCAAGTCGGTCATAGCGAGGTTCTCTTCGACCTTATTCTTGCAGTTCACATCGACGATTTGAGAGAGGATGCCTATCGTGCCCTTGATCTCGTCGGCCGTTTTCGGGTCGCCCTGGACGGTCACGCCGATGACGATGTCGGCCCCCATCTCCTTGGCGATATCGACTGGGTAATTGTTCTTCAGGCCGCCATCGACGAGCACCTTGTCGCCCAGCCTGACGGGAGCGAAGGCAGCAGGGATGGCCATCGAGGCTCGCATGGCCTGCGGCAGACGTCCGCTGTGGAAATCGACTTCGCTATTGTCGATGATGTTCGTTGCCACGCAGGCAAAAGGTATCTTCAAGTCGTTGGAGAAGTCGAGCGAATCGGTATAGCCCGTGCAGAGCTGCCCAAAGAGCTCGGCAAGGTTCTTGCCCTTGATGATGCCGCCTTCGCTGGCCTTTTTCTTGTCAAAGGCAATGCCCGTCGAAAAGACGTACTTGTATTGCTTGCTGCGGTCGCTGAGGCTTTGATTGCGAAGGTCTTCCTTGTCGGTTATCACGTAGCTCCAGTCCTGCTTGCGTACTACGGAGTCGAGCGAATTGGCATTATAGCCGATGGCATACAAGCCGCCGATGATGCTGCCCATCGATGTGCCGGTAATGATGTCGACAGGTATGCCTGCCCGCTCCAGGACCTTGAGCACGCCGATGTGTGCCATGCCCTTCGCTCCGCCGCCGCTCAGGACGACACCTACCTTCTTTCTGCCTGGAATGCTGTCCTGATAGGCAAACGTCGTGCCACAAGACAGCATCAGCAAAGCCAAAAACAGAAGTGTCTTCCTCATAACTATGGACTATGAACTATGAAACTTTAGCTCGACGTTAGTCAACTATGAACTATGAACTATGAACTATAATAGAGGTGCTTGCCTGCCGCAAGGGTGTTGAGCATGAGCATGCAAATCGTCATGGGCCCTACCCCACCCGGGACGGGCGTGATGTAGGAGCAGAGCGGTGCGACATGCTCGAAATCGACGTCTCCCTGCAGTCGGAAGCCGCTCTTCTTCGTGGCATCGGGGACGCGGGTTGTGCCTACGTCGATGACCACGACGCCGGGCTTCACCATGTCCGCCTTGAGGAAACCGGGCTGGCCGATGGCTGCGATGATGATGTCGGCCTGCTGGCACTCCTCCCTGAGCGTCTTGCTGCGGCTGTGGCAAACGGTCACGGTGGCGTCGCCAAACTGCTTCTGCATCATGAGCTGCGCCATCGGCTTGCCCACGATATTGCTTCGGCCGAGGATGACGCACTTCTTGCCGCTCGTCGGGATATTGTATCGGCGGAGCAACTCGAGGATACCCTTCGGCGTCGCGCTGATGTAGCAGGGCAGGCCGATTGCCATTCGGCCGACGTTGATGGGGTGAAAGCCGTCCACGTCCTTCTTGTAGTCGATGGCTTCGATGACTTTCTGCTCGCTGATGTGCCTGGGCAGAGGGAGCTGCACGATGAAACCGTCGACGGAATCATCCCTGTTGAGTTTGTCCACCTCTGCAAGCAGTTGCTCCTCCGTGATGTCGTCCTCGAAGCGAAGCAACGTGCTCTGGAAGCCGCAGGCTTCGCAAGCCAGCACCTTGTTGCGCACATACGTCTCGCTGCCCCCGTCGTGACCGACGAGGATGGCTGCCAGGTGCGGACGCTTGCCGCCACGTGCCACGATGTCTTCTACCTCTTTCTTTATCTCTGCCTTAATCGTGGCAGCCGTCTGTTTTCCGTCTATCAGTTCCATTTTCAACTATGAACAATGAATTATATACTATGTGCTAAGCCTTCGGCATTCCGCCTTTCATCATGGCCGCCATCTGCTGCATTTTGCTCTTGTCGGTGACGAGCTTCATCATCTTGCGCGTCTGGTCGAACTGCTTGATGAGTTTGTTCACCTCCTGTATGTTGGTGCCGGAGCCCTTGGCGAGTCGCATGCGGCGGCTCGTGTTGAGGCATTCGGGGTGCGTCCTCTCCTTGGGCGTCATGCTGAGAATGATGGCCTCGATGTTCTTGAAGGCATTGTCGTCGATGTCCAAGTCCTTGACGGCCTTCCCCACACCGGGAATCATGCCCACCAGGTCCTTGATGTTGCCCATCTTCTTTATCTGCTGAATCTGCTTGTAAAAGTCGTTGAAGTCGAACTGGTTCTTTTGAATCTTCTTCTCCAGGCGGCGGGCCTCCTCCTCGTCATATTGTTCCTGAGCCCTCTCAACGAGCGAGACGATGTCGCCCATACCGAGGATGCGGTCTGCCATACGGCTTGGGTGGAAGGGGTCGAGTGCTTCCATCTTCTCGCCCGTGCCCACAAACTTGATGGGTTTGTTGACGACGCTGCGGATGCTGAGAGCAGCACCGCCGCGCGTGTCGCCGTCAAGCTTGGTGAGAATCACGCCGGTGTAGTCGAGCCTGTCATTGAACTCCTTTGCCGTGTTGACGGCATCCTGGCCCGTCATAGCGTCGACGACGAAGAGGATTTCATCAGGCTGAGTGGCGTCGCGGATGTCTTGAATCTGCTGCATCAACTCCTCATCTACGGCCTGCCGACCTGCGGTATCGATGATGAGAACGTCAAAGCCCTGGGCCTTCGCGTGCTGGATGGCGTTCTTGGCTACAAGCACGGGGTCTGTGGCGCCCTCTTCGATATGGACGGGCACGCCGACCTGTTCGCCGAGCACACGCAACTGCTCCATGGCTGCAGGGCGAAACGTGTCGCAAGCTGCCAGCAAGGGATTTTTTCCGCGCTTCTCGTGGAGGAGTTTGGCAAGCTTGCCGCTCATCGTGGTCTTACCGGCGCCGTTCAGGCCGGCCATGAGGATGATGGCGGGATGACCTTTGAGGTTCATGTCCGTCGTCTCTCCGCCCATCAGTTCCGCCAGCTCGTCGTGCACAATCTTCACCATCAACTGCTGTGGTTTGATGGCTGTCAGGACGTTCTGCCCCAGCGCTTTCTGCTTTACGGTATCGGTGAAAGACTTTGCTACCTTGTAATTGACGTCGGCGTCCAACAGGGCGCGACGCACGTCCTTTAGTGTCTCGGCGACGTTGATTTCAGTAATCTTCCCCTCGCCCTTCAGTATCTTGAACGACCGCTCGAGCCGTTCGCTTAAGTTTTCAAACATGTTGTATATTTACGATTTGACGATTTACGATTTACGATTTATTGACGATTTAATCATTTAACAATTACCATTTATTCTCCTCTAAGAATGGGAGTCGGATGGGGACTTGAGGTCGGGGCCCAACTCTGCCTCGACGAGGGGCATCACGACCTTGCTCAGCACCTTGTCGTTGAGGAAGTGTTCGCCCTCGAAAAGCCGCATGCGGTCCTTTCCATAGTGTTTCAGGAAGTCGGCCTGGCAGTTGACGAGCTTGTCCTGAGTGCCGAAGAGGCCCCACACGAGCGCTTTCTCCGTGGCGTCGATGCCCTTGAAGCTGTCCTTCTCGACCTGCTGGAAGGCCTGGATCATAGCTTTATCAACCTTGAACTCCGTTGCACCGTCCTGCCGCTTATTGCGGAACTCGCGCCGCCCCATGCCGCGGAAGGTGAGCAGGCGAGCCATGTGGAACGACGGATTGACGAGTATGCGCTTCCTCCCCCTCAGCTGCTCGGCGTACATGGCTCCCATGCTGGTGGCCACGATGACGTCAGGCTGCTCCGTTTCCACGAGGTTTTTAAGGAAACTTATTGCCTCGATGGGGTCCACGGGTACGTCCGGGCTTACCACCTGCACGCCTTTCGGATAGAGGTGGTTACGCATCTGAGTGGCCGAGCCTGTGCTGCCCGCACTGGCGAAGCCGTGTATGTAAAGTACCTTTTTCACGGTGCAAAGGTACGAAAAAACATTGAACATTTGACATGTAATAATGAAAAAAACACCATCCGACATTCAAAATTAGGGAAAACGGGCTGAGAGTGTGGCGAAAAGCACAAGAGGAAGCCCTTCGAGCCTGCCTTTGCGTTTGTCGTGATTCTTCTTGAACGGACGCACTCTGACGCGTTATTTTTTCGTTTCCTGCGCTTGGCCACCCCAAAGGCGAGAAAATGGCTTAAATCGAATGCCGTTTGATAATCAATGAGTTATAGAAACGCGCCTTTCGGCTCAATGCAAAGAAAGTACAGACTTGTCTGCTTGCTTTGCTAAAATCAGCATGAAAAGTGACCAAATTCGGCATGTCGAGTCGCCCCTCGCAACGTGTTGCAAGCATCCACGCCACGTGTAGCAAGTGCCATCGCAACGTGTAGCGTAGGCTTTTCCCACGTGTAGCGTCTGGGATCGCCTCACGTCGCGCCGGCCATCCCCTCACTTGGCATCGATTATCTTGTCAGGATATTTCTCGCTACTTCAGGTCTCCGGAGAAAGAAATTGCCCTCTGAAAGTCGGAACCTTCAGAGGGCAATCAAATTCTTCCCTATTGAGGGGGAATCAGAGGGATCTTCTTACTTCAGGGCTACTGTCATCACCTTGTCGTTCTCGGCTACTACCACCTTGTCTTCGCGGAGCAGCCAGCCGAGAGCCAGGAACAGGTCCTTGTCGGTCTTGATCTTGGCAACCTTCTTCAGGTCCTTAGTGTTCAGTGCACCATTCTCGTTAAGGGCAGTCCATACGCAACCTGCCAATGTTCCAACTGTTGCTGTCATGATTTTAAACGTTTTTGTTGGTTATTCCTTAATCAATCTTATTCTCTCATTTGTTTTAATCTGTGTGCAAAGGTACGGCAAAATTATGAATAATGTATCACAAAAAGTGAAAAAAGATATGTTTTGTGGCATATTTTTGATATTTATCAAGAGAAACAGGGGGGACATTTCAATAAAAAGTATATCTTTGTGCGTTTTTTGAGGGACTACAGACAACAGACAACGGACTGCGGAATATGAAATATAATAAGGTATTAGTTGCCATCTTTGGCATTCTCATGGCATGCACAGCCTGCAAGCGCGAGTCGAAGGACGAGGCGTGGACTAAGCTCTTCCAGCAATTCACAGCAAAGGAATGCCCCAAGTTCGTGGACGAATGCACGAGGCTCGACAGCGCGTGCTACGACGCGAAAAGCCGGACGCTCAGCTACCACTATACCGTCCAGGGCATGCTCGACAGTAAGGAAGTCTATGCCGACGCGAAGACCACCTCGGCCTTCCACGAGGACATACTCAGGGGACTGAAGGGCAACCTCCCCCTGAAGCCATACAAGGACGAGGGCATCAACTTCTGCTACGACTACCGAAGCATCACGACGGGCAAGATGTTGTTCTCCATGACCTTCACCAAAGAGGACTACGGCAAATAGCGACTGCAATGCAGAACGTCTTCCACTACGCCGACCTCCTCGTCGATACTGCCACGCACCAGGTCCTGCAGTCAGGCAAGCCCGTGATGCTCACGGACACCGAGTATCGCCTGCTGGTCTGTCTGCTCAGGCATCAAGGTGTTGTGTGCCGTCGCGACGACATCATCGAGGAGGTTTGGGGCGAGCGGTTCCTCTACGACACAGGTACGCTCGACGTGCATCTCTCGTCGCTCCGCCACAAGCTCGGCTGGACAAAGGAGGGGCCTGCGCGAGCCATCCGGGGCGTCGGCCTCATCCTGCCGCACGAGGCTCCCGAGGCGGGCGTCGTCAAGATTGATGCCTTCCTGCGCGAACTGCTGATGTGCCACGAAGATGCTCTGCGCGAGAAGGACATCCGCTACTATCTCAGGCTCACGCCTTTCGTTTACGAGATCATGGTCGATGAGGTCATCTTGCGCCAAATATTCTCTGCCGCCTTCTCCCTCTTCCTGCAGTATGCACCCGCTGGTGCCAGGTGGGAGATTGCCTCGCAACTTACCGTGCGCGAATACACGCTGACGCTCACCTCGACGGGTGCTTGTCCCGACTTCGCCGAGATGCAAACGGCAAGGCAACAGGCCGCGTTCCTCGGCATCCCCATCCGCATGGGAAACAAACACACAAGCGAAGGAACGGTGATGGGCGTCGAGCTGGCAATTCCGATGGAAAGCATGGAATCTTAAGTTAATCTTAAGGAAAAGAAGAGATGCTTGCAGTACCTTTGCAGGCGAAAACCGTTAAACATTGATAATTGAACCAGAAAGAACTATGCACACAAGACTTTCAATAATCCTTTCCCTGCTTCCATGCTGCCTCTATGCAAACGAGGCAGACACCGTTTCCGTACGTCAGATGGACGAAGTTGTCGTCGTCAGCACGCCGAAGGAACACGCGGCTCTGCGCGAGCAAGCACTTTCCTCCACGTCTCTCGGCGCAGGACAAATCGTACTGAAAGGCATCACAGGCATCAAGGACTTGACAGCCCACGTGCCCGGCCTCTTCATACCGCAGTACGGGAGTCGGCTGACGAGCAGCATCTACCTGCGAGGCGTGGGCAGCCGCATCGGCACACCGGCCGTCGGCATGTACGTTGACGACATCCCTCTCGCCACGATGAGCAGCATGGACCAAGACGTCAGCGATGCCGACCGCATAGATATCCTGCGAGGTCCGCAAGGCACACTCTATGGCCGCAATACGATAGGCGGCATGATTCGCGTCTATACGAAGAACCCGATGCAATACCAAGGCACCGACCTCATGTTAGGTGCTGCTTCCTATAATAATACCCGTGCACGCGTGACGCATTACCACAGGCCGTCCGAGCGCTTTGCATTCAGCGCCGGCGTCGGCTACGAGCATCTGGGCGGCTTTTACAAGAACTATGCCCTCGACGGGAAACGCGTGGACCGAGGCGACGACATAGCAGCCCGCTGGCGAGGCATCTTCATCCCTTCCGACAAGGTTCGGCTCGACCTCTCCGCCCGCTACCAATGGACCAGGCAAGGCGGCTACCCGTATGCTGCCAAAGGGGGCATGGACGCCGGACACGTGGCATACAACCGCGAGTCAAGCTATCTGCGCCACCTCCTCACCCTTGGCCTCAACGCCGAGCATGACTTCGGAAAGGTCATGATGACCAGTACGACGGGCTTCCAGTTCCTCAAGGACGACATGTTCATGGACCAAGACTTCTCCCGTCTCGACCTTTACTCGCTGCAACAGAAACAGAAGAGCAAGACCTTGAGTGAAGAGATAGCGGTGAAGTCGAAAGGCGACGGCCGCTGGCAATGGACGAGCGGTGTGAACTTCCAATACCAATGGCTCAACACGCAAGCGCCTGTCACGTTCTATCAGGAAGGCGTTGACTGGCTCTCCGGAATGATAAACCGCAGCCTGCCCGACCTCACGCCCCAAGGCATGGGACCTATGTCCATCGCCCTCAAGAACAGTATCCTGCCCATGGGCGGAGTGTTCGACACCCCTACCCTCAATGCAGGCCTCTTCCATCAGTCCTCGATAGAAATCGTCGAGCATCTCAGCGTGACGGCCGGCCTGAGACTTGACTACGAACATTACAAGATGATGTACGACGCGCCGGGCAGCGTCGATTTCGACTTCGCGATACGTAGCGCGCGGCCGCAGAACAGCGTCGCCCTCAACGGCCTGCACATCGCGCCGGCTTTCCTTGGCAAGACAAGCAGCCACAACTGGCATGTGCTGCCCAAGGTTTCGCTGAAGTACGACTTCGGGGAAACGGGCAACGTCTATGCTTCCGTGAGTCGCGGCTACCGCTCCGGCGGCTACAATGCCCAGATGTTCAGCGACCTGCTGCAGGTCGAGATGCGCCGCGAGATGATGAGCGCCATCGATGCAGGCACGGAGGCTTACCTCACGAACCTCTTCGCAGGCATTCCCTACGTCCCGGCCGGCCACGTGGACATGATAATGGGACGCATCCGGCAGAACATGCCGACGGTAGCCTCGCCCGACGTTGCCGAGGAAGCCTACTACAAGCCTGAGACCGCGTGGAACTACGAGATAGGCAGCCACCTCAACCTCCTCGACGGACGGCTCCAGGCGGACCTCGCTGCCTTTTGGATCGAGACGCGCGACCTGCAGCTCAGCCAGATGTCGGAGAGCGGAATGGGACGCGTCACCATCAACGCCGACCGCAGTCGCAGCGTCGGCATGGAAGCGTCGCTGCTGGCCTACATTACTGACGACTTTTCCGTCAACACGTCGTACGGCTACACCCGCGCAAAGCTTCGCCACACCGATTGCTACGTACCCTTCACCCCGCGGCACACCTTGTCGCTCGGCGCCCGATACGTCTGGCACACGCAAGGCTGGCTTCAGCACATCGCGCTCCACATGGGAGGCCGCGCCAACGGACGCATCTACTGGACGCGCGAGAACGATCTCGCCCAGCCTTTCTATGCTTTGCTCGACGCAAGGCTCAGCGTCACGCACGACAATCTCGAGTTAGGGCTTTGGGGTAAGAACCTGACGCAGACGCACTACGATGCTTTCTGCTTCGCCACGCGAGGACAAGTCTTCTCGCAACGCGGCACGCCGCTGCAGGTCGGGCTCGACTTGAGGCTGAAGTTTTAATAAAGTCGTAGCGTGTCGGCCCACTCCATATCCCACTGGACGCTAAAGCCACTCTGAACGCTCGGCACGTCTTCGCCGGACGCCTCGAACGCCTTGCCCTTCCATTCCGTCAAGTAGTTGATGCGAAGCGGGACGTCGTAGAAGCGCTTCTCGCTAAGGACGGCATCGCCGTTGGCAAGTGCCTGCACGGTATAGTTGCCAGTAGCCTGCTCCCCGGGCAAAAAGAGGTAAACGGTGAAGTCAACGCCCGCCTTGCCCACATAATTAGCAGGGACGGCAATCTCCGACGTTCGGCCCGTGCTTTGGGATGCAAAGCCGGTCGTCGCGTCGAGCACAGTGCCGCCCGCCGTACTGATGAAGCGCATCTTCTGCATCGCGGTGGGAATGGCATCCTCCGCCGTCACGCGAAACGCCGCCACTACGTGCCTGAGCGTTATCTCCTTGTTGAGACTGCTCTCCTCATTGAGCGTGAACTCCTCCAGATAAAGGAACGTGTTGGGGACATAATCGTCAGCCCAAGAGATGCGATTGAGCGAGGCGATGGTGCACTCGCGTGAGCCGTTGTAGCCCAGCACGAGGATGCGGTAATGGCCTTGCGGCAAGCTGACCGAGAACTGAGGGAAAGTCATCGCCGTCTCCGCGTCACTTTCGTAATCGCTACTCTTGTGAAGGATGGTCGGCACAACGCGTTCGCCGGTCTCTGCATTAAAGACGGTGAGCGACAGGTTGGCCAAGCTCATCACAATCGCACCGTCAGCCCGGCTCGTCCCAAGCGAAGAGAGGTCGTCGAAGCTTACTTGCCGATAGTTCGAGACTGAGAAAGTAACCGTATATTGCCCTTCCGGGACGGACGTTTCGTCTGGTCCCGACTGGCAAGACGTCAGGGCGGCAAGCATCAGGCAAAGGCTTGTGAGCTGAATTCGGAGGCGTTTCATACTGTTTCGAATTGTTATGACGCCACAAAGATAACGAGTTTTTCTTTACAAAGCAAGCAACTGGGCAGAAAGTTTCATCCCGTCCCGCCAAATCACGCAAAATGTCCCGTCGGCCCGCAAAAGCAGATGGGGCATCTCTTTCCACACGTCATCAAGGTCGATGCTACACGTTGCGTTGCTTGATTCATCATGTACTTGCAATTGCAAGTACATGTATATGCAATTGCAAGTACATGACAAATCAAACTCCCCCTCATGTGAAGTTTGGCTGCGCGACACGACGTCATGACCGCTGCAACAGCCTCGGAGGACTGGGGCGACTGGACGCCTCGGCAAAAAATATGGCATCGCCCATGAGATTTCTTTGCAGATTTCGCTCGATTATTCAGAAAAAGTCGTAACTTTGCATCAGTAAATACATATAAGCAATGGTTGCGCTATGATGATTCTGATTGGATGGGGCATCTTCCTCTGCCTCGTATATCTGTTGCTTTGGGCCGACACGTTCTACTACAGGTACAATCTGCCCAAGGTCTGCAAAAAGGTGCTGGATGCTTTTACTGAAGAGGAATAGCCTGCTGCTGCTTTGCCTGCTGCTTGCCGCCTGCCAGAAGGCCGACCTGACCGTCGGGCCGGAGGACGGAGAGAAAGCAGGCGCTTCGGAGGAGGTGGGCAGCATCATCGGCACGGGCCAGGGCTCGAGCCGGTGCCCTTATACCGTGACGGACCTGCGCTCGCTGGAACTCCCGGCCGGCGACGCCGTTTGGGTGATTGGCTACATGGTGGGGACTGCGCCTCGCGCAATGGGCAACGCCGTCTTTTCCACCGATGCCGACAACCAAAGCAACATCTTGCTCGCAGCCGACTCGCTCTGCACAGACCCCGAGCGCTGCATTCCCGTCGAACTCTCGTCGGCAAAAAACAAGGCGAACTTCTCGTTGCCCAAGAACACGGCTCACTTCCGCAAGTGCCTGCTCCTGAAAGGCATCCCCTCGACTTACCTGTACAGAAAAGGCCTGCGAAGTGTCTCCGCAGGCCTCTGGCTCGATGGCTTTGATATTTCTTCTGTTGAGCCGACCGGATGGGGCTCGATTATTTTACAGCAACCATGACAATGGTGACGATGGCCGAAACGACGCTGATGATGCTGGCACCCGCACCGAGGAAGGTGTAGAAGGCACTGCTCTTGACCGTCTGGCTCTTGTTGGGCTCCACGTAAATCATGTCGTTCTGCTGCACATAGTAAGCAGGGTTCTTGAACACCTCGACGCTGGTGAGGTCGATAGGATACTTCTTGAGTACGCCGTCCTCTTCGCGGTAGAGCGTCACGTTCTGGCGAAGACCCGTGTCAGCAACATCGCCGCAACGCGAAAGGATGTCGAGAACGGTGTTGCGTTCACTGGTGAGGTTCACGACCTGCGGAGCCTTCACTGCTCCCAACACGGCAACGCGGGCATTGAGCAGGCGGACGGTGACTTCGGGGTCTTTGATGAGCTTGGCGTCAATGATGCCCTGCTCGATGCGCTTAGCTGCCTCGTCGGTGGTGAGGCCTGCAACTGAGACGGGACCCACTGCCGGGAGCGTGATGATGCCTTCGTTGCTGACGGTATAGCCATAGACATTCGTCATGTTGCCTGCGCCGGAGAGACCGGAAGCACTTTGTGCCGTAGCTGCCGTGCCCATCATAACGTCCTGGGCAAAGATGGTGAGAAGTTCGGGCTCGCTGCATGTCACCTTCACCAATACCTGATCGGCAGGCTTGAGGCGCATCTCATACTGCTGCATGATTTGCTGCCCCTGGCGGAAAATCTCCTGCGGGTCCTGGAAATATACAATCTTCTTGGTTGATACACAGCTTGTCATCATGAGCATTGCCATGAATGCAAGCAAAAGGGATGTTGACTTTTTCATTACTTTAATGGTTAATTGCGCTGCAAAGGTACGAAAAAGATTAGAGATTAACCATTAGAGATTGAGAGTTTTTTTACATTTCCTATCATTTTTCACTTTTAACTTTTCATTTTTCATTTTAATGTTGTACCTTTGCCCCGCAGAAACATAAACATTGAGACAATTATGACCATAGCAGTCGACTTCGACGGCACCATCGTCGAGCACCGTTATCCCGAAATCGGTAAGGAGTTGCCTTTTGCCACTCAAACGCTTAGAATGCTCATCGAGCAACGCCACAAACTCATCCTCTGGACTGTCCGCGAGGGCCAGCTTCTGGAAGATGCAGTGGAATGGTGCAGGAAGAGAGGCGTAGAGTTTTATGCCATCAACAAAGACTACCCCGAAGAAGAGGAAGGCAAGAACAGGAGCTTTAGCCGCAAGCTGAAAGCCGACGTGTGGATCGACGACCGTAACATCGGAGGCCTGCCCGACTGGGGAACCATCTACCAGATGATTACCGAGCACAAGTCGTACGCTCAGATCATGAACGAAAGGCTGTCGTTCGAGGAGCACCAGCCCAAGAAGAAGTGGTGGCAGTTTTAGTGAGAAGGATGATGTAAGATGTGAGATGTATGAGGGAAGAGGGAAGAAGTGGGACGTCGGACGCAAGAAAAAGGGACGTCAGACGCAAGAAAATGACCTTATAAAAGAAATTTCTTCCGCCTTCTTTCTTTATTCTTAATTATATTTCGTATCTTTGCAGGGCAAACCACACATAAAAACGTAAACCGATAAACACGTAAACATATAAACTCATATATTATGAAACAGAACTTGGGTATTATCCTGATTGTGCTCGGTGCACTGATGCTTATCCTCAGCTACGTCTGCAGCCTGGAAGACTACAACTTCTACAACATCGGCGCTCTGCTCGTCATCATCATCGGCATCATTACGCACATCGTTGTGACAAAGCGCTCATAGCGCACCCCCCACTCTACTCTTTCATTTACATTCAAAACACTTTGCAGCCATGATTACCACCCGAATTCGAATGGCTCTGTTCGTTATGCTCTTAGGACTCAATGCCTATGCGCAGTACGACGATACGTATGACGTTGAGGAATGGACGCTCGACGAAGAGGAAGCAGCACCTAAGCCTCAGCACAAGGAATACAAGAACGCTTTCTACTTGCAGTACTCGCCCTCGCGATACAAAGTGGACGAGGGCGACCGCATCCGCTTCAACGAGATGCTCGTCGGCTATAGCCGCTTCATCGAGGTCGTGGAGGACACGCCGTACTTTGTGGAAGTAGGCGCCAACATGAAGTTTTCATGGGAAACGAGCGACCTGAAAGCCCGCGTCCTGACATTCCGCATCCCAGTCAACGTCATGTATAAATGGTATCCCTGGAAAGAGAAGGACTATGCGATTGCTCCCTATGCTGGCGCTTCAATCCGTGCCATCGCGATGGCTCGTGAGCATACGGGAGCGAAAAGCACAAGCCTGATAGGCAGCCCCTACGACTGGCATCATTTCCAGGTGGCTTGGCAGACAGGCGTCCGCTTCTTCTTCAACAGGTTCTTCCTTGGCATCAGCTATTCGCGCGACTTCCGCGACTCGAGCAAATACCCTGGCGTCCGCGAGTGCGGTGTCCACTTTGGCGTGGGCTTCTAAGTTCGTTTCAGGAAAAGCCGGCTGCTACCCTATCTGCCTGATCACTTCATCGAACGTGTCGGCCACGAGGACGTAATCCTCGAGTGGCTTGTTGATGACGTTCTTCTTCTTCAGCGCCCAGAACAACTGGAACAGCTCGTCCCAGAAGCCGTTGATGTTCCAAAAGAGCACCTTCTTGCTGTGAATGCCGATGGTATTTGCCGCGAGGACGGTAAAGACTTCATCGAGCGTGCCGACGCTTCCCGGCATGGCAATGATGATGTCCGAGCGGTCGATGATGCCCTGCTTGCGCTGGTTGAGGTCGGACGTCAGGACGATTTCATCGATGAAGCGGCTTACGCGATTGTTATCGACAAGTATCTGGGGAACAACTCCCAGCACCCGTCCGCCCGCCTCATGCACGGAGCGGGCAAGCGTCTCCATCAATCCGCAGTTCGCTCCGCCATAGACAAGCGTCCGGCCCTGCTGCCCAATCCAGGTCCCAAGGCGTGCCGCCTCGTCGTAATAGACCTGCTCCATCCGGTCCGACGACGCGCAGAAGATTCCGATGTTACTGTTCATACTTCAAAAGCCCCCATAAGGGAATATCAAACGCCGCGTGCGGGGATTGCAAACGCCGCGTGCGGGGATTTCAGTCTCCGCGTGCGGCGTTTTTTGTTTCTATGGCAGAATACTTATCGCTGCTTGCGACGGGCCAATGGGTCGCCGCTGTTTCCGTCGGTCATGCTTGGCTCCACCTCGGGAATCAGCTCGAGTATCTTGCCATCACGGCACACGACAAGACTCTGACGGGCTGCGCCGGCACGTTGCAACAGGCGGTACTGCGCCTTGCGAACGCCTTCGTCTATCAGGCGTTGCATCTCGAGTATCTCTTTCTCTTTCATGCTTTCTCGCCCTCCTCCGGCTTGCCAAATTTCTCTTGAAGCTTTGCGTAAGCCTCTTCTTCATAAACCATTACCTTGTCTCCGCCCAGCCCTGATGCGAGATGGACCGCGGGGCAGTCGCTGTTATCATAAAGCGACCAGCTGTCCACGACTGGCATATAGAGCTGGAACAGGTTGCTCAAACCGGCGTCGTAGCGACGCAAGATGACGTCCGTCGGTATGTTGTGACCGCCCATTGCCACGCGTTTTGCCACTCGGGCAACGGCCTGCTCGGGCGTGCTCAGCAGGAAGAACAGCAGCGTCACAAAGTAGCCGCGCTTCTGCGCCTGCTTGATGAGCTTCACGTACGACCGCGTCGCCAACGTCGTCTCGAAGGCAAACGTCTCGCCCTCCTTCAGCAGATAGATGATGCGGTCTATCATGAGTCGGCCAGCTTGAATGGCCACGCCTTCGGGATTGAAGGGCGAGAGACCGGCTGCTATCTCGTCGGCATTGACGAATTCGCGGCAACCCAACATCTCCGGCAGCACCGTGAACGAGGCAGTTGTCTTGCCTGCACCGTTGCAGCCGGCTATGATGTAGAGGTTCATTTTCTTCTTTTCCATATCTCTTTTATTTGTTTTTTCCTTTCTTCTTGATGCTTGGAATGGCCTCGCCCTTGAGCAAATCGGGCCGGAGCCTCTGCGTCCGCTCCAGGCTTTGCTGCAATTCCCACTCCTTTATCAGACGTTCGTTGCCCGACAGCAACACCTCCGGCACCTTCCAGCCTTTGTATTCTGCCGGCCTTGTATAGACGGGAGCGGCCAGGAGGTTGTCTTGAAACGAGTCGGAAAGCGCGCTTTGCTCGTCGCCGATGGCGCCAGGCAGGATGCGCACGATGGCGTCTGCCATCACCGCCGCCGCAAGTTCGCCGCCCGTCAGGACATAGTCGCCGATGCTCACCTCCTTCGTGATGAGGTGCTCGCGAATGCGGTAGTCGATGCCTTTATAGTGTCCGCAGAGGATGATGATGTTCTCGCAGAGCGAAAGGCTATTGGCCATCGGCTGGTCGAACTGCTCGCCGTCGGGCGTCGTGAAGATGATTTCGTCGTAATGACGTTCAGACGTCAGAGCCGAGATGCAGCGGTCGATGGGTTCACACTGCATGACCATGCCTGCGAAACCACCGAAGGGGTAGTCGTCCACGCGTCGCCACTTGTCCAGTGTGTAGTCGCGAAGATTGTGGATGTGTATCTCCACCAATCCCTTTCTTTGTGCTCTGCCGACGATGGACTCCTGCATGAAGCCCTGAATCAGCTCGGGCAGTACGGTGATGATGTCTATTCGCATATCTAAGCTCGCTTATTCGCAGATTCCTATTATCTCGTTTACGCTGGCGAAACCATGTTTCTCGAGGTATTCGTCGATGCCCCGCGCGACCTTGACACTAACGGTCGGGTCGAGGAAATTGGCTGTTCCTATCTCGATTGCTGAAGCTCCCGCCAACAGGAACTCCACTGCATCCTTTGCGTTGCTGATGCCACCGAGGCCGATGACAGGCAGCTTGACGGCATGAGCCACCTGGTAGACCATTCGCAGAGCTACAGGTTTGATGCATGGCCCGCTGAGCCCGCCTGTGCCGATGCTCAGGATGCGTTTGCGCTTTTCGATGTCGATGGCCATTCCCATCAAAGTATTGATGAGGCTAACCGCATCGGCGCCGGCATCTTGCACAGCAAGTGCGATGTCCGTGATGCTGGTCACATTCGGCGAGAGCTTCACGATGAGTGTCTTCCCGTAAGCCTCTCTGACGGCCCTCACGACACTCGATGCGCCCTCGGTCGTCGTGCCGAAAGCCATACCGCCGTGTTTCACGTTGGGACACGAGATGTTGAGCTCGATGGCAGGAATACAGTCAAGTTCATTGATGCGGGCTGCGCACTCAGCATAGTCCTCAGGGCTGTTGCCGGACACATTCACAATCATGTTGGTCCGGATATCCTTTATCTGAGGATAGATGTGCTGGCAAAAGTAGTCGACGCCCTTGTTCTGGAGGCCCACGCAATTGAGCATCCCCTGCGCCGTCTCTGCCATTCGGGGATAGGGATTGCCCTCGCGAGGCTCGAGCGTGGTGCCTTTCACGATGATGCCTCCCAGTTGGCTCAGGTCGATAAAGTCTTCGTACTCAATGCCATAACCAAAGGTTCCGCTCGCCGTAAGCACGGG
This sequence comes from uncultured Bacteroidales bacterium, assembly GCA_902768605.1. Next base: position 19,947 of record CACXLY010000003.1, read on the forward strand.
ATTGTTGAGCTCCAAGCCCGCTATGTTCACTCGCAAATCTGCCATCTTCGTCTTTCTTTCACAGTATCTTTATCAACCACCCTAGTGTAGTTGCCAAACTTAACACGTCAACTTTATCATTTTAACACGTTAACTTTGCCAACTTAACACGTCAACTTTGCAATTTAACTACGCCACGTTTTGAGACGTTACCATTTTAGTTTCTCGACATCGAACACAGGCCCTTCCTTGCAGACACAGACATTGCCGTCTTTTGTCTCTTCGACGCAGCAAAGGCAGGCGCCCAAGCCGCAAGCCATCATGTTTTCCAAGCTGACTTCACACGGGGTTCCCGTCCGTTTTGCATAGGAAGCCATTGCCATCATCATAGGTTTAGGACCGCAAACAGCGATGTTGTCGAACTTCTCTCTCTGCAACAGGCTGTGCTGCGTGACGAAACCTTTTTCGCCTTCCGACCCGTCTTCTGTGGTGACATAAACGTCGCCCTGGGCACGATACTTGTCGAGCAAGAGCAGGTCGGACTTGCTGCGGGCGCCAAGCAGGAACGTGGGCCGAATGCCCATCCGCTGCATCGCCTCTCCCATGAACAGGAGAGGAGCAATGCCGACACCGCCACCAACGAGCAAGAACTTCTGATTGAGCGACTTAGGCATCGTGAAACCCTTGCCCAAAGGCAATATAGCATTCAGCGTCGAGCCAGGTCGCTTCTCCCAAAGCGACGCGGTACCTTTGCCGACTCTTTGTATCAGAAAGCTCACCTCATTCCTCTCACAATCAACACTATGCAGGCTGATCGGGCGACGCAAGAACGTCTCCTTGCTGTCGTCGATGCGAAGCTGGGCAAACTGTCCCGGCCACATCTCGGGAAGAGGGCCAGTAGGATTGGTCGCCGCAAGCAGGAGATATCGCTCACTCAGCTGCTCGACAGAGGTGACTCGCAAGTCCAAAACGTACTTCCTCATATACATTATTATATATATCGCGCTGCAAAGATACGACAATAGCAAGAGAAATACAAGCAAAACAACTAAAAATGTTCCGTATTCGATCTGTGAGTGCCAGCAGCCCGACCAAGTCAAGGTACAACTCGACAAAGCCAAAGCGCAATAAAAAACGGAACAAAAACCTATGCTCCGACATTGGTCGTCACTTAATTCGACTTCACTCAGGGATTAAGAAGAACATACTGACGGGTCAGGGCGACAAAGCTCAGGAGTCAGGGAAACGACACCCATTACTCAGCACGAAGTATGCCAACGGTTATGACGACAAGCTTCATTTCTCAGCATGAAATGCGTCATCTTTTAGGACGACTGGTTTCATATCTCAACATGAAATGCGTCATCATTTAGGACGGCAGGCTTCATTTCTCTGCATGAAAGGCGCCATCTTTTAGGACGACTGGCTTCATTACTTTGCGGAGAAAGTTTCGAAAGTTCCGTCGTCGTAGAAGACTCTGATTTCTGCAATGCGGCGCGATGGTTTGTCAAATATTTTTCTATCCGACGTCAAATTGGGTGTTTGAGGGGGCGTCTGTTGAGGGCTTGAAAGCTGGTCCATGAAGTTGGGTTGGATGGGCAGACCGGATACAGGAGATGAGGTGACTGGCGAACCACCGTCAATCGTCTCGGTTGATGGAGAAACCTGAGAGCCGGAGACAAACATCTCGCCATTTCCGTTAAGCAACCAGTCCATGTTGACCTCCGGAAAACGTTCGTGAATATTATTGAGCGTGTTGAGCGACGCATTGTTTCTGCCGCTGAAGATACTCGAAAGCGTTCCCGGGGATATACATATCTCTTCAGCGAAATTCTTCTGCGACATTCCCATGTGCCTCATGAGAGCAATAATCCTGTCCTTCATAATGTATGTGCCTATCAGTTTTAACGTCAGTTTATGTCACTAAACCGGTGCAAAGGTACAAAATAAAGTTTAAATAACAAAACTTTTGCTTTGGAAATTCAACAAAACTTCATGCTAAACGGTTTACAAAACCGCATTCGCAAAACCAAACACAAAGCACAAAACTCAAAACTTTTGCAGTACAAAACTCCAAACATATCGCAAAACCAGCTTAAAGTAAGCAAGTTTCGCAAAACTGCATAAAGTTTTGGGTTAGATAACGTAATGTGGGATAAAAACTAACGTCACGTGGCAAAACGCCCAGTTTTTTGCACCAGAAGGGCCTGCGCGTGCAGTTTTGTATCGTGTTTTCTTTAGGAACAATCTGTTATTCGCTGGTTTATAAAATGGTATGAGACACGAGTCGTCGTGCATAACTTTCCGTTTTAATATGCAACATGTAGAGTTTTGCTTTTGATAGTGTCATTCGCAAGACAAAACACCGGCACATCATATTAGAGGGTTTTGCGAATCAAACCACCCCTCTTGTTTTGTATTGTATGACAGAACGAAAGTTTATGTTTCCAAACCCAAACGCGGTGAAAGCACGCGAAAACAGGTAAAATCACGAAAAACGGCATTTTTTGCGTTCTTTCGGGGCAAGGGAAAGGTCGGCGAAATCCGTGCGATTCTCAGAGAGTCATAATGCCATATAAGGCGTTTTGTTTCAGCAGTTAAGGCGCAAAATCGTACTTCGCGAGCCGAAACGAAATAGAAAGAAATCAGTGCAGAATGAAGAAGATGAGGTCTTGCAAAAGCTCCTCGTGGGGTGTTCTGACGCCTTCTACCCCCTTGCTTTTGGCGTCAGTTTTGCGTATTTCACCCAAAATTTGCATTACCTTCACGCCAGAGTAGTTCCTTCGCGCTGGTCCGATGTCCTGCCTGACCTTCCATTCCGTCTTCCCCAGCCAGGCAGCGATGCCCGCGTCGCTTTTGTCGGGAGCATAATACGACAGCATAACGTCGGAAAAAAATGTAAATAAATTAGTCAGCGTCCTCGTGATGAAGAAGCTGCGCGGATTGCCTTGGTAGTATTTAACGATTTGATTGGCGCGGAAGATGTTGCGCATGGCGAGTGCGGACTGCAGTTCGAAGTCGTTGAAGTCCTTGCTCATGCCGGTCTGTTCCTCAACGAGCGCAGCCCCGACTACCCTATTTCCATTCAAAGCGAGAAGCAGCTTGTCCATCTCCGTCGTCAGTCGGCTGAGGTCGGAGCCCACGTGTCCGGCAAGCATTTGGATGGCTTGGGGTTCGATATCGACGTTGTGCTGACTGAAATATCGCGAGATGAAGGGTGCGAGTTGATTATCGAAGAGACGCTTGCTCTCGAAGACAACGCCCACCTGTTGCAAGGCTTTGGCGGCTGCTTTGCGTGCGTCGAGCTTGCCGTGCTTGTGGCAGAAGACGAGGACCGTGGTTGGTGTGAGGTGGGCGAGATAGGCGTCGAGGCCTTCGAGGGAACGTATCGCCTGGGCTTCCCGCACGAGGACAACCCGCTTCTCCGCCATCATCGGATACGCATGAGCCAGTTCAATCACCTTGTCGATATCGACCTCAGCGCCATAGACGATGTCGAGGTTGAAGTCCTTTTCGTCCTCAGTCAGCACGGCATTCACGATGGCATCGCTCAGTTTGTCTATATAATAGTCCTCCTCGCCCATCAGGTAATAGACGGGGGCCACTTTCCGCGCCTTGAGGTCGCGCATGATGTCGTCGTAGGTGATGCCTCTCGCTGCCATATATATAAAAGGTGAAAGGGTGAAAAATTGAAAAGGGGAAAGACTTAAAAGGTGAAAAGTTGAAAAGGTTAAAAGGTTAAATGGGGGAAAATTGAAAAGGTGGAAGGGTAAAGAAGTGAAAAGGTGAAAGGGTGAAGGTGTTTGCTCTTTTCACTTTTCCCCCTTTTCCCTTCTTCTTTTAATAGTCGAACTTCAGATGGCGGACGGTCTTCTTGTCCTGTTTAATCATTTCGAGAGCCTGGATGCCGATGTTCACGTGGTTCAGCACATAGCTTTCCGTCACCTGTCGGTCGCTTTCGCTCGTCTTCACGCCCTCTGGGGTCATGGGGTTGTCGCTGACGAGCAAGAGGGCTCCCGTCGGAATATGATTGGCGAAGCCACACGTGAAAAGCGTTGCCGTCTCCATATCGACAGCCATTGCCCTCGTTGTGCGTAGGTACTCCTTGAACTTGTCATCGTGCTCCCAGACACGGCGGTTGGTCGTATAGACCGTACCTGTCCAGTAGTCGAAGCCAAGGTCTCGGATTGTAGAGCTGACGGCGCGCTGCAACATGAACGCGGGCAGAGCGGGCACTTCGGGTGGGAAGTAGTCGTTGCTCGTACCCTCACCGCGGATGCCGGCGATGGGCAGGACGAGGTCGCCGCGTTGTGTCTTCGACGATATGCCGCCGCATTTCCCCAGGAAGAGGCAGGCTTTCGGCTTGATGGCGCTCAGCAAGTCCATGATGATGGCCGCATTCGGGCTGCCCATACCGAAGTTGATGATGGTGATGCCGTCAGCCGTAGCGCATCGCATGTTCGAGGTGTAGGCGGGCTTTTCTATGCCGAAGTTGTCGCAGAAGATGTCCACATAATTATTGAAGTTCGTGAGCAGAATGTATGCTCCGAAGCTCTCGAGTGGCATTTGCGTGTATCTTGGCAACCAATTCTCAACGATTTCTTGCTTAGTCTTCATCTTTTATGTAATTTTGCAGCAAAGTTACAAAAAAAAGAAGAATGAGGGATGAAGAATGAAGAATTATTTTTCGATTTGAGGCATAATGGACACTCTTAACCTTCCGAAAACAGAGCTTAAAGTCACGACAAAGGCCGGGAAGCCTCATGTTTTTGACATTTTGAGGCGAAAGTATGTGGCGCTGACGCCCGAAGAATGGGTTCGGCAGCAGTTCGTCCACTATTTGATCGGCCAGAAGGGTTATCCCGCAGAGTGCATCGGCAACGAAGTGTCCATCACATTGAACGGCACGAAGAAGCGTTGCGATTCAGTCGTCTATGGCGGACAGGCTGAGCCACTGATGATTATCGAGTACAAGGCGCCCACTGTTGACATCACGCAGCAGGTCTTCGAGCAGATAAGCCGATACAATATCCGCCTTCGAGTGAAGTGGCTCATCGTGAGCAACGGGCTGCAACATTACTGCTGCCGAATCGACTACGAACAAGGAACCTACCAGTTCGTCGAGGACATCCCGACCTTCGAGGACATCAAGTCGGAGTGAAGAACGGAAAGAGCTGTGCGATTGTCGATTTGACAGATTGCAACGGAATTGCCCGCATCACTATCCTTTTGCTATTATTGCACACGTCGCAAAGCGAGGCAAAACAGGTTGCAAAACGTCGAAAATGCCGACGCAACACGATGCGAGAATCGTCGCAACACGTTGCGAGGACCAACGCAACACGTAGCAAAGGCCGACGCAACACGTAGCGTTTGCACTTCCTTCACGTGGCGTTTACAGAAATCGCACGTCAAAAAGTGTGCAAAAACACTCAGAAACGCCCCTTTTTGCTAAGTGGAGATGCCAATTTAAAGTTAAGCGGCTGAAAGGTCAAAAGATTAGAAAGAAAACACCACCTGTAAATCAACCAGTTGCGAGAACAAGGCTTTTTAAGCCATTTTCTTTGAAAAAACGCCCCAAAGTATGGCATGAGCGATTTCAAGCCATTCTGAACGATTTCCCCGAAAGCAGGATGTAAGCAGAAATAGCGTTTTGATTTACATTTTTCCAAAAGCAAGAGGCGATACTACGCAACGTCACATCACCCGTTTTACCAAGACCAAGAAGCTTCGACTCCTACCCTACTACCTCATTAGGTGAAGCATCTTGGAAGCGAATTGCAACAACGGAGTCGGCAAATGATTGAGGACGGTTTTCTTCAGCGAAGGCTTGAAGACGGTCGGCGGCACGGTCCATTTCGCGATTGCCTTTTCTCTGTCCGCCTTGAAGTCTTGGAAGAAAGCGTCCCTGTCCTGCGAGAAAAAGGTCTGACGGGCAAACAGGGGGTTGTGCTTTATCACGTCGCTGAGCTTGCAGGGGCGCATCTCCATCGTCGTTTCCAGTTGGGAAACAGCTCTCTCGCCCTTCTGCGTGTTGCAGACAATCGTGGACCAGTTCTTCTTCTGGAATGTGAGGTCGGGAAAGACGTCGGTAAGACCCTTGAAGTCTGCGATGGTAAGGTCGCCGGGCCTGTGCGGGTCGCGGTACTTGCAGTTTTTTCCGCAGGAGGGGCGAAGCGCGTTCTGCGAGAGGAAAAGCTGAATGTAGGGGTCTTTCACGACGTAGTGCGTCCCCCTCTTCGTCTCGACCCGGCTGAGATAATCCACTTCGAAATGTTTTCTTTTGGCACGGAACTGATAGGCCTTCACCTCTTCTCCGAAGAAGTCAGAAATGCTTTTCATGCACGCCTCGAAGACGCTTGGACTTCCAGCGCCGTGACAGATGAGGTCGATGGTCAGCAGGTTCTCGTAGTCCTTTCGCAGGAAAGCCTTCAGCCCCGCCACCTGGCAGGGGCATCCACAAAAGACAGCTTTACGTCCGGCCTTCAGAGCCTCGCGTATCTCGACGAAGGTGTCCTCTATGGCGCTGCTCACATACTTCGACTTGCAGAGCGGCGCAATCCCCCCGAAGCCTTTTACGCCGACGTGATGAACGCGCAGGCCGTCCCATGCCGCACCAACGATAAGGGTGTCCGCGTCAGCCCAATGACGGCATATTTCGCTGAAAGCGCCGCCCGAAGCACTACGCCGCCATATGCCCGCGTCCTTTGAGACGGCGGCGAAAGCCTTCTGATGCATGGGGGCGTCGGCAGTTTGTTCCTGACGCGTAGAGACGCCGGCTCCTTCTTCTTGACGCTTGGAAGCGTCGGCTCCTATATGAGAAACAGCCGGACAGACCTTCTCGCAGAGTCCGCATTCAATACATGCCTCGCTCGCATCAGGATAGAGAAAGCCTTCGTCGTCGGCATTCATCGTAATGCAATGCACTGGGCAAGCAGAATAGCACGCGGCGCAACCCGTACAGTTTCCTTTGTCGCGATTGAACTTCAGCATTACCGCAAGGCGTTTTTAAGGAAATCGAGCGACTGGATGCGCAGTTCCTTGAGGCGCCGCTCGAAGATGTCGAAGCTGACGGGACCGCTTTCGCCAATGTCGTCGTGCAGTCCCAGCACACGCATGCTGTCGCCGAAATACTCTTGCAGCTGGCGGATGCGGGAGTTCTGACAGATAGGGCTGTCCTCGGCAAAACGGACAAACGTGCGGAAGTCTTTATGGAAGAACAACGAGAATATGGAGCTGTGATACGAGTCGGTCAATACCATCTCAGCATGATGGATAAGCCAAATGAAGTGGCCGGCAGTGAGGTTGGTCAGCCGATTCATCCAGGAGGCATCGTCCTTCCTGTCGGACACTCCCACTATCTGCAAGCCATGCTCCCTGGCATACCTTTCCACCCTCTCCCTGTACGTGTGCTCCTTGTTGAGGAAATAGCAGAAGAGGTACTTGCCGCTCACTCCCTCGACGGGTTGCTCGATGTTCTGATAGAACGAGGCATCGTGTAAGAGCGTGGGGTCGAGCACGACGGTCGCATCGATGCCACAAGTCTTCCTCAGCAACTCCTTTCCCTCCGTCTCTCTTACCGAAACGACATGAAAGCTCTCGAGATGCGTCTTGTATTTGGGGACGAGGTCTGCAGGAATGCTGTTGAGCCCGACGCTCGCTGCATACGACACCTTGCGAGTCCCCTCCCCTGCAAAAGCAGCGAAATAGACTGGGTTATAGCAGTTTGGGGCCCAAATCTGGTCGGAGCCGCAGACTATGGTGTCGTAGATTCGGGAAAGCGGAGTCAGCTGTTTTTCATCGGTGACAAGCTTTCCCTGATGAAGATATTTGTGCGAGAAGTAAAGGCGGTCGTATCGGAACCTCTTGAGAAAGCGTCCCAACGAACAATGCAACAGCAGACGGACGACGTCCTTTGTGTGGTTGGGCCTGCCAAACCTTGGATTGTGATAATTCAGGAATTCGGCGTCGTAACCCAACTTGCGGATTGCTTCCTGCAATGCATACGCCTGGAGCACGCTGCCAAAATTCGCATAGTAATGCCACGTTATGATTCCGACTTTTCTCATTTACCTTTCTTCCTTAACTCCTTCATATAGTTGATAATATATACAAAGCTGTCGAGCTTCAAGAGGTGACAGAACAAGCTGTAGGACGCTACGCCCACAACGACCTGAAGCGCAAGCAACGGGATATTGCTAAGCGGCAGGAAACAGCAGGCATATACGACAGCTCCCATCAGCAGCGCAGCCACCAGGGTCGGCATGATGTCCATCAACTGCTCCCATACGCCATAGTTCACGAGCTTCTTGCTCGGAGAGAGGTTGATGGCAATGCAGATAACATTATACAGCACGATACCCCACGCCACAGCATAGACGTTTATCATGAAGCTGACAACAAGGATAATGGCCTCGATGACCTTCTTGATTATCTCGAGCTTCAGGATGATATTGCTATAGCCTAAGGACTTGATACCCGTCGTGTTGACATTCTGAATGGGCATCAACAGGAAGACGATGCAGAAAATCTGTATGAAGGGAACGGCGGGCAGCCATTTCTCCGTAAGCAACGCCAAGACAAGTTCTTTCGCCACAACGATGAAACCAATCAGGAGCGGCGCAACAAACAAGTAACTGACCCCGACGCTGCGACGTATCATCTGCTTCACGCGCAACTTGTTGTCCTGTTCTTCGGAAAGCGTGGGCAGCAAAACGGTGTCGATGGAAACCGTCACGTTATTCATTATCAGCGACGGGAGCGACTTGCCCCTGTCGAAAAAGGCAAGCGAGGCAGGCTGGTAAAGCTTGCCTATCACAAGGCTGCGGATATCACCATAGATGGCAATGATGAAGTTCGTAAGGAATATCTTCCATCCGTAATCGAACAGTCCCACAAAACGCTCCTTCGAAAAGACAAACGTGGGATACCATCTGACGAAAAACAACATCGCTATGCAACAGAACAGCGAGCTCGTCAACGTATGTCCCACAAGCGCCCAAACGCCATAGCCCCCATAAGCCATCACGATGCCGATGATACCAGACAGGACTATCGCTATGCCGTTCACATAAAACAGTTTGCGGAACAGCATCTTACGCGACACATAGGCTCGCTGCACGGAATTGAACGAGAAGAAGAAGATGTTCAGACCCAACACTCGAAGCACGGGCGTCAGGATATCGTTGTTATAAAAAGAGGAAATGAGCGGCGCACATGCAAACAATATCAGATACATCACTCCGGCCATTGCCAGACAGAACCAGAAAATCGTCGAGAAGTCAGTCTGGTCGGCATCCTTCTTCTGTATCAGCGCCGTGTTGAATCCGCCGTCGATGATGACGTTGGCGATGTTGACGAAAACCAGGATAATCGCAATGATGCCGTAATCGCTCGGCATCAGGATGCGTGCCAGAATGACGGAAATGACAAAGGCCACCAACTGGGAACTGAAACGTTCCAGCAGCTTCCATATCATTGAACTTATTACCGTCTTGCTACTAAATGCCATTCTCTCTTAAATACTTAAACTCTTAAACACCTTTTCCCAACTTTCCTGCCAACGCTCGAGCGAGAAAGCTTCCTTCGCACAGATGTACGCATTGGCCTGCAGTCTGGCACGGAGAGAAGTGTCCTCGACCAACGCCTTCAGAGCATCGTAGAGTTCCTCCTCGTCGGGACTTATCATCAAGCCATTGTAGCCGTTCAGCACAATATTCGTCATGCCGCCCACGTTCGTACACACCACCGCGCAGCCCGATGCCATAGCCTCCAGGAGGGACAACGACGTGCCTTCCGAACCAATCGTGGGAACCACGGCAATGTCCTTGTCTTCATGAATGCGCAGGCTCTCGTTGCTGCTAAAGGTCGTGAAGCGTACGTTCTTAAACGAATCCAATTTCCCGTGCATGTAGTCGGCATCAGGTCCCGTGCCCGCTATCGTCACGTTGATGTCGTCATGCTCTTTCAAGAGCCTTTCCATTACATTGGCAAAGAGGCGCGTGCCACGATGCGGGAAGAAACGGCGGGCAAAGATGATGTTGATGCCATCATGCTGCTTCTCCGGTTTCGCAGGAGGAATGGCCGTGAAGTTCGGGATAAAGACATGCTTCACTTTCGGGTAGGGCGTGATGGCCCGGTGCCAGTTGATGAAGTTGTTGTCAACGCACACCAGCTTGTCAACTTTGCTGACGCGCTCCATTATCTTCCAGGCATTCATGCACTTCTTTATATAGCCTTTCAAATAAGGAGTCCCTTCTTTGGGGACGTCCCAAAAGATGCCGTGCTGTATGGCTACCGTCCAGCAAGGTATCCGCCGGGCGATGCTGGTCTCGCAACCATAGAGCAGAAGGTCGTTCTTCAGGTCTATATGCGGCATCGCAGCGTCAAGCAACACCTTCCCTACCCGACTGCCAAAGCTTTCCGGATGCGGGATGCCATACACATCGCAGCCATCCAGCTCCTTATGGAAATCCTTGGAAGAACGCTGATAGACTGTCACCTCGTAGCCACATCGCCGCAAGACCGGTATCAGGTTGAAAAGGTATGTCTGGATGCCGCCAATGGACATGACCTCTCCTTCGGGATTCAAATAATTATAGTATATAATGTGTGCGCGCATTGTCTTGAAAGGTGTGTTTCTTTAATAAACATAAGGCGCCACATCCTCGCCATTGAGAATACGTGCGATGCGCTGGCATGCCTTTCCGTCGCCATAAGGATTGACGGCTTTGCTCATCGTCTCGTATGCCACTGGATCGTCGAGCAGAGTGCTGACTTCACTGATGATGAGGTCGTGGTTAGTGCCGACGAGATGAACGGTTCCGCTTTCGAGTGCCTCGGGTCGTTCCGTCGTGTCGCGCATCACCAGCACAGGCTTGCCCAGCCCGGGCGCCTCCTCCTGAATGCCTCCGGAGTCGGTAAGCACGACGGTTGACTTCTCCATGAGATACACGAACTCGAGATATTGCAGAGGCTCGATGAAGAACATGTTGCCCAAGTTCTGCAGGTTCTCCCCAAAGACTTCGTGGATTGGCTTGCGAACGTTGGGGTTGAGGTGCATGGGATAGACGAAGTCCACATCGGGGTACTGCTTGGTGAGGTCCTTGATGGCTGTCACCATGTTGATGAATCCCTCTCCGAAGTTCTCGCGACGGTGCCCCGTGATGAGTACAAGCCTGCGACCTTCTGCAAGGCGTGTCACATCATATCCTGCCTTCTGAAGGATGACTTCCTGCTCTTTTGCCAATGCTGAATCGTTCTGCAATCTGTCGACAACCATGTGGAGTGCATCGATGACGGTATTGCCGGTCACGTAGATGTTCCCACGCGCATTTTCTTGCTGCAAGTTGTTTCTGCTGAGCGGTGTCGGGCTGAAGTTATAGGTGGCGATACGTCCTGTTATCTGCCGGTTCATCTCTTCCGGCCAAGGACTGTAGATGTTGTGTGTGCGCAGTCCTGCCTCGACGTGCCCCACGGGTATCTGCTGGTAGAAGGCCGCAAGGGCTGTGGCCGTGGATGTGGTGGTGTCGCCATGAACGAGGACGACATCGGGCTTGTACTGCTTGAAGACATCCCTCATGCCGAGAATGACGCGACTGGTGATGTCGTAGAGGTCTTGCCCCTGCTGCATGATGTTGAGGTCGTAGTCGGGCACGATGTCGAAGATGCGGAGCACCTGGTCGAGCATTTCACGATGCTGACCGGTGACGCAAACAGTCGTCTCGAATTCGTCGGGATGTTTCTGCAGTTCCTTGACGAGAGGTGCCATTTTAATGGCTTCGGGTCGCGTCCCGAATACCAACATGATATGCTTCATAATTTACTATTTGACAATTTATAATTAATAATTTCAGTCATGCAAACTCCTATGAACATATAGAAATAGGGTTCGAGGAGGAAGGTATTGCTAAAAAGCAGTTTGAGGATACTGATGGAAAACATGTAGATGATGAAGATCTGTCGCTTCGTTCCTCTTGAAAGCCAAAAGGCCATGACGAATAATGCTGCCAGGAGGAACAACAGGATATAGCCGAGGAAATATCCGAACGTGACGGCAAGGTCGAGAGGCAGGAAATGTGCATAGACGATATTATAGTTATTAGAGCCAAAAGCACCGAGGCCCCAGAAGTGGTCGCCTTTTTCCATTATCTCCTCCAGTTCATCCCTGATGATGCTTCTTGTAGAGTAATTGCCCAATTCGCCCGTCACCAGATTCTCCAAGATGCGGGTACTGAGATTGAGATTCATGAAAAGGAATGTGATATAATAAAGGGTGGAGTTGAGGGTAGCAAGGAACAGGGCGAAGAGTGTCACGATGCCTGTCTTGACATAAATGGCACCCTTGAAATTCATGTAGAAGAAGAAATAGATGATGCCAAAGAAGGCAAGAGCGAGAAACGGTCCTCGGGTTCCACACGACAGCAGGAACAATATGCCGACAGCCACTACAAGCAATTTCCAAATCCTGAACTTCTGCATAGTCGACCACATGAGAAACAGGACGTGAGGAAGGGCTGCATAGGATGCATTCATGTTGTCGTTGCCCATGACTGCATCTGCCACCTTGTTGATAGGCGACAGCACGAAGTAATAGAATATGTCGGCAAAGATACAGATGGCAGACAGGAATACGAGCATGTTCCAAAGGTGCTCTATGTCTATGAGCCTGCCTATAAAATAATATGTGAATACGCAAAAGATGCAAATGGAGATGTTCTCGTCGAGAAAAGGTGCGTTTTCGGGAAAGAACACATAGCACGAGAGCAGATAGAGCGCATTCAGAAGATAGAAGATATAGTCAAAGAGACTGAATCTGTTGATGAGTGCAGGCAAGGAACATACGACAGTAAGAACTACGCTGATAGCAATAGCCTTGTCAATATGTTCCTCGCCGATAAAAGGCAGACGGATATAGACTCCTCTCATGTAATGAAGCAATAAGGGAGCCCACGCGATGCACAACAGGATGTCGAGCATCAGTTCCTTATAGAAAGGTATATATACGCCTTCCGCTATCTTGAGTTTTACACAGTCCAACTTCAGTTCCTCTTGATGACTATGAGTTTCTTCAAATCCTTACGCATCAGATACATGGAAGTGAACACCGTTGCAAAGAACAGCATACAGATGATGAACATCATCCTCTTGGGCCCAGCGGGGAGGACGGGCACCGTGGCGCACTTCAACGTGGTGAAGGCGGGGGTCTTTTCCTGCAGCCTTACCTTTGCTTCCGTGAGCTGCGTCTCCATCGCCGAAAGGGAATTCAGCTTGAAGGACATGTCGCTCTGCAGCTTGTCCTGCACGCTCTGAATGGTCTGCAAGATGACGTTTCTGTGCGAATCGCAATAGCGGCTGTAGCGCTCCATCGCATCATAGTACTCGATTTCCGCGCTGTCGCGCAAATGCTGATAATGCGCGACGTCTTCCTTGGCTTTACTCGTACGGTACTGTGTGATGAAGTCCTGCAGGCGTTGCTTTACGCTATCGGCCATAGTGGCGCAGACGAGCGGGTCCTGGTCTTTGACGCTAACGGTAATGACATTATTCTTGTTGCTTACCGTACAGCTGATATGCCCCATGATGTAGTACATCAGGTCATAGTCGCTGCGATTCATCATGAAGGGATTAACCCCAGTGGCCCCAGCGGCTCGCGGCGTCTTGTCCTCTTCGGCAAACCACGACTTGATGGTGCCTCTGACGTAGTAATAGGGGCGGGTCAGCATATTCTTCTTCTGATGCTTCTTCATATAAGTGAAGTAGTCAGTGGATATGTCGCCCTCCTTCGTGGTTATATGGATGTTGTACAGCCCTACGATAAACTCCGGGTTCTCGAAGAGTTCCGGATAGAGCATCGGATAGATGGCATCCTGATTTTCCGTCCCGCCGACATTGAAGCCGAACGTTGAGGCAAGGCTGGAGAGTCCGCCGACCGACTGGTCTCCGTTCATCTCCGGCGCGAGCTTTACGGCACAAGTATAGTAACGCGGCTGAGGGAAAATCCAAATGCAGGAGAGGACGAACGTCACGGCCCACACCTTAAAGAATGTGCGGCGCTTGTCCCAAAGGATATGAAATATTTGGGTAAGGTCAATGACTTGTCCGTTATCAGTTGTCCGTTGTCCGTTGTCGGTGGTCAGTTGTCCGTTGTCGGTGGTCTGTTGTCCGTTGTCGGTGGTCTGTTGTCCGTTGTCTTTTATCTGTTCCATGATGCTTATTTGGTGACGATGTTCATGAGAGCCACGATGACGGATGCCAGCGATGCTGCAGAAGATGAGGTAGCCAGAACTTCGGTGGTGGACATGCGGTTGCGTCCGTTCTTGGAGGGTATCACGATTTCCGTGCCCGGCTCAATGTCTTTAGACGTTCTGGACGAGAGTCTTACGACGCCGCCGTTCATGTGGATGCCGTATGCATGGCGCTTGTACGCCTTGTTGGCGTAGCCGCCGGCATGCTTGACGTAATATTTGAGGCTTTTGCCCTTCTCGTATGGCATCGAGACGGGATGCATCACTTCGCCGCTCACCTTCACCGTATTGCTGGGTTTGGGGATGTTGAGCAGGTCGCCTTCGCGCAGCACGAGGTCGTGTACGCTGCCCGGTTCCTTCATGGCTTTCTCCAAATCGATGGCAACGGAATAGGTGCCGCCCGTGACGGTTTTCATGGAGAGCAGGGAGTCGGCAAGCTGCATGTTCAGTTCCCTGCCTTCGCGCAGGCCTTGTTCGTAGAGGTCAATTTGTGCACGCAAGTTGCTGACGTCGCGCTGTTCACGTTCTTTCTTGGTCATAATGCGCAAAAGGGAGGTGCCGCGCACATAGCCCTGGTCGGTCACGCCGCCGCAATCGCGGATGAGGTCGGAGAGGCGATAGTCCTTCTTCGTCATGGTATAGCTGCCCGGGAAGTTCACCTGTCCCGTGACGCTGACGTTCTTTTGCTCCTCGTATGCAGGAGATTTGCGGACGTAAACGATGTCGAAGGGTGCAAGTTCGAAGGTGGTGTCGCGCGCCAAGCTGAAATCCTCGTTGAGAGCGAGCGTGAAGTGCTCGGCAGCGTCGGGCGTATCCTCCAGCGCATTCACGTCACGTACGCGACGGAACACGTCCACACGTGCCAGCGAACCGGCTCGGGTGAGACCGCCTGCCAGCAGTATCATTTCCCGCAACGTCGTATGCTCGGCATAAGGATAATCGCCGGGATAGTTGATTTCGCCGTTCACCTGTACGGTGAGATTTCCCTGCATGTCCAGATTGTCGGGGATGAAGAGCACGTCGCCGTTGCGCAGGGGGATATCGGCGGCAGTCCCGTCGAGGATGCCCTTAGCGTCAACGCTCATGATTTCCTTGCTCTTGTCCTCCTTTTCGCGGTGCATGATGGCACGCTTCGTGTAGGCGCTCTCGATGAGACCGTCGGCAGCGAGAAGCAAATCCTTGACGCTCTGTATCTTGTCGCCCAGCTGGTACTCTCCCGGATGCTTCACGGCACCTCGCACCTCCACCATATTGTTGTAGCGGACGAGGTTCTCATCGGCCTCGATGAGGTCGCCGTCGGCAAGGTGGAAGGAACCCATCTGGGCATCTTCGACCGTATAGATGGAGTACTCCGAGCCTACAGTTCTCTTCAGGCGCACGCCTTTCGTGTAAGCCTTACCGTCGAAGCCACCGGCATATTCCAGCAGGTCCTTTACCGTCTCGCTTCCCTTCATCTCGTACCACATGGGGCGCTTCACGTGCCCGATGACCTTGACGAGGCAGTCGTAGGGGCCGACCTTGATGACGTCGCCGTCGGAGAGGCGGATGTCGCGCGTCGTATTGCCGTGCAGGATATAGTCATAGACGTCGATGGAGGCCACCTGCTTACCTCTGCGATACACGCGAATGTCGCGCAGCGAACCGATATCGTTGACGCCACCAGCTGCATAGAGCGCATTGAAGGCCGACGAGAGGCTGGAGAGGGTATAAGTTCCCGGGCGAACCACTTCGCCCATCACCTGCACCTGCATGGAGCGCAGGTCAGCCACCGAGAGGTCAAAGTGGCAGTCGGCGTAGGTCTGGCCGAGGCGGGCACGGATGGTTTCCTTCGCCTTGTTGACCGTGAGGCCTGCCAGGCGGATGGGACCGACACCGCTCACCACGATGTAGCCGTCGGGCGTGATGGTCTGCTGGATGGTCTGCTGGCTGGCTCCCCAGATGTTTATCGTCACGTCGTCGCCCGCTCCGAGAAGGTAGTTGGCGGGCGTGGCAATGTTCTGCGACGGGGCAAAGGTGAGGTTTCGCGAGGAGAAGATGTTGCGGCCAAAGACCTGGCGCTCGTTCTTCTTGTCCATCTTTTCCGTGAGGTCCTGCCCGGGAACGTCCTGGTCAGTAGGCTTGTCGTCTTCCACGGCCCCCACTTCCTCCTGTCGCGAAGCAGCGTTCTCAGCCGTCTGTTCCTCCGCCTTCATTCGTTCGGCCTTGCGGCGGACGCGTTGCAACTGGGTCATCGTGACGCCCTTCGCTATCAGCTGGGTAGCGATGGAGCTCTGCGAGGCTCCGTTTTGAGTCTCTTTCGTGATAAAGCTCAGCACCTCGTCGTCGGTCATGCTCTGAGCCCGCAGCCCCGACCCGAAGAGGGGCGGAAGGGCCAAAAGAAGTAACAGTAAAAGAATTTTGGTCTTCATATTATTATAAATTTTATTTTTTTCACCTTTTCAATTTTTCACCTTTTATTTCACCTTTTATATATAACGTGCGCGCGTAGCATTTTATTGTGCGCGGCATGCTTGGGAGCGCATTTTTTGCGAATCGGTCGGCAAAGGTACGAAAAAAAACGTAGAGCACCGCCCAAAACAGCACCTATTTTTCACTATTTTGCTTCAAAAGCTAATCTCCCCTGCGCTTTCGGAGCGAAACGAAGCCGCTGCCTGGGGACCCTGCATAAAAAAAACATTCCGCCATTTCACCGATTTTGTTCAAAAACTTCTCACTTTTTGTGTGTCGAGGAGTCCCGCAAAACAGCAAATGACATCTCATAAAGTGTCGGAACGAATTGTTTCTAGTGCGAAACTTTTTGTTTCTACTGCGTAACAAAAAGTTTCGCAGTAGAAACAAATAAAAAGAAACAAATTGTAACGCAATTACTTAACTTCTTATAGATATCATTTCGATGCAGAAATGGTCTCTTTTATGTAGGTAGGTGCTCTTTTTATGTAGATGCCTACATAGTTTAAGAAACAGATATATAACTGATTAAGTAGGGTCATGTAGGTATGTAGGTAGTTTTCCGCGGAGCATAATTCACAAAAAAATGTGCAGGAAACGGCGGCAAATCCAAAATATTATTGTATCTTTGCGGCATGATGGAAAGCAATCTCGTATTGAAATACCTGACAGAAGAAGAAATCGATGCCCACGAATATATTTCCTTCTTTGAGAGTTATCATGGTGCAGGCTCTTTCAAGACATGGGGCAAAAAGATACACTGGTACTTCGCAACCGGACATTTCAAGCTCCTGACTGCCCTGTACGACGGCAACTACGTGGGGCAGTCCACGAGCTACAGGGCAAAGGCGCTGGTGCACGGCAAGGAAAAGGAGATTTGGTGGGGCGCCGACGCCTTCGTACTCGAGGAGATGCGCGGAAAGTCGATAGGCAAGACGCTGCAAAAGAAACTGCATGAAGACCTGCCGAACTTCTCCTCTGTGGCCTATGCTGCCCTGAACGGCATCATCAAGCGCAAATGCGGAGCGAAGGACATAAAGCACGTGGCATTCCATTATTATCCCGTGTCGTGTTTCTTCTCGATACTGCTGGAACTGGTGCTCCGCAAACTCACGGGGAAAGGCATTTGTCTGCCCCGGCTGCGAGTGCCGCACATGTATCTGTGGCTCAACAACCTGTTCGGCCCGTCCACGAGGCAGATTACCATCAGGGAAATACCCCGCGAGATGCTGCCCGAGATGTCGGATTTCATGGAAGCGTGCCTGAAGGACGAAGACTTCCACATCATCCGTTCCCGCGAATTCCTGAAATGGAAATACACGGACAATCCGCTCACGACGTTCCGTGCCTTGTCCTTAGAAAAAGACGGCGAACGCATAGGGCTCGCGGTACTCTCCGACACGTATCAGGGGACATACCTCGTGACGCCGGCCCGACTGGCGAAGGTCTATGACCTGGTTGTGAAGAAGGAAAGCGGCATCTCGCAGGAGCAAGCCCTGAAAGCGGCTTTGGCCTACCTGCAAGGGAAATGGCAGAAGGCTCCGGACGGCATCATGTCCATCAGCCCCATCCCCTACTGGCCGAGAATCGTGTATCCGCGGTATCGCGCCCTGCTCTCGACACTGGATTGCGCAGAAATCAAATCGTGCTATCTTAGCTATATCGACCAAGACATGGAGAGGATGGAATAATAAAAATTGAAAATTGAGAAATTGAAAATTGAAAAGGAGAAAAGGGGATAATGAGAATCATCATAAACGCCGACGACTGCGGCCTGTCGGAAATCGTTGACAAGGAAATAGAGTATTGCATCCGGCACGGCCTGATTAGCAGCACGACCATTATGGCCAACATGGACGACTTCGAGGGTGCCCGCCGACTTTATGGCACTTACGGAAACGCCGTCTCGTTCGGCTGGCACATGAACCTGACCGAAGGCGAACCGCTCACCAAAAGCCAAGCGCTCCTGGACTACGGCTACTTCGTCGAGGAGGGAGGCAAGGTGCGTATGAACGGCATGGCCTTCTGGAAACGGATGCACTTCCCAAAGACTATTCAGGAAGAGATAAAGAAAGAACTGCGCGCGCAGATTGGCAAGATACGTGACAGCGGTATCGTCGTCAGCCATGCCGACGGCCACCAGCACATACACACCAGTCCCGCCCTCCTGCTCGTCGTCCCGCCGCTGCTGCAGGAGCTGAAGATAGACAAGTGCCGCCGGATGCGCAACTGCGTCCCGTCTCCCATCGGCAGGACGCTTCGCCAGCTTTCCATGATAGGCTATAAATGGCAGGGCATACGAATGCCCGACGCCTTCGCTCCCCTGCGCGACTATCTGGCCAATCCCAAGATATACGGCGGCGAAGGGTTCCTCGAACTGATGGTGCATCCCGGCGTGTCGGAGGCTGTGAATCCCAAAGGAGCAGAGGAATATGCAATGCTCAAGAGCACCGATATGAGCACATTAGGCGCAAGACTCGCCACATACCGCGAGCTATAGCGAAATAAAACACTTATTATTTTGTATTGTGCGCGCTTTTTCGTACCTTTGCAAAATTAACACTCAAAACAAACGCGAATGGCTGTAAAACTTTCCATAGTAATGCCCGTCTTCAACCACCCCGAAGAGCTGAGGACGATGCTCGACTCCATCCTGCAAAACACCTTTCAGGACTGGGAGCTCTGGGCCGTGGACGACGGCTCGCAGCAGGAAACGCTCTCCGTGCTCGACGGGTATGCCGGTCGCGACGAACGCATCCACTTCATCCGCAGGGAACGCTTGCCGAAAGGCGCGCAGACCTGCCGCAACATAGGGCTGGAGCAGGCAAAGGGCGAATACATCATCTTCTTCGACTCCGACGACTACATCACGCCAAGCTGTTTCGCACAGCGCGTCAGCGAGATGGACAATCATCCCGAACTTGACTTCATGGTCTTCCGAAATGGCATATTCGCCGACGGCAAATTCGACACGTATCCCACAGACAGATGCTATGGCTATCCCATTTACGCCGACGACATAGCGGCCTTCTGTGCCAGAACTCTGCCCTTTATCGTCTGGAGCAATATCTATCGGACTGAGGCTCTGCGCAAGATTGGCATCACTTGGGACGACCATTTGCTGTCGCTCCAGGACGGAGACTTCAATCTGCAAACGCTCCTTGCTGGCCTGCAATACAGCTATGCCCAGAATCCGCCTGACTACGGATATCGCATAGCAGGCAACGAAGGTTCCATATCAAAAAAGAGGTCCTCGTCGGCTCACCTCGACAGCCATCTCTATTCCGTAGAGAAGAACTACCAAGCCGTTCAGAACAAGTTTGGCAACAAATACAACAGGGCACTTTACCACGGAGCGCTGTTCATCTATATCATGGCATTTGCTACGGAGGCTAATCACCAGCAGGCATTGAAACTGGCAGGCATCGTCGCCAAATATAGCCCGAGTTATGGCCGCCTCTTCCTTACAAAAGTCAAAATGCACCACTGCCTCCGCCGCTTCCTCCCGGACAGCCTCGCCAAGAAAATCGTAATGGCAGACTACTCGCTCCTCAGGAGATGGCAGCAACGAAAAGGTGAAAAAGTGAAAAGGTGAAAAGGTGACTTCCCCAAAATAACAACAAGCGAATCTTAAATGAAAGAAGCAATAAACTCCATTTGGGAACTAATCGGCGGCATCGGGTCATGGATTTGCCCGAAACCCTTGATGAAAGGGCTCCTTGCAGCGCGCAACCACGTCTATACAGGCTATCTGCGACGTCGCTTCGCCAGGATGGGACGTTCCTCCTTCATCTGGAGAGCACAGCATCTCGAGGGCGAGCGCTACATCTATATAGGCGACGGCAATGTCTTTGGCGCTGACCTCCAAATGACGGTTTGGAAAGGGAGCAACGAGAATCCCCGTCTTTCCATTGGAAACAATTGCCTCTTCCGCCACGGATGCCATATTACGGCCGTCGACAGCATCACTATTGGCGATAACCTCCTCACCGGCACCAACGTTCTCATTACCGACAACTCGCATGGCGATTCTCAATACGAAACCTTGCAATTGCCCCCAAAGAAGCGGGACATTACGTCAAAAGGAGGTGTCAGAATCGGCAATAATGTTTGGCTGGGCAATAATGTATGTGTGATGCCAGGAGTGACAATAGGCGACGGCGTCGTTGTCGGAGCCAATAGCGTAGTCACGCACGACATCCCGCCCTACGCCATAGCTGCCGGAGTGCCGGCACGAATCATCAAAAAGAAAGGACAGAAAGAATGAAAGCAAGAGTAATCGCATACTATCTCCCACAGTTCCACCCCATTCCGGAGAACGATGCCGTATGGGGAAAAGGCTTTACAGAATGGACAAACGTCGCGAAAGCCAAGCCTCTCTTCCGAGGACACTACCAGCCGCGCATTCCCGCCGACTTGGGTTTCTACGATTTGCGTCTCCCGGAAGTGAGAGAGCAGCAGGCAGAGATGGCTCGCGAAGCTGGCGTCGAAGGTTTCTGCTACTGGCATTACTGGTTCGGCGGCGGCAAGATGCTGCTGGAAAGGCCGTTCAAAGAAGTCCTTGAAAGCGGCAAGCCCGACTTCCCCTTCTGTCTCGCTTGGGCTAACCACGACTGGACGACAGGCACCTGGCAGAACGGCGGCGGCACGCGCATGATTGCGAAGCAAGAATATCCGGGCGATGAGGACTATCGCGCACATTTCAATTACGTCCTCCCCGCCTTCCGCGACCATCGCTACATTACGGTTGACGGCAAGCCTCTCTTCTGCATATACGACCCCTACAAGTTCCCCGACGTGGAACACTTCATGCGGCTTTGGCGGGAATGGGCCAAAGAGAACGGCCTGCCAGGCATTTTCTTTGTCGCCATGTGCAACTCGACGACCACCATTCGGAGAAAGGAAGATGGCAGCCTCGAACGCGTCATGCCCAACCTAAAAAGTAGCGCCGAGGTCTATCAGCCTTTCCTCGATTTGGGTTTCGACGGAATAAACTCCATCGGGAAAAAGCGCGCAGAGATGATAACGTCCGGCAAGTACCTGCGCATCATGAGCCGCGCACTCCACAAGCTTTTCCCCTCCCTCTCCGCCTCGCATTTCGACTATCCCCGCGTCATGGCTCATTGCTTTGCCCCCGAAGACGCATGGGAGAACGTCTTCCCCAGCATCCTTCCGCAATGGGACCGCTCGCCGCGCGTCGGCAATCAGGGAGATGTCTATGTCAACGCCACCCCGGAGAACTTCAAGCGGCACATCCTGAATGCGCTGAAGGTGGTGGAAGGCAAACCCCTCGAGCATCGCATCCTTTTCCTCCGCTCTTGGAACGAATGGGCAGAAGGCAACTACGTCGAACCTGACCTCAAATACGGGCACGGTTTCCTCGACGCCCTGCAATCCACCATCTCATAATAAACAACCATGCTGAAAATAGTAGGAGACATCAATCTGACCGACGGCTTCTTTGATACGGGCATAGGAGTAGGCAGCCGTATTCGCAAAGGCGCAGACCCTTTCCAACACCTCTCCCGCAACCCGAAGGACTATTGGATAGGCAACATGGAGTGCGTATGTGCCAAGACATCCGACCAGCAGGGCGTGAAGCGCAAGCAGTTCATCATCGACCCTGAATGCCTTTCCCACATCCGCCACTTGGATTTCTATGGCATCGCAAACAACCATGTCATGCAGCACGGCCAGGCGGCCTATCATGAAATGGAAGATTATCTAGACGCCCAGCATGTTGCTTTTGCCGGTGCAAACGACCGTCGCTGTTTCCGCTTCGAGCATCAAGGCAAGCGCGTGGGCATTCTGGTTTTCAACCAACGCCCCGAGAACTTCACGGACGCGCCTCTCTACTGGTCACTCCCTGAATATGACGAGATAAGCAAGGAACTGGCGTCGCTCTCGGACTGTGACTTCAGAATCGTCTTCGTTCATTGGGGGAACGAATTCATTAATTATCCATACATCGATCAGAAGCAATTCGCGCATTTCCTCATTGACAACAATGCCAACTTGGTGGTGGGAATGCATCCACATATCCTGCAAGGCTGCGAGAAATACAAAGGAGCCTCCATCTTCTATTCCTTAGGCAACTTTGTGTTCAACATGCCATGGGAACCGACACACTATTCCATTATCGTTAGCGTGGACCTTGCATCAAGTCCCTTGGTCAGCTATGAATATGTCAAGATTGGCGATGACGGATTCCCCCGCCCTGTCGAAGACGTGCCTCAGGCTTTTCGCATGGAGCAGCTAAATCGCTTACTGCTTATTCAGAAGGAGAATGAGAAGTACTATCACCGTGTCTTCTCTGCCTATAACAAATACAAACATTCCAATCGATTGCAGGTCCTCAAGAACTTTCTTACAATGAACCCCATTGACTCAATGGGCATTCTTCGTGATTTTATGAACAGAGTATTCCATTAACATCAAAACTGTTTGTTTCATATGAACATCAAAAGACAATTATTATATATAGTAGCACGTTTGGCGTGGCCGCTATCTGATTCTGTCATGCTCAAGCTGCAATATCGCATTCGCACAGGACGCAAGCTCCATCTGGACAATCCGCAAAGGTTCTCGGAGAAAGTGCAGCATTACAAAGCATACTACCGGAATCCTGAGATGACGCAATGCGTGGACAAGTATGACGTTCGCGAGTATGTCGCAAGGAAATTAGGGAACGAGACGTACCTGAATACGTTGTATCAAGTGTGCGACACGGCCAAGGATATCGACTTCGATGCTCTTCCCAAAGAGTTCATCATAAAGACCACCGACGGCGGTAATGGCGACAACGTGCTCATCTGTCGCGACAAGGACAAGTTGGATACCAATCAGGCCGTTCAGCTTGTTAACAGCTGGCGCAACAAGCGCTATTACATCATCTCCCGCGAATGGGCATACGAGGGGGCAAAACAGTCGAAGGTCATCGTGGAAGAGCTTTTGGTGGACCCCGACAGCAACGACGGCTCCATCTGCGACTACAAGTTTCTCTGCTACAAAGGCAAGTTCAAGTACCTGTGGGTAGATAAAGACCGCTACTCCAACCATCGCCGCGGCTTCTGGAACCACGACTTGCAATTCATGCCGGACAAGGTCAGCGACCACCCTACTTTTTCTAAAGAAGAGGTCCCGGCACTTCCCGACAACGTCCAAGAGATGATTGCCGTTTCAGAGAAACTGGCCGAAGGCTTTCCTTTTGTCAGGATAGACTTGTACAACATCCGTGGCCGCATCATCTTCGGTGAGATGACGTTCTATCCATGGAGCGGTTACTGCCGCTACACTCCCGATAGCTTTGACTTTGACTTAGGACTTTCGTTCGACGTCAACGCCTACGGAAAATATGACAAACGACTAAAGCATACAGTATAATAATCATGAAGTCCATCTCCGTCATCATACCCTCATACAAGCCTGGGGATTATCTTCAAGAGTGCTTGAATTCCTTAGTTCACCAGACAATCGGGCACGAGCAGTTCGAAGTGTGGGTTGTCCTCAATGGCTGCAAAGAACCATATCTGTCAGACATTAACGCATTCCTGACAACGTTACCTGCGGACTTCGATGTGCACTTGCTTCAGACCGATGCCCCTGGTGTGTCCAACGCCCGCAACCTTGGGATAGAGGCAGCAACGGGAGAGTACGCCACCTTCATTGACGACGATGACTGGGTTTCGCCTAACTTTTTGGAGAAGCTATGGGCGTTGGCTGACCCTTCGGTGGTGGTCAATGCTAACATCCTGTCGGTCAACATTGCGAAAGGGGAGACGACGAAAGACCCCCTTTACGACTATGATCAGTTCATGGGGCACGAGCAGACTTCGATGATGCGAGTTCGCCGCCTGCTATCCAGTGCATGTTTCAAGTTGATTCCCATGAAGATGATTGGGAAGCGGAGGTTCGACACAAAGTATGCTTTGGGCGAGGATGCCCTCTTCATGGCGAGCCTGACTGACCGCATTCGCACGGTTCGCTTCACGTCCCCGGATGCCATCTACTATCGCCGCATCCGTCAAGGCTCTGCCATGCGTCATCACAGGACATTGCGGCAACGAGCCGTCAACTGCTTCGGCCTGTATCGCAGCTATCTGGGCATTTATCTGTCAGACCCGCTGCACTATAACCTGATCTTTTTCCTGAATCGCTTGGCAGCGGTGAGCAAGTGGTGGTTCAGATATTAGCGTCGAACCGTTTTCTTGCCTTCTCAAGTTTTTTCGTCTCTTCGTCCCAGTCCCCTATCTCGGAGTATGGGAAAGCGTTGCGATTGGTGGTAAAAGGCGTGATGTAGTCGAAAGCCGACTGTATTTTGTCGCGGGTTTCCTTCGGAAGGTTTTTTCCGTCTGCCTTGGCAAGCGACATGAAGTCCACGAACTTCTGCAAGCTGGAAACTGAATAGGAAAAGCCCTTGGTTCGCCTCAACGACTCGGGCATTTTCCCTTCGGCATCTATTTGTGCATTGACCCTTTTAGTTGAAAATGCCTTGAAGATGGCCTTACGAGCCGATTTCTGTCCGGTGAAGATGAAGATGTTGTAGACGGTGACGTCGAACGAGAGCACCTGACTGTTCTTGAAGGCTTGGGTCTTCAGTCCGTAGTCGCTGGTCTGCATCCAGTGGGCTAAGTCTTTGAACCACGCCTTCATAGCCTTCATGCGCGGCTTGCCGATGCTTGCGACGGCGTTTACGAGGCGGATGCTCTCCAGCATGTCGTTGAAGTTGTAGGCATCGGACATGCCTTGCGGGTTGCCGCGTCCGTTGTTGTGCCCGGGGACGAATTGGCTGAACTCGAGGTTGGGCACCATGCGGGTTTCGGGATTGATGAACCAGGTGTCGAGCTGACGGCAGAAGTAGTCGTAGTAGCGGGAGTCGCCGGTCAGGAAAAAGGCTTTGCTGCAGGTCACCAGGTTATCCTTGAGCTGCAGCAGGCGCGGGTAGTCGTACTTCTTATACTCGGGATTGAACTCGCCGTCGCGAGCCACGTAGGGTCCGCCCGGGTTCTTTGGGTCGGGCCACCAGTAGATGGAGAGGCTCTCGTAGTTGTGCTTGTCGCCGGAGATGCTGGTCTCCTTGTTCGTCACGGCGATGGGCTTTATCTTGATGATACGATTGGCCTTCGAGACGAGCGACTTGTATTCCTCCGATTCAGGCTTGCCGGCAAGCGCCGCCAGCTCGCTCATGTCCCAGATGTACGTGACGGGCTTGGCGCAGAGGGAGGAAAGGGGGGACAGTGTAAGTTGAAGATTGAGGAGTGGGAACTGAAGACGCAGGAGGGAGGAGGGAAGGGGGATGAGGGAGAAGAGGAGAAGCAGGAGGGTGGTGATGCGTTTCATGAGCGTTTTGCGAAGTCTTGCCAAAGGTGGCTGTTGCGGTGATTGTTTATCTTGTTGCGGATGCGCTTGGAGAAATATGTGGGCAGGAAGAAGGTCAGCAGATAAGTGTAGGAATGCAGCTTGCTGTAGCCGAACACTTCCTGATAGACGGCGGCATTGTACTTTATCAGCGACCACTTGTTGTGCGAAATGGAGTTCTGATGAAGGCGATAGATGCCGAGCGGTTCCTGGATGGCATAGGCGTTGCCCACCTTCTTGTGTATCTGCAGCACGTATGCCCAGTCCTGCCGTTTGCGCTGCAGGGGCATCAGCATTTTGGGGCAGTACTTGGTGTCGTAGATAGCAGTGAGGAAGCCAATCTTGTCGTCGCGCTTGGTGTTGGTGAGTGACTGTTTCTCGGGCGCGATGATGACACCGTTGACGTTTCCCTCCTCGTCGCACGTATAGTAGCTGGCAAAGGCGAAGGCGTAGTTGTGCTCCTGCATGAAGGCCACCTGCTTCTCGAGCTTTTCGGGGAGCCAGCGGTCGTCGCTGTCGCAAAAGGCGATGTAGCGTCCGCGGGCCTGCCTGATGCAGTTGTTGCGAGTGGCTCCGGAGCCTTGGTTCTGCTCAAAGCAGAAGACGCGGATGCGGGGGTCGCGAGCCTCGTAATCCTTGATGATGCTCTGCGTGCCGTCGCTCGAACAGTCGTCCGTGATGATGAGTTCCCAGTTCCTGTATGTTTGCGATAAGATGCTTTCTATGCTATCTGCTATGTATTTTGCCCCGTTGTAGGAGGGCATAATGATAGAGACTAAATTTTCCATGTATATCGGTTTGATGTCGTAACACGTGGCGTCGGCCGTTCCTTGCTGTGGCGTCGGCATTTCCCACGTGTGGGAAAGGCTCTTCCTTGCTGTAGCGTCGGCCGTTCCCACACGTGGCATTTTTCTGCCTGTCACGCACGGTTTACCTCTCGGGCGTGTCCTTATTCTCATAAAGGCACGTCCCGCCTTGCGGTTCGAGGTGGAATTCCTATTCTTCCTTCTTCTTTGATGAGCGTTTGCGTGCAGCCTTCTTTGCACCTTCTATATTCTCGGAGGGGAGACCCGCCAGTTCGCGGTCGATCATGATACGTCCGCAGTACTCGCAGACGATGATTTTCTTGCGGCTACGGATGTCGAGCTGACGCTGTGGCGGTATCTTGTTGAAGCATCCGCAGCAAGCATCGCGCTGCACGGAGACGATGCCGAGGCCGTTGCGGCTATTGCGACGGATGCGCTTGAAGGCGTTGAGCAGACGGGGCTCGATGGTGATTTCGAGGTTCTTGGCTCTTTCGCGAAGCTTTTCCTCTTCGGCCTTTGTCTCGCTCACGATTTCTTCCAGTTCCTCCTTCTTCGTTTCGAGGAGCACGCGGCGCTCGTTGACGTCGAGGTTGCAACGTGTCATCTCGGCCGTCTTGGCGTCGACCACCTCTTTTGCCTCGCGTATCTTCTTCTCGTGCAACTGGTTGTCGAGCTCGGCGTATTCCACCTGCTTTGTCAGGCTGTCGTATTCGCGGTTGTTGCGGACGCTCTCCATCTGCGTGTTGTAGCGCTCGATGTTAGCCTTGTTCTCGGCAATCTTGCCGTTGCGCTCGCTGATTTCCTTCTTCAGCTCAGCGATGTCGCCCGTAATCTTCTCGATACGCGTCGTCATGCCCTCGATTTCGTCCTCGAGGTCCTGAACTTCGAGAGGCAGTTCGCCACGAAGTGTCTTGATGCTGTCTATTTCGGAGAGCATGCTCTGCAGAGCATACAGGTTCTTCAGTTTTTCCTCGACGCTGTAGTCAGCCGGGTCTTTCTTTAATTTTTCTCTTGCCATAATGTTATTTACTATTTAATCATTTATCATTTACCATTTCATTTTCCCCGTTCAAGCCCTCGCCTTTGCAGGGGGCCAGGGCGAGGCTGTCCTACAGATACTTGATGGGATTGGTGCAGACAGTCGTCTTGAAGAGAGCCAGCGCGGGACACTTCTCGCTGATGACTTGATTGAATATGTCCATCGTGTACTGCTCGCTCTGATAGTGGCCGAGTACGCCTATCTGTATCTGTCCGTCGTGACCGAAATACTGGTGATAGTGCATCTCGCCCGTCAGGAATGCATCCGCCCCGGCTCTCAGAGCCTCATCCAGGAGGAAGTCCCCTGCCCCGCCGCAAATGGCGACACTCGCTATGGGGCGCGACAGCAACTCATTGTGCATCAGGCACTCCACGACGAACACCTGCTTCACTCTTTGCAGGAAGGCCAGCGAATCCTCACCCTCCGGCAAATAGCCTATCACGCCCGAACCGGCTTGAACAGAATGGGCATTCGAGCCGATGCCGACCGACACCTGGCGGGGCTGCAGAAGCACCACATCCACCAGGCCAAGGCGTTCGGCCATCATGTAGTTGACGCCATCCACCGCCGCGTCGAGATTGGTATGGGCCGAGTAGATGGCAATGTCGTTCTGCAAAGCCATCCGGACACACCGCTGCACGGCATCGGCATCCGTCAGCTGTTTCAATCCATGGAAGATGAGCGGGTGGTGCGACACTATCATGTTGCAACCCAGCTCCAATGCCTCACGAATCACGTTCTCGGTTACGTCAAGGCACAATAAAACCCCTGACAATTCCGTCTCTGTCAGCCCAACCTGCAGGCCTGCATTATCGTAGCTTTCCTGCAAGGGCAGAGGCGCGAAATCTTCAAGGGCGCGAATAACGTCTTGAACTCTTACGCTCATGCGAATTAGTATGTTTTCAGGCAAATTCTTTCGAATTGCGGTGCAAAGATACGGCTTTCTGTAAAAAAAAACAAATTTATTGGCATTAAATATCCTTTCTCGGTCCTTAATTCCTAAATTAATTCGTATATTTGCACTCTCTTAGACGATAGAAGCACCCCATGCCCAACAGCTCCACCTACCTGCCCGCTGAGTGGCACGAACAGAGCGCTGTGCAGCTCACATGGCCGCATAGCAGCACAGATTGGCGTCATGCCCTGAAGGATGTGACTCGCTGCTATCTGGATATGGCAAATGCCATTGCCACGCACGAGCATCTCATCATCGTGTCGCCCAAGCCCTTGCAAGTCAGGGAGCAACTCGTCAACAACCTGTCGGCCAAGATTCTTCCTAATGTGACGCTTTGCAAAGCACGTTCCAACGACACTTGGGCCCGCGACCATGGCTTCATCACACTGCTCTCGCCAGACGGTCCTCGCCTACTCGACTTCAAGTTCAACGGCTGGGGAGAGAAGTTCGGATTCAAGTTCGACAACTGCATCTGCAGAAGGATGGCTGATCAGCACATCCTGAAGGGGCTCTACGAAAACCATCTCGACTTTGTCCTCGAAGGGGGAAGCATCGAGAGCGACGGCAAGGGGACCATCATGACTACAAGCCAATGCCTGCTCGCGCCTAATCGCAACCAGCCGCTCACGCAGGAACAAATCGAGGCGCGGCTGCTCAAAGCACTTCATGCCGAACGTATCCTTTGGCTCGACCACGGCTATCTTGCGGGCGACGATACCGACGGGCATATCGACACGCTGGCACGGTTCTGTCCCGACGACACGATTGCTTACGTGCAATGTCTCGACAAGGACGACGAGCACTACGCCGAGCTGCACCTCATGGAAGCGCAAATCAAGGAATTCCGCACGCCCGAGGGCGAGCCCTACCGCCTCGTGCCATTGCCTATGGCAAAGCCTGCCTTCGACGAAGACGGCACAAGGCTCCCTGCCACTTATGCCAACTTCCTCATCATCAACGGGGCAGTCCTGATGCCCACCTACGGCAATCCCCAGACAGACCAAAAGGCAGAGAAGCAGCTTCGCAAAGCATTCCCCAATCACGACATCATAGGCATCGATTGCCAGATACTCATCACACAGCATGGCAGCCTGCATTGCTGCACCATGCAATTCCCCATAGGAACAGTTTAGAGTTTAGTGTAAAGAGTTTAGAGTTTTAGATTCAAAAAATGAAAATAGGTATCATACAGCAAAGCTGTACTGAAAGCATCGCCGAGAACCGCGAAAAGCTCGCCTCGAGCATCGCGATGGTGGCCCGGCAGGGTGCAGAACTCGTTGTCCTGCAAGAACTACACGACAGCCCCTACTTCTGCCAGACGGAAGATGTGGCCAACTTCCGCTATGCCCTTCCCATTCCAGGAGAGGCCACGGAGTTCTATGCGAAAGTGGCAAAGGAAAAACATATCGTGCTCGTCGCGAGCCTTTTCGAGCGCCGGGCCCCAGGGTTATATCACAACACGGCCGTCGTCTTCGAAAACGACGGGAGCATCGCCGGCATACACCGCAAGATGCACATTCCCGACGACCCTGCCTACTACGAGAAGTTCTATTTCACTCTCGGCGACCTTGGCTTCCACCCGATTCGGACGAGCTTAGGCAAGCTTGGCGTGCAGGTCTGCTGGGACCAATGGTATCCCGAGGGGGCGCGACTCATGGCCCTGCAGGGAGCCGACCTCCTCATCTACCCCACCGCCATCGGTTACGAGAGCACGGACACGCCGGAGGAGCAGCAACGGCAGCGCGATGCCTGGACGACTATCCAGCGCAGCCACGCCATAGCCAACGGCATACCTGTCGTCGCAGTCAATCGCGTCGGCTTTGAGCCCGACCCGAGCGGCACGACGGGCGGCATCAAGTTCTGGGGAAGCAGCTTCGTAGCCGGCCAGCAGGGAGAGCTCCTCTATCAAGCCAGCCCTAC
The DNA here is from genome assembly GCA_902768605.1 of uncultured Bacteroidales bacterium. The sequence goes on from CACXLY010000003.1 coordinate 50,697, forward strand.
GGATGAAGAAACAGCCGTCGTTGATGTTGACCTGCAGCGCACAGAGACCGTCCGCCAGTGGTGGCCCTTCCTCCGCGACCGCCGCATCGACAAATACGGCGACCTCACCCGCCGCTTCATAGATACAGCCCCCCTCTGACTCCAAGACAACCAAACAGGAACAGCCTCCCCCAACCCCTCCAAAGGAGGGGGGAATAAATTACCAAATAACTAAATCGTAACTAAATCGTAAATCGTAAATTACTAAATCGTAAATTACTTAAATAGTAAATAAATCGTAAATAGTAAATAGTCAAATCGTAAATACAAAAGATGTCCAGTACATTAAGGTTTCAGATAGTAGGCGAGGCGTTCAAGAAAAGGCCCGTCGAAGTGCCGAGGCGCACGGAGCGTCCCAGCGAGTTCTTTGCCAAATATGTCTTCAACCGCAGGAAGATGCAGCAGTATCTGCCCGCAGAGGTCTATAAGAAGATGTGCGACGTCATCGACGGCGGTGCGCCCCTCGACATGTCGACAGCCGACGCCGTTGCCGCTGGCATGAAGAAATGGGCGATGGAGCTTGGCGCCACGCATTGCACCCACTGGTTCCAGCCCCTGACCGAAGGCACGGCCGAGAAGCACGACGGCTTTGTGGAGCACGACGGCAAGGGAGGCATGATAGAGGAGTTCACCGGCAAGCAGCTCGTGCAGCAGGAGCCCGATGCCAGCTCATTCCCAAGCGGCGGCATCCGCAGCACCTTCGAGGCGCGAGGCTACTCGGCATGGGACCCCACAAGCCCCGTCTTCATCTTCGGCGACACCCTGATGATTCCCACCATCTTCATCTCCTACACAGGCGAAGCCCTCGACTACAAAGCGCCGCTCAAGAAGTCGCTCAAGGCCGTCGACAAGGCAGCCACAGCCGTTGCACGCTACTTCTATCCCGACGTCAATCGCGTGGTCAGCAATCTCGGCTGGGAACAGGAGTACTTCCTTGTCGACGAAGGACTCTACGCCGCTCGTCCCGACCTGCTGATGACGGGCCGCACGCTGCTCGGACACGACAGCGCGAAGAACCAGCAGATGGACGACCACTACTTCGGCTCCATACCGATGCGCGTCGCCGCCTTCATGAAGGACCTCGAGATAAAGGCTTTGGAGCTGGGCATCCCATGCAAGACGCGGCACAACGAGGTGGCGCCGAACCAGTTCGAGCTGGCGCCCATCTTCGAGGAGACGAACCTCGCCGTGGACCACAACATGCTCATCATGAGCCTGATGAAAAAGGTGGCACGCCGCCACGGCTTCCGTTGCCTCCTGCACGAAAAGCCGTTCGCCGGCATCAACGGCAGCGGCAAGCACAACAACTGGAGCCTCTCCACCGACACCGGCATCCTGCTGCACGGCCCGGGCAAGACGCCGCTCGACAACCTGCGTTTCGTCACCTTCATCGTCGAATCGCTGATGGCCGTCTATCGCCACAACGGCCTTCTCAAAGCCTCCATCATCAGCGCCACCAACGTGCACCGACTCGGAGCCGCCGAAGCGCCGCCAGCCATCGTGTCGAGCTTCCTCGGGAAGGAAATCACCGGCCTGCTCGAGCAACTGGAAGCCTCCCCCATCCCCTCCGAAGGAGAGGTAAACCTCGGCAGCGAGTCTCATTCTCCTTTAGAGAGAGTCGGGAAAAGACTGTCGCTCAGCCTCGACATCCCGCAGATTCCCGAGCTGACGCAGGACAACACCGACCGCAACCGCACCTCGCCCTTTGCCTTCACAGGCAACCGGTTCGAGTTCCGCGCCGTCGGCAGCCAGCAGAACTGCGCCGCATCGATGATTGTGCTGAATACCGCGATGGCAGAGGCTTTGACGAACTTCAAGACGCGCGTTGATGCCCTCATCGCAGAAGGACTGGAGCCCATGAAAGCCATCCTCCGCATCGTCCGCGAGGACATCAAGACCTGCAAACCCATCCGCTTCGACGGCAACGGATACAGCGAAGCCTGGAAGGAGGAGGCAGCCCGCCGAGGACTCGACGTGGAGACCAGCGCTCCCATCATCCTCGACCAGTACCTCAAGCCCGAGACGGTAGAGATGTTCCAACGCATGAACGTCCTCACAAAGGCAGAGCTGGAAGCGCGCAACGAAATCAAGCTCGACACATACATCAAGAAGGTTCAGATCGAGGCGCGCATCTTCGGCGACATCTGCTTGAACCACATCATCCCCGTCGCCACGCGCTACCAGACGCAGCTCATCGACAACGTGCACAAGATGCAGGACATCTTCCCCGCCGAGACAGCCGACCGCCTGAACGGCACCAACCTGAGCCTCATCAAGCAAATCGGCGAGCACAATGCCTTCATCATCGAGAACGTGGAGCGCCTCATCGAAGCCCGCCGCGTAGCCAATCGCATCAAGGACGGCCGCGAACGCGCCATCGCCTACCACGACACCGTGGCGCCCCTCATCGAGGAGATACGCTACCACGTGGACCATCTCGAACTCATCGTCGACGACGAACTCTGGCCCCTGCCCAAGTACCGCGAGATGCTATTCATACATTAGGGACAATGGACCCCTCGCAAGGGAAGTTCAAATCCCACAGCACAGAACGGCCGACGCCATAGTTAGATGCAGCGATGAGAGTGTGCAATCAAGAGCCCCCAATCCGAAAGGAAAGGGGGCTCCACTTTTTGTTATTGGTTCGGTGCTTTTTCCGGACAGCAATAAAACAAGGGCATCATACAGTCAATTCATGCACAGCCTGGGTAACAATCCAAAATACCTAAGTTGTACACAGGGGGCCTCTCATGCAGTTACAAGTATGATGTAAGATGTATGATGTAAGAGGGAAGAGGTACTGGGCTCGTTATAACACGTTGCTAAACTTATCGCAACACGTTGAAACGGTCAACTTAACACTTTTAGAGTAGTCCAAAACCTTAAGAAATGTGGAATGACATCTCACGACCTGTAAAAACGATTTGTTACCAACGCGTAACTTTTTGTTTCGCACACGTAACAAAAAGTTTCACGTTGGTAACTTCAAAAGAGACAAGCAGTGCTTCAAATGATTAACAGCCAAAGGAAGTATACTAAAGTGCTACTCCCAAAACATTTGGCTTCTCCGCCTGCGCCTGACCAAAGGGAAGTTCCGGCTAGCCAACAACGTGATGTCAGCTTGCCAGCAACGTGATGTGAGTCGTTTTATTTAATCGCGACTTTTCGTCCGTCCTGGATGTAGATGCCCTTCGGCAACTGACCATTGAGCGTTTGCCGTTTGCCGTTATCCATTTGGCCATTTGACATTTTGCGGCCCTGCAGGTCGTAAACGCCTCCGTTTCTTATTTTCTTATTATCTGCATTTCTAATTGTCTCAATTCCCGTGGCTATGGGACGGATGCCTTTGAGTCCGAAATCGATGTAGGCTCCGCCGCCTCGGTTCGTGCACTCGATGGCGATGATGTTGTTGTCGTCGGGCGTCAAGGCTTCAAGTGCTTCTTGACTGATGGCGATGTCCTTGTAGGCGGTCAGATAGTCGCCTTCCTGGAATGCCACGACACCATTGAAATAGACCGTCACGTCCTCGTCGTGGTGGATTCTTCCCGTCAGGGCCTTTATCTGCTCGGGGGTGAATCCGGTGAGGTCGAGGTGATAGCGCATGCGGATGGCGAAGGAGGTCCATGAGGTGTTCACGCGGCTCCCAGGAGGATTGTTGGCGCCAAAGCCGGAGCGTCCCTCTTGCCAGCCTGTCTCGCGATAGCCGGGCTTGGTCCATCCCGTATTGGATGATGCGCTCGAGGACGTCTGGTACTTCCACGTCTGCGGTGCGGTCTCGGCCGTGGGCAGCACGTCGTACTCCTCATTATTGAACGTATTCAAGAGGTTTGCCAGCTCGGTGGTGGTGATGACGAGCACGGAGCCATGCTGTACGCCTTCGGGGAGCGCGTACTGGTTCTCGTCGCAGGGATACCATTTGTTCTCGCTGGGGTTGCCGCTGCGACTCATGGTCGGCCTGCTGTCGCCTGTAGGTGTGCAGACGAGGAACCATCCGTCAGCGTTCATGGCGGGTAAGGTCTGGGGCGCGCGGCACTTGGGAATCTGCGAGCTGAAGACGCGCTGCGCCTCGCTCCACTTGGTTCCCGTCGTCTTGATGCTGGCGGTCTGCGTCTGGCAGACGCTTCGGTCGGAGTTGTAGAAGAGGGCGGTAAAGTTGTCGCCCGTCTTCTCGATGTGCATGTCGTAGGCTGAATAGCTGGGGGTGAAGAGGGTGCGCGGGGTTGAGTAGCGCTTCCAGTCCTTGGTGATGGAGAGGTAGATGCCGTTCCTGTCGCCGTTTCGTGCGCTCCAATAGACGAAGTAGGAGGATGTGGCCTCGTTGTAAATCCATTCGGGCGACTCGACCTTGCTGGCGTCGGAGGTGGAGGGCTTGACCAGGATGTCGCCGTTATCGCCCACCTGCCAGTTGATGAGGTCTTCGCTCTGAAGGTGATAGAAGCCGTACTTGCTCTCGTCGGCGAGGTCGGCGACAAGGTGGAAGACGTCCTTGCCGTCTGCTGTCGTGCGGCGAATGAACGGGGATGTGAGTTCCAGGTCAGCATAGTCGCCGCCCAGGACGCTGCGGTTGCCGTTGATGGGCGTCCACTTTGCGCCGTCCATGCTGTAGGCATAGTGCAGCTTCTTGCTCATGGGGAGCGTATAGGTCATGAGGTAAGCCTTGCCGCCTGCCGCGCTGAATTCGGGAGCTGGCGTCTTGGCAGGCATGGGCTCGACCTGCAGTTCGGCGTTGGGCGTGTAGCTGCGGAGCTTCAGGCCGCAATCGATAAACTGGCCACCCGTCGTCTGCTTGCAATGGATGGCGATAAGGTTGTCCGAGCCGTCGAACTTGAGCGACTGGAGTGCCTCGGGCAGCAGGGGCCATTGCTCGTATCGTGTGTTGTAGCCCGTCACTTTGGCTGCAAGCTTGCCGTTGATGTATATCTCGGCATCTTCGTCGTGGAAGAGCCAGAGGCGCAGTTCCTGCAGCTGGCTGGCATCGAAGCTGTTGATTTGGAACGTACGACGCAACCAGATGTCGCTGCTGGACCATGAGGTGCGCCCTCCGCCGCCGAAGCCGGCATTGCCCGTCTTCCAGCCGGTGTCGCTGAATCCCGTGGTCATCCAGGTGTCGGCAGGTTCCGTTGTCGTGTATTTCCAAGTGATGCCGGATGCGCTATCGCCTGCGGGGACAATGGTGGCGGCATCTTTGTAGCGGCTGTTTATCGTGCGCTCTATCTTGGCTCGCATGGCGGCCTGCTGCGCGGGCGATACCTTCAGCACCTTTCTGTCGTAGGTCAGGATGCCGTTACACTCTTGTTCCACATCAGATATCTGGGTATAGACGGACATCCAAAGGCCTTTCTCCTTCTGCAGCTCCTGCAGGCGGTCGGTGTAGTGGTCGTAGAGATTAGCGTAGGTATCAGCATCTTCGACGGTCGTATAATTGACGTCGGAGCCTGCCCACATGTGGTTTTCGACAAAGAGATTGATGCCGCCGAACTCGCCGCATGAGGCGACGCGCTCGTTCAAAGGATTCGTGGCAGCATTTGGCGCGGGATAGGAGTGAACGTCGAGGAAGTCGCCCATCTCCACATCCGTCCATCCCGTCACGGCATGCACGAAGCGGCCGGGGTCGTGATTGGCCTGGATGACGCCGTTGACGGCTCGCATGGTATGCGCCATGCCGCTGCTGGCATGCTGTCCCCAGCCTTCGTTCCAGACCACCCAAGCGCCGATGCAGGGATGGTGACGCGTGGCTTCGATGAGGGCCTCGTTTTCGCGATAGAAATTCTCCATGGCATATTCGAGGTTGCCGATGGCTCCGCTGCCACATCCCGAAGGCATGTCTTGCCAGACGACAAGGCCATGATGGTCGCACCAGTCGAACCAAAGGTCATTCTCCAGCTTGATGTGCTTGCGCACCATATTCATGCCAAAGTCCTTCATCACTTGCAGGTCATAGACCATCGCCTCGTAGGATGGGGGCGTGAGCAGTCCGTCGGGCCACCAGCCCTGGTCGAGTGGACCATACATATAAAGCGGCTGGTTGTTGAGCAGGACGCAGGGATGGCCGTCCACCATGCCGCGCGAGAACTTCCGCATGCCGAAGTATCCGCTCACCTTATCCGTCTGCTGACCTCCTTCGTTCACCGTAATGTCGAGGTCGTAGAGGTTGGGCTCGTCGGGGCTCCAAAGCTTGGCGGAGGGGATGGAGAGCGTGAATGTCTCGTCCGAACTGCCTGTCTGCTCGGCCACGGCATTTTCGCCGTCCTTTACCGTCAGGGTGACGGTGCAGGGCGATGAGGTCTTCACCTTGATGGTGACGGTAGAGTTGTCGATATCCGGGATGGGCTCGTAGCTTTCGATATGTGTTGGGCTGACGGGTTCCAGCCAAACGGTCTGCCAGATGCCGCTGACGGGCGTGTACCAGATGCCGCTTGGCGAGACGCTTTGCTTGCCGTTGGGCTGCCCGCCGTCGGTCGGGTCCCAGACAGCCACCTGCAGTTCCTGCTCGGCTCCTTCCTGCAGGAACGGCGTGATGTCGAACGCGAAGGGAACGGAGCCGCCGTCGTGGGTGCCAGCCAGCTGGCCGTTGACATAGACGTAGCATCGCCAATCGACTGCTCCGAAATGCAGCAGGACGCTCTTGCCGCTGAAGTTGTCGGGCAAGGCGAATGTGCGGCGATACATGTGCGTGGCACGTCGGTTGGAGGAATAGCTCTTGTCCATGATGCCCGAGAGAGCCGACTCCACAGGGAACGGCACCAGTATGGCCTTCGAGAAAGACGAGGCGCTCTGCTCGTAGTCGTAGTTGACGGACGAGCGCTTGAAGTATTGCCAGATGCCGTTAAGGTTCATCCAGTCCTGCCTTTTCATGGAGGGACGCGGATATTCCTGCCATGCATTCTCTTCAGTCACTTGCTCGCCCCAGACGGTCATAATGGGGGCGGACTGCTTTGTCCATGAACTCTGTGCACAGGCGCTTTGCGAAAGGGTTAACATGACTGCCATGACTGCTGTCACGCTATGGCTAATTCTCTTTTTCATAATGCTGTATAGTTATTATTTCGGTTTGTTATCGTCCAGCCAGGCCCTGCATAGATGCTCCCGCTCCTACTGGAGTGATGCATCCATCACACCTGCTATAACGAAGAATATCACTAATATGAAGCACATGAAGAGCATGGCAAGAACTGCCGACAGAACGTTCAGGAGGATGCTCTTCAGCCAACTAATACCCAGCATCTGCTTGTATAGGAAGACAATATAAATGCAGGACATTACCTGATAGATTACCTTCACCAGCGTATCTGTGCCCGGGATGAGGCACAGGGGAAGCAGGAAGATGGATATTATCATGACAATGCACGAGTGGTACATCTGCGCATAAAACTGCTCGGAAAGGTTGAGGGAGAGTCTCTGCCCGTCGGGGCGCGCCAGTTTGCACTTCTTGAAAACCATGGTGTAAGGCGGGACGGCAAAGATTGCCGCGAAAAGCGTGCCGTAGAGCTTGTTGGCGTAGAGCTTGTTCATTCCGTTCATGATGGTTGTCAGAAACGCGTCATCGGACGATTCCGTGTCTGGGAAAATCTCCATCGTAGCCATTTCGTCGATGATGGAACTGCTGATGCCAAGGATGTAAGAGATTATGGCATAGGCCGTAAGCACGAATACGAACAGCTGCAAGGGGTGGTAGTATCGGATGCGTTTGCCCAGCAAATAGTCTCGCACCATACAGCCGGGGCGCAGCAAGAGGTCGAGGCAGGTTCTCACGAACTTGTTGTCGCCACCCACGAAAGGAGCCACCAGGTTTCTCAGCATCTCGCCCTGGCACATTCGTTTGGTGGCAGCCTTCTGGCCGCAATTTGGGCAATAATTGCCCTCGAACGTATTTCCGCAGTTAAGGCACTTTGTCATTCGCGATTCGATGCGTCTTATTTCACCATATATTTCTTTCCGCCGACGACATAAATGCCTCGCGGCAAGCCATTCACGGCATCCCGGGCATCGACGTTACGGCGCAGGCACGTGCCCTGGACTGAATAGACATCGACTCTCGACGCCTGGCCCTCGACGATTTCGATGGCATCGGGGTCGATGGGCGAGTAGTCGTCGTTGTTCGTCAGATACATATCCTTGACGGTTACCGTGCCATTGCCGTTGCCCCAGAAGTCGACGATATGGATGTTCGCTAAGTCGAGAGGCTGCCCTGTCTTGTCGCCAGAGGTGTATTTCGCTTCCTGGAGATTGAGCACGACTTGCCTTCTCGAAGCGAAGCTGCCAGTGGAGGGCGTTGCGCAGCAGTCGGACCAGATGCTGTTTTCCGTGAAGATGTTCAGGTGGGCATCACAACTCTGCGAGCCTCTGAGGTTGATGACGAGGTACTTGTATTCGCTCCAATCGGCGCCGTCGCTGTATTGCCAACCCATCTGCCCGTACTGGCTGGGACGGAAGCGACGCATGCGCTCGTCGTAGGTGCCCTGTCCGAAGAAGGAAGTAATGTACTCCTTGCCGAAGGGGAAATAGGTGGAGTGGACCGTGAATGTCTTTGACAGGACGTTGCCCAGCGGGTCTTTGTAGGTGGCCACTACGGTCACGTTGCCTTCTCTCAAGCCTCGCAAGCGGCCGCGCTCCACTTTCATGACGTAGTCGTTGCTGAGGGTGAAGCTGGCTTTTGCTGCCACGTCCTCGACATGGCCGTCGAGGAAGACGGCTTTCAGCTCGAGGGGCGTGCTGCTGCCTGCCATTATCTCGATTTCCTCCTTATCAAGGACGAGGGAATCTGCCGTGAGCATCTCGGGACTGAAACCTTCGAAGTCGTCGGGGAAGAAGCGTGACTCGTCGAAATCGTCCTCGGTGGAGAACCAGTCGAAATCAGCATAACCGCATACTGCGGCATGTGGCGCGTCGGAGCCCTCCGTGCCGTGATAGCAGAAGAGACCGAAGCGGGCGCCAACGAAGACGGTAAGGCTGAAGCTGAGCGACGTCTCGCCGCCGATGGGCTGATAGTTGACGTTGTCGAGCGAATAGTAGAACTGCGTCTTGCTCGTGCTGTAGGAGACGCAGGCCCGCAGATAGACGATGCTGTCGATATCGGCAGTCTCCACCTGTTCCGTCGGGGTGAAGCTGTCGTGGACGCGCAGCGTGTCCTGCCTCCAGATGAGCTGCTTCTGCCCGTCCTGTACGCGGACAGCGAGCATGGCATACGGATCCTGGAAGATGCAGATGCCGGCATAGTCGCCCTCCTGAAGGCCAGAGACGTCGAGGCGGACGGTACCCAGCGAGGCTTTTTTCTCGTAGGCAAAGATGCGCTGAGTCAACATGTTACGCGCCTGTGTCAGTCGCGCTACGGGTTCCGACGTCCTCAGTCGCAGCCAGCCTTGTCGCTCGAAGAGTGACCAGGCGGCATCGTCGGGATTGTGGTTCCATTGCCATTGCATCCCGAGAGGGAAGCTGCGGAAGTTGTCGTTGGTGGGCAGACCCTCGCGCCTGTCGGAGATGGCGGTCGAGGGTTTCGTGGTCGTGGTGTACGGCACGCCTCTGTTCCCCACGACTGGCCAGTTCTGCGTCCACTTCACTGGTTGCAGGTTGGGGAAGCGCCCCAGACAGCCGACGTCCTCCTGCATGATGGTCCACCACTCGCCGGTCGGCGTCTCGATGAGTGCGCCCTGATGAATCGTGTTGGACTTGCCGTTGATGGTCTTTTCCACCAGCATCTTTTCCTCGTAGGGACCAAAGATGTTTTGCGAGCGGAAGACGACCTGACCGCTCGGCCACCCGCCGTAGGTGGCATATATATAGTAGTAGTCGCCTATCTTGTAGAGATGGCAGCCCTCGAGCCCCGAGTTGTCGCGCGTCACGACTGACTGCTCGCGCTTGAAGTTGAACTGTTCGTCGAGCTCGCAAATCTTGATGTCGTTGATGCCGCATGCGATATAGACCTTTCCGTTATCGAAAAGCATGCCCGGGTCGTAATATATGCGAGAGAGTTTCTTCATGTCCCAAGTGCCCTCGGGATCGCTGGCGGAGAGCACGAAGCCACCCGCGTCGTTGCCGTTGACGAGGATATAGAACATGCCGTCGTGATAGGTCATGGAGCATGCCCACATACCTGCGGCGTAGGCGTTCTTGTCGTTTTGCAGGTTGTAGCGGTCGGAGGCGGAGAGCTGCGTCAGGGGTTGGGCGCAGTACTGCCAGTTGACGAGGTCCTTAGACTTCAGTATCGTAGCTCCCGGGAAATGGTGCATGGTGGTGGAGACCATATAGTAGGTGTCGCCGGCGCGAACCACATCGGGGTCGGGGAAGTCGGCCATGACGACCGGATTCCTGTACTTGCCGTTGCCCAGATCACGTATGGAGACGTTCTTGTAGTCGGGATGCGCCCAGTCCTTCTCGTAGTACTCGGCGTACCAGTCCATGCAGGCCTTGCCGCATGCCTCCTCCAGGCCTCCGAAGGCGGGAAGCACGGTGCCGTCGGCTATGAGCGTATCGACGTTCAGCAGGCAGTGGGTGCCGGAGAGCGTCATTGAGATGTTGCCGTAGTAGTCCAGGCAAGCCTTGTAGGCCTTGCCCCATTTGGAGGTGGAACCCGTCGACCATGTGCCGTAGTTGGGCTGCACCCATTCGCCGTGCTCGTTTTGGTGACCTTCCTTGTCGGGATTCACGGGACTCCAGTCCACCTCAGTAATGATGATGGGAGCGAAGTCGACGACGGGCACCTGCGTATGGAACTGGTTGATTTTGTCCTGCGGATTGCAGTGGCTGTCGCTGCAGCCATACCAGCCCGTGTAATCGTGGACAGCGTAGCCGATGTCGGGACCCTCGATGGGATAGGACGCGTAGCTGGTGTAGTTGGCTTGCCAGCCCGTGCCCGGCGCCCAGATAATGCCGGTGAAACCGTTCTCGCGAATCTTGTTGACGATAGGCTGGAAGAAGTCGTGCAGGGCGGCAGGGTCGTCCTCGCCGTTGGCGTTCTTCAGGGAGACGGGTTCGTTGGCAAGCTCGATGCTGATCTGTCCCGCGTACTTTCTTATCGAGTCGTTCTTCGAGACGATATTCCAAACGGTCGTCAGGTATTGGTTATACTCGTCGCCCACCTTCAGCGAGCCCGGGCATACGCCTGGCGGACGCATGACGACGTACAAGCCGTGATTGATGGCGTCCTTGGCAAGGGGGAAATACAGATTCTTGAGGAACGTGTTCAGACGCGAGGCGCTGAAGCGGGAGATGTCGGCTTCCGAACCGTCGCCCGCGGCCTGTTTGTTCGGGTCGTTCGTCCAGCAGGGGTCGAGGTGCAGACGGAACACGTCGCACTTTGCCTGCTCAAGGCCTTCGAAAATCTTATGGAAGTACGCTTTGCACTTCTCGGCGCCATTATTGTCGTAATGTACGGCGCCATCGCCCCAAGGCGAACCCCAGCGATAATCGTTGAAGTACATGTTGGGCGTGTCCATCACGCCATGAAGCACTACGTGGTTACCGTGCGTATCCACCAACCAGCGACCTTCGACGTGCAGAGACGGAAGGGGCTTTTGAAGTTGAGCATGAGCTGCCACAAACGCAGTCATGCAAAGAAAGATTAAAAATGATAGTTTTTTCATAGTTTAGAGATATTTTCGGTACAAAGTTACGAAATAATAACCATTCTTTCCACATTTTATATAAGAAATATGCTCAAAGGCCGGCACTTTCCTCATCTTTTAATGACAATAGCGACTGCCGGGAGTGGAAAACGATACTGGAGGGCGGGGAAAACGATACTGGTGGGAGGAGAAAACGATACTGGTGGGAGAGGAAAACGATACTGGTGGCAGAGTAAAAAGCACCGTAGGTGCGACAGACAACAGACGGGGGTGATAACCCCCGGTAACGTGCGAGCTGCGATTTCCAAGCCCTGAAAGGGCGACAGAGCATGCCATCTGTTTAATCTCAGCTTGCTGAGGGTTCTGCCGTCCCTTCAGGATTTCTTTGACGCTGCATCATTACCGGGGGCTCGCGCCCCCGTCTGTGGTCTTTTCAGCCTTTCAGGCTTCTACCGGGCCAACAAATATAATATTCCCATAAATTACTGGAGGCAGAGAAAAAAGCACCGTAGGTGCGACAGACAACAGACGGGGGTGACAACCCCCGGTAACGTGAGAGCTGCGATTTCCAAGCCCTGAAAGGGCGACAGAGCATGCCATCTGTTTAATCTCAACTTGCTGAGGGTTCTGTCGTCCCTTCAGGACTTCTTTGACGCTGCATCATTACCGGGGGCTCGCGCCCCCGTCTGTGGTCTTTTCAGCCTTTCAGGCTTCTACCGAGCCAACAAATATAATATTCCCCAAAATTACTGGTGGCAGAGAAAAAAGCACCGTAGGTGCGACAGACAACAGACGGGGGTGACAACCCCCGGTAACGTGCGAGCTGCGATTTCCAAGCCCTGAAAGGGCGACAGAGCATGCCATCTGTTTAATCTCAACTTGCTGAGGGTTCTGCCGTCCCTTCAGCAAGGAACGGACAACGCTACAGAGAAGGACTTATTGGCCTTATTAGCCTTATTGGCCTTATTAGCCTTATTAGCCCCCTACCCCCCTTTAGGGGGAATTTTATGCCACAGCAAGGAACGGCCAACGCCACAGCAAGGAACGGCCAACGCCACAGCAAGGAAACGCTGACGCTACAGCAAGGAACGGCCAACGCCTCGTGAGGCATCGGAAAGCCTCAGCCAAAATGTCGCCCGTTACCCCAGCCAAGCCTCGATCTGGTCGGGTTTGAAGCGGAACTTCACTTTCTTTCCCGCAAACTCGAAGGAATAGACGCGGTCGGCATCGTCATGATAGTGGGGGCGCGGGTCGGAAAGAAGAATCTCCCTCAGCGCCTCGAGATGCTCCGCATCGAATGCCTCTTCAAGCGAGGGATGCACAGCAAGCTCCGCCGAACCTCCTCCATCATCCCTCATCCCTCTTCCATCATCCCTCATACATCCCACATCATCCACCAGACTTCCCGTCGCATCGGGATGACTGTCGGTAAAGGCGAGGTAGGGCTTGATGTCGAAGATGGGCGTGCCGCTCATCAGGTCGGCGCCCTCGACCTCAATAATGGGGCCGTCGGGCGTATGCAAATCGATGCCAAGAATGCGCACGGAGGAGAGGCCGATGTGATTGGGACGAAAGGGGCTCCTCGTGGCAAAGACGCCCACGCGCTTGTTGCCGCCCAGGCGAGGCGGACGCACCGTAGGCTGCCACTTCTGCCCTTCGCGACGCGCCTCGCTGAAGTCCCACAGCAGCCAGATATGGCTGAAGCGTTCCAGTCCCCGCAAAGCGTCGGGGTTGCGATACTCGGGCTCGAAGACAATCCTCCCCCTCAGCCCCCCCACGAGCCCGCTTTGCCGGGGGATGCCGAACTTCGTGGGGAAGTCCGTCGTGATGGTCGCTATTGGCTTCAATTCATATTTCATCGGAGTGTTCGAAGTTTTCAGAATCATCAGAATACTAAGAATAATCAGAGGGCTCAGAGCTTTCGGAATAATCTGAGTGCTCAGAAGAATCCGAATACTCAGAGTTTTCAGAGTTCTCGGAACACTCAGAATTCTCAGAGCATTCAGGGACTCTCCTGAACTCTCTGTAGTAGAGCAGGCCGGCGCTTGTGAGGCCGAAGGGAAACGCCATCCAAATGCCCACGAGGCCCCAGCCGCAAACGAAGCCGAAGATATAGCCCAGGGGCAGCGAGATGACGATATAGGCGACGAAAGCTATCCACACCATCGCCTTCACGCGAGCCATGCCGCGAAGGGCGTTGGCATAGGTGCATTGCAATGCGTCGCCGAACTGGAAGAGGAGGAAAGGAATGGTCAGAAGCGTCACGAGCGCTGTGACTTCGGCATTATTCGTGAAGAGCAGACCGACCCTGTCGCGAAGCAGGAAGAGGGGAAGCCCTTCGAGCAGCGCGATGAGCCAGCACAGATGAAGTCCCGAAGCTGCCACCCGACGCGTCTCCTCCACCTCGCCAGTGCCTCGATAATAGCTCACCTTGACCGCCACAGCTGCCGACAGTCCGTAGTAGAGCATGAAGAACAACTGGCTGATGGTTATCATCACATGATGTGCCGCCAAAGCCGTCGCGCCAAGCCAGCCTACATAAATGGCGCTGAAGCTGAACGAGGCAGCCTCCATCGTCAATTGCAAAGCCACGGGCCACCCCATCCGATGCAGCTCGCGCTGGTCGGCCTTCGTGATTCGCATCTGTCGGAAGTCCTTGCGATAGAGGTCGTAGCGCCTGGTCAGATGGAACACGCCTGCTATCAGCATCAGCTGGACGAGGCGGCTGAGAAGCGTGGCAAGGCCTGCGCCCAGCAGACCCAGCTCGGGCAGCCCCCAGTGGCCGAAGATGAGGAGCCAGTTGCCAATGATGTTGAGGACGTTACCGATGAGCATTATCCACATCGGCATCGCCGTATCCTGTATGCCGTCGCTGAACTGCTTGTAGGCATTGAACAGCATCAGCGGCAGCAGGCTGAGCATCAGGGTAAACAAATAAGGCCGCATCAGGGGCAGAAGCTCCGCGGGCAGCCCAAGGAGGGGAAGGCATGCCAGAAGCAATGCAGCCAGGCACATCAGCAGCAGCCCCACGCCCGAACAGGCAAAGAGTCCGTTCCTGAGTTTGCCGGCAATGCTGTGCGCCCTACCCTCACCCAGCAAAGCGCTCACCACGGGCGTCAGTCCGTAGGAGAAACCCATGCCGCCGATGATGAGCAGGCCGAGGATGTTGTTCACGAAGCCCGACGCCGCCAGTTCGTTCGTGCCGTAATGCCCCACCATAAGCGTATCGGCGAGCCCCATCACGATGGTGCTCAATTGCCCCAACATGATCGGCACGCCGATGCGCAATAGGTCTGTATAGTGCGATGTCTTTACGCGAACCACTTTACATAGCAGAAGTCCTGGCGATGCGGCAGCTTGTCGCTCTTCGGGAAGAGGCGATAGCAAACCTTGAAGCTGCCCGCATTGTCTATCGTGTGGGAACAAACGAAGGTGTACTTGTTGCCGTCGCGGCCCTTCAGCTCGAAGGGAGCAACCTGATAGATGTGGTCCTCGCCCTCCTTGTCGGTCACAAGCGTCACAAGCTCTACGCCGATGGCATTGTCCAGGCCGGCCTCATCGACCACAACCTCGATGTTGTACTTCGTGCCTGCCTCGATGTTGCCGTTGCTGATGTCTTCGTTCCGGTCGATGCTCACCACGTTGACGGCATCCCAACGCTCGGCAACGGCTTCCTTCCAGAGGGCAATCTCCTTTGCAAGCTGATAGCCATTCTTCTGCAACTTCTGCGAACGCTCGCGCAGCTTGTTGTAGAACTTGCTGTAGTAGTCGTCGAGCTGGCGCTTCATCGTGTAGTGAGGAGCAATCTGGGCAATGGAGTTCTTGATTACCTTAATCCAGCCTGCCGAGATGCCTTTCTTATCCTTATTATAATAAAGAGGTATGATTTCGTTCTCCAAGAGCGAGTAGATGGTAGCGGCATCGAGGCGGTCCTGATACTCCTGGTTCTGGTAGGTGCGCTTTTCTGTGAGTGCCCAGCCTGCGCCTTCACGATAGCCCTCGAGCCACCAGCCGTCCTTCACGCTGAGGTTAACCACGCCATTCATCTCTGCCTTCTCGCCCGACGTGCCGCTGGCCTCCAAGGGACGTGTCGGCGTATTCATCCAGATGTCCACGCCGCTGACAAGACGGCGGGCCAGCAGGAAGTCGTAGTCCTCCACGAATATGATCTTCGCCTGGAACTCAGGACGCTGGCTTATCTCGTAAATCTTCTTGATGAGTCCCTGGCCTGCGCCGTCGGCAGGATGTGCCTTGCCTGCAAAGAGGAAGATGACGGGGCGCTCGGGATTGTTCACAATCTGGCTGAGGCGCTCCAGGTCGGTGAAGAGCAGGTGCGCACGCTTGTAGGTGGCAAAGCGGCGGCAGAAACCAATGACGAGGGCATTGGGATTGAAGTTCTCAATCAACTTCACGACGCGCTGCGGGTCACCCTGATTCTTGAGCCACGTCTCCTTATACTGCTCGCTGACATACTTGAAGAGCTTCTGCTTCAAGGCCTGACGAGTGGCCCAGATCTCCTCATCGGGGCAGTTGTAGATGCCGTGCCAAATCTCTTCGTTCGACTGGTCGCTGAGGTGCTTCTTGTCAAAGTACTTGGCATAAATGTGGCGCCATTCGGTGGCGCACCATGTCGGGAAATGTACGCCGTTGGTGACGTAGCCGACGTGGCTCTCCTCGGGATAGTAGCCCTGCCATATATTGTTGAACATCTTCTTGCTTACCTCGCCGTGGAGCCAGCTCACGCCATTGACCTCCTGACAGGTGTTGCAAGCGAATGTGCTCATACAGAACTTCTCGCCGTGGTCGTCGGGATTCGTGCGGCCCATGCCGATGAACTCGTCCCAACTGATGCCGAGCATCTGCGGATAGCCACTCATGTACTTGCCGAAGAGCTCTTCGTCGAAGTAGTCATGGCCGGCAGGCACGGGTGTGTGGACTGTATAGAGCGATGATGCGCGGACGATTTCGAGTGCCTGATTGAACGACAGGCCTTCGTGGATATAGTCGCAGAGGCGCTGCAGATTGCAAAGCGCAGCGTGGCCCTCGTTGCAATGATAGACGTCCTTCTTGATGCCGAGCTTCTTGAGAAGCAGCATGCCGCCGATGCCGAGCAGTATCTCCTGCTTCAGCCTGTTCTCCCAGTCGCCGCCGTAAAGGGCGTGGGTGATGGGCTTGTCGAACTCGGAGTTCATCTCGTTGTCGGTATCGAGCAGGTATAGCTTCACACGGCCGACGTTGACGCGCCAGACGAATGCGTGCACGTGATAGTTCATATAAGGTACGTCGATGACCATCGGCGTGCCGTCCTCGTTCATCTGCTGTTCGATGGGCAGCGAGCCGAAGTTCTGAGCCTCGTAGTTGGCAATCTGCTGTCCGTCCATTGCAAGGCTTTGCGTAAAGTAGCCATAACGGTAGAGGAAGCCGACGGCGCACATGTCGACGTTGGAGTCGGAGGCTTCCTTCACGTAGTCACCAGCCAGCATACCGAGGCCGCCGCTATAGATCTTCAGGGCGGAATGGATGCCATACTCCATGCAGAAGTAGGCCACGGAGGGACGCTTGCGGTCCGGCTCCACATCCATGTAGCTGCGGAACAGCTTGTATACTTCGCTGATGCGCTTCATCAAGGCCTTGTCCTTGACAATCTCCTCCTTGCGGCTGAAGCTGAGACGCTCCAGGAGTGCAACGGGATTGTGCTTCACGGCACTATAGAGCTCGGGGTCGAGGTCGCGGAAGAGGTCGCGCGCCTCGTAGTTCCACACCCACCACATGTTGTGGGCGAGTTCTTCGAGTTTGCTGAGTTCGGCAGGAACATTGCCTTTGACAATGATGGGCTTCCAGCTGGGCTGATTTGCATTACTTGCTTTAATCTTCATATTTTATGGGGTTAATGGGGTTAATAAGCTTAATGGGGTTAATGGGTGCGAGCCTTCGCGTTGCGCAAAGCGACGTCGTAGGCTTCGTAATAGTATGCGATAAAGTTTTTCCAGAGTGCTTTCTCCGCAAGCTTGGCTGCATTCCGGCGGGCCTTGTCGACGCTCTTCTTGTCGAAAGCGGAGAAGCGGGCGATGGTGTTGCTGAGATGCTCGGCGACCTCCTGGGCGTTGTAGTCGTTGCGACCGATGACTTCCACGCCGTCTTCGAGCTTGCTGTCGTGGCCGAGGCTGGTGCATGCCCAGACGCCAAAGCCGCTGAGCGACGTGGTGATGCAGGGTACATGGAAGGCCACTGCCTCGAGCGGCGTGTAGCCCCACGGCTCGTAATAGGAGGGATAGGCTGCGAGGTCGTCGCCGATAAGGAGGTCGTAGTAGGGCATTTGGAAGATGCCGTCGCCTCCGTCGAGATAGCAGGGCACGAAGATGACCTTCACGCGACTGTGCTTGTCGTTCTTCATGCCGTGAGAGCGCAGGAAACCCAACACGGGATCGTTCCAGGGCTCATGCAGGTTGTGGGTGATGACGGGCTCGGGCAACGGCTCGGAATACGTGCCGCCCATCTTCAGGCGTTCCTGAAGGTCGGCGCGAGGGCTTTCCATCCATGCCGGCACCTGTATGAGCATGAGGACCTGTCGCTGCAGGTCGCTGTCGTATAGGCTGCGATAGGCGGCTTCGAGGAAGACGTCGATGCCTTTGTTGCGGTATTCGTAGCGGCCGCTGGTGGCTACAATCAGCGTGTCGTCGGTGAACTCAGCGCCCGTCAGGGCATTGGCCACCTGCAGAATCTTGGCCCGAGCCTCGCGGCGGCGCTTTGTGAAGGCTGTTCCTGCCGGTACGAAGTCAGCTTCGAAACCGTTCGGCAGGATGACGTCGGGCCGTTTGTCGAGCAGTTCGTAACACTCGCGGCCCGTCACCTCGCTGACTGTCGTGAAGCAATCGACGTTGTGTGCAGCCTGTCGCTCGACGCTGTGTTTCGCTTCCATGTTGAGTTCGCCAGCCATTTGCGTGCCATTGTATGCCCAAAGGTAATCGTAGAGCGGCTTGTTGTTGCCGGCGATGCTACGGCCGATGCTTGTGGCGTGCGTCGTGAAGATGGTGGCTATCTCAGGCACGTTCTTCCTGATATAGAGCGCTCCGAGGCAGGTCATCCACTCGTTTGCCTGATAAACGGCCTTCTTCCTTGCGCCGAGATGATAATGATAGAAACTCTCGACCACGAGGGCTGCGGCATAGCTGAACATGCTGGCTTCGTCGTAGTCGCCGTAGGCATGGAGGCTATCGACACCGAAGTCCTCCCAAGCCTTGCCATAGATTTCGTTCTTCTTCTCGAAGTAGGGACTGAAATCGACAAGGACGACGCAAGGTTTGCCGGGAATGTTCCACCGGCCGACACGGACATGCAGGCCGCTTTCGGCAGCCATCTTCACCCAAGGGCGCCACAACGTCTCGTCTTCCAGAAAGAGGGGATTCTCCTTTTCCTTCCACACATCGGGACCGATGAACAGAATCTTGTCAGGGAATTGCTCCTGAAGTGTCTTGGCACGAGTCGAGAGCACCGTATAGATGCCACCCATCTTGTTGCACACTTCCCAACTGCTCTCGAAAATAAAGTCTGGTACCAATCGTTTTTCTCTCATTAAACTGCCTTTCTTCACTAATTTCGCGCGCAAAGGTACAACAAAATATGTTAAAAAAGAAACGTTTTGTGCATTTTATATATAAATATGTGGGGTTTGTGCTACAACTAAATACTTTTTTTACTATCTTTGTAGGTGAATTGCGACATGAAACATCGATATATTAACCACGACACGTCGTTAAGCAGCTCACAACACGTTGCCAGATTGCTCACAACACGATGCTAGATTGCTCACATCACGTTGCCAGATTGCTCACAACACGTTGCTAGATTGCTCACGACACGTTGCTAAGTTGCTCACGACACGTCGACAAATGAAACGCAACATGAAGAAGATTTCTACACTTGCTGCGATGTTTTTCATCGCGACTGCAGCCTTCGGCCAACAGCCCTGGAAGCTACAGCTGCAGAGCCCAGAGGAGAAGATCAACTTGAACATCGACCTCTACGAGGAGAGCATCGAGGTGCCGGGCTTTGAGGCTTTCGGACCGATGCACGGCTACATGGACGGCAACATCTACGGCGTTTGGTACGTGGTGAGTTTCGAGATCAAGGACGACCAGCATGCCAACATCACCATCGCCAACGACCTTGGAAGCGAGGACCAGAAGCTGACGCTGACGCAAAACCCTGACGGCACGTACCAGCTGAAATTCCTTGGCTTTAACGCCGTGAAGCGTGCCGACGGCAAAAAGCTCGTGAAGGTTCCGTCGGAGTTCAAAATGGAAATCAAAAGATGACGACGCGCAAGAAATACCTCCTCACCGCTCTTGGCGGCACACTATTCGGCATCGTGCTGGTGCTGGCGGCTCTCTATACAAGCAATGTCACGTCGACCAACGAGTCGTGCGCGGCGTGTCACGTGCATCCCGAAGCTGAGACGAGCTGGAAGCAAAGCAAGCACTACATGAACCAAAGCGGCGTGCATACGGATTGTGCAGCCTGCCACTTGCCACCCGCCGGCACGCCTCACTATTACTGGGCAAAGGTCAAGATTGGCTTTCACGACATCTGGATGTACTTGACGCACGACAAGGAGGATTTCGACTTCGAGTCGAAGCGCACAGAAGAGTACGCGCCCAACATCGTCTTTAATAGCTCGTGCAAGAAGTGCCACGCAAACCTCTTCCCGGAAGGTATCACGGACGATGGCGTCGCCGCACATCTCTACTACGAAGAGAACGAGGAGAAGCTGGGCTTGCAATGCGTGAGCTGCCACCTCGACGCGGGCCACTTCATTGCAGGCTACAAGCACGAAAAGATGACGACGGCGCCCATCGATACCACAGGCCCTGTCTATACGGAGCCAGCCTCTGTGACAAGCTTCTCGAACTTCACGGAAACCATCCCCGGCACTCGCGCCTCAATCAACATGATTGCTGTGCCCGGCGGCAAGTTCACGATGGGCAGCAATAAGGGCGACAAGTTCAGCCGCCCCGACGAATATCCCGCACACGAGGTTACCGTCTCGCCGTTCTTCATGGGCGAGGTTGAAGTGACGTGGAACCAGTATTGGGCCTTCTACGTCGAGACAATGTCGGAGGGACGCACGAAGCCCGAGGTCATCTATGCCAACAACAGCCGTCCGGACGTGGACGCCGTGTCGGGTCCTACCCCACCATTCGGCATGCCCGACCAGGGCTGGGGCATGGGGAACCGGCCGGCCATCACGATGACGCACTATGCGGCTGAAACCTTCTGCCAGTGGCTCAGCTTGAAGACGGGCCGCCACTACCGTCTGCCGACGGAAGCGGAATGGGAATATGCGGCTCGCGGCGGCACGGACACGCCCTACTTCTTCGAAGGCAAGCCCTCTGCCTATTCAAGCGAAGGACTTTGGAACAGCATCTTCGGCACCGACACAACGACCATCAATCGCTACGCCATATATGCCCTCAACAGCAAGAACCGCACACAGGAGCCGTCGCGAGTCGCGCCCAATCCGTTCGGACTGCGCAACATGCTGGGCAACGTGATGGAATACTGCCAGGACTGGTACGCGGAGGATGCCTACGAGAAGGCCGGCGCAAATGCCGTCGACCCGAAGGGACCCGCATCGGGCACCGACTATGTGGTGCGCGGCGGATGCTATCACGACGATGCCAGCGAGTTGCGATGCGCTGCACGTCGGCACAGCGACTACGAGGCCTGGCTTAAGACCGACCCGCAGAACCCGAAGAGCATCTGGTGGCTCAGCGACATGAAGGGCATCGGCTTCCGTGTCGTCTGCGACGCAACAATTAACCCATAAAGCCTATTAAAAAAAGAAGGAATGAGCAGGCGCAGTTTCCTGACTGGCGCCGCTACCGTCGGAGCGGCTGCTGTGGCTGCTCCTGCATTACTTGCCAGCTGCTCTGGCAATGGTAACAAACTCACGCCCCTCAAGAAGGAAGGCGAATACTACGTGCCCGAACTCCCCGACAAAGCTATCGACGGACCGGAACTGAAGGTTGGTCTCATCGGTTGCGGCGGTCGCGGAAGCGGTGCCATCATCAACCTGCTCGATGCTGCCGACAACATCAAGGTCGTGGCACTGGGCGATGTCTTCGAAGACAGACTGAACGACGTGCGCAATCGTCTCATCAACGAGCGCCAGCAGGAAGTGCCTCAGGAGAATTGTTTCGTTGGCTTCGACGCCTACAAGAAGGTCATCGACGCTGGTGTCGATATGGTCATCCTCACTACGCCTCCTGTCTTCCGTCCCGAGATGTTCAAGTACGCGACGGAGAAGGGCGTGCACTCTTTCCTCGAGAAACCTATCGCCGTTGACCCCAAGGGCTATCGCTCTGTCATGGCAACTGCAAAGCAGGCTCAGGCAAAGGGCTTGAGCGTCGTTGTCGGCACGCAGCGTCACCACGAGCGTCGCTACGTGGAAGCCAACAAGCAGATACAAGCCGGAATGATTGGCGAGATTACCGGCGGCAACGTTTACTGGAACCAGGGCATGCTGTGGTATCGTCAGCGTGAAGCCGGCTGGACAGACATGGAGTGGAATATCCGCGACTGGGTAAACTGGAAGTGGCTCTCGGGCGACCACATCATCGAGCAGCACGTCCACAACATCGACGTCTTCCTCTGGATGAGCGGCTTGAAGCCCGTTAGCGCTACGGCATTCGGCTCGCGCCAACGCCGCGTCACAGGCGACCAGTACGACTTCTTCAGCACAGACTTCACGATGGAGAACGGCATCCACATGCACTCGATGTGCCGCCAGATTGATGGCTGCAGCAGCAAGGTGAGCGAGTTTATCCAAGGCAGCAAGGGCAGCTGGGACAGCGAGACGAATGAGATAAAGGACCTCCAAGGCAACGTTATCTGGAAATACGACGACGAAAAGGCTAAGCAGGAGTTCCAAGTGCACGACCCCTACACGTTGGAGCATGTCGATTGGGTGAACCACATCCGCAAAGGCACAGCTCACGAGGAAGCAACAGACAACGCCATCTCCTGCATGGCAGGCATCATGGGCCGCGAGGCAGCATATACCGGTCAGACCGTCACATGGGACGAGATGACGCAGTCTCCGCAGGACTTCCTGCCCGAGAAACTCGAACTTGGCCCCCTCGACCTGGCCTCGATGACAGTTCCCGTGCCAGGGAAATAAAGAATAGACTTGATGGGCTTGATGGGCTTAATGGGCTTTATGGGCTTAATGGGGCTAATAGGGCTAATAGGCTCCTAAGCCCATAAAACCCATAAAGCCCATAAAGCCCATTAACCCCATAAAGCCCATTAACCCCATAAAGCCCATAAGGCTTATAAGGCCCATAAGGCCCATTAACCCCATTAACCCCATTAACAAATGCAACGACGCAATTTCCTATTAGGTTCTATGGCAGGTGCTGCGGCTGCAGCACTGACGCCTACCACATTGCTGGCATCTTGCGCCCCTAAGAAGGACGAGAAGAAAGCCACTACCCCACTCAACCTCTGCTTCCAGGAAGGCATCGCCATTGGCGACTCACTTCAGGAGAAACTCGACTACTGCGAGAGTCTCGGCGTGACAGGCTTCGAGGTGGGCGGACGCGGCTTGGCCGGACGTGTGGACGAGATAAACAATGCCCTCAAGGGACGTAACGTGCGCATGGCTGCCATCTGTGCAGGCTTCGACGGATTCATTCTGGCAGAGGACGGACAGAAGGACGCATTCGACCGCACGATGCGCGAAATCATTGAGGCTGCCGGCAAGATTAACTCTTGCGGTGTCATCATGGTGCCTGCCTTCAACGGTCAGCAACCTTGCCGCCCCCATACGATGGACACGCGCAACTATCTCTGCGAGCAGCTTCACGAATTGGGCGAGTTCGCAGTTCAATGCGGAACGACCGTTATCCTTGAACCCCTGAACCGCGGCGAGTGCTTCTATATGCGCTTGGTTGCCGACGCTGCTGCCATCGCTCGCGATGCCGACAGCAAGGGCGTGAAGTGCATGGGCGACTTCTGGCACATGCAGGAGGAGACATCCGACTATGCAGCCTTCATGGCTGCAGGCACGGAATACCTGCAGCACGTGCACATTGCCAGTCGTGGCCGTCGCAAGACACCAGGCGAGGACGGCGAGAAGGACAACTACCGCGATGGTTTCCGTGCGCTCAAGGAACTTGGCTATCAAGGTTTCGTCAGCTTCGAGTGCGGCTGCGAAGGCGACCGTGCAGTCGTGCTGCCCGCAGCAGTCGAACTGCTCCGCAAGCAGTGGGACGAAGCATAGCGTCCACCATCGTGTCAAAAGACACCTCGTGTCGCCCCACAACACACGTCAAATCGAAGGACAACGCACGTCAAATCGAAGAACAACACGCGATAAGTAGAAGGACAACACAAGGTAAGTCGAAGGATAACGCGCGATAAGTCGAAGGACAACACAGGGTAAGTCGAAGGACGACACAGGTTAAGACGAAGAACCACTCAGGTTAAATAAACAAATAAAGCACGTTAAGTTGAATGACTTAACGTGCTTTGTTTATATCCTTTACCATATAGGACACAAAAAAGCCTCCGACGAAATCGGAGGCTTAATGTTAATAGATATCTGTTAAGTTATCTTATTGGATAAGCAATTATTACTTAACAGCAACCTTCTTACCGTTCTGGATGAAGATACCCTTCTGAGCCTTGCTAACGCGCTGGCCAGCTACGTTGTAAACGGGAGCGTTGGGATCGTCAGCGTTAACCTTGATGATGCCAGTGGGCTTGATAACTTGAACCTTGAACTCAGCTGTCTTTGAAGAAGCGACAGAAGCGGTCTTGAAAGCACCATTACCAATACTGATGGACTTAACGGGAAGAACATAGTCACCTTCAGCAACGCTTTCGTCAACTGTAATCTCAACGAATGCAACTACACCGTCATTACCGAGGAATGCGCAGGGTACCCACTCGTCTGCATCGTCGCGATAGCCGGGAACACCAGGAGCAACAGAAATCTGGCTCTTAGAAACCTCAACCTTGAACCAATCTGCCAATGTTCCGCCAGGATATTCAGAAGCAATACCTAACTTCTCCTTGTCAGCACGCTCTTCGTTAACGGTAACCTTAGCTACGTCACCAGGAGTCTTGGGAACTGTGAAACCTTCGGGAACACCATTCCACTTGAATGCGAAACTTACAACGGGTTCAGCGTTCTTGAGGCTAATGGGGAGAGCCTTTGTTGCGCCTTGCTCAATCTGAAAGCCATCTTCTACATAGAGGATGTTCTCCTGTGCCATTGCTGCAGCACCGCACAGCATAGCAACCAATGTCATGTAAAACTTTTTCATTGTTGTTTTAAATATTAAAGTTATTATTAAATTAATTTATCCGTTTTGTTATAATGATTGATTATTCATCAGCATCAGCCATAAGGTTCAGTACGTATGTAGCGTCAGCAATATCAATCTCGTTGTCACCATTTACGTCAACTTCGGGATACTCAGTTACGTCACCTTCATCAGCCATTACGTTCAGGATATAGGTGTAGTCAGCGATGTCGACTTCACCGTCACCATTTGCGTCACCTTCTACAGCAACAGCACCTTCCTCGATAGTCCAAGTGAAAGAGTTGATAGCATAGTTGTGGATAGAAGTTGTGTTAGCTTCAACCATTGCAGCGTTCTTAACCTCTACGACAACGTCGCCAGGAGTAGCGTCAGCAGCAACAGCAACCTGGAATGTAGCGATAGCACCATCAGAGCCAGTCATAACCTTACCGTCAGCACCTACACAAGAGAAGGTAACGGTACCGTCTTCATTAGGAGTAGCAGTGAAAGTGGGAGCGAAATCTTCGGGATAGCGAGCGGGATCAATAGCTTCACTTCCTTCAACGAAAGTAACACCTTCGGGAAGAACAACGGTACATGTCCACTGCCAAATGCCAGCGTTACCGGTCTTCATGTTCAGGGTGAGGGTTGCGGTTTCACCAGTCTTACCTGCTGCACCAGCTGTTACATAAATCTGATAAGCGTCTTGCAAAGATGCCCACATTGCTGTCATCATAAAGAATGAAACCAGCGAAAGTAAAATTCTCTTTTTCATAAAACTTAGTTTTTTGTGTTATTAAATGTTGTTTTAGTTGTTTTATACTTTTCTGCTGCAAATTTAGTGCTTTTTTCATAACCACCAAAACATTTTGGCTTTTTTTTTTCACTTTTCTCAAAAAAAGTTGGGTAAATTGAAGTAAAACCCTCGAAAAAGTCATTTTTTGAGCTTTTTTATGGTGGTTATTTGGTCATTTTACATCTTTTTAGGTTTTCTCTGGCGGTGGATGCACATTTGGCTCATCTTTTGGCCTGGAATTGGTGTCGAGTCTTCTCATATACATTATATATATATAATATGTTGCGTGATTAAATGCCTCTTGCTCTGAAGATGATGTCGCGGGCTTCGGTCACTTCGCGGAACCTCTTCTCAGCGGCTTCTCTGGCTGCTTCGCCTTGTGAGGCGACGCGGTCGGGGTGGTAGCGGAGTGCGAGTTGTCGGTATGCCTGCCGGACTTCTTCGTCTGTGGCTGTCTCGCTGACATCGAGGGTGCGATATGCTTCTTGCAGTGTGACGTCGACGTAGGGCTGCCAGTCGCGCTCTTGTTTCTGATAGCCCGAGAAGTCGTCTGTGCCGTGGCGGAAGGTGAAGTGTATAGTGGGGCGGCGATACATGGAGTCGAACAGCCAGCCCAGCAGGAAGCCGAGGATGAGTCCTTTTCCTCCACCGATGCGCCAACCGATGATGGCAAAGATGAGACGGAAGCTAAGCAGGCAGGACATATTCTAATATTGAAAATTGAAGATTGATGATTGAAAATTGAAGATTGAATATTGAAAATTGAAGATTGAAGATTGAAAGGATTGAAGATTGAATATTGAAAATTGAAGATTGAAGATTGAAAGGATTGAATGTCGATGATTGAAAATTGAAGATTGAAGATTGAAAGGATTGAATGTTGATGATTGAAAATTGAAGATTGAAGATTGAAAGGATTGAAGATTGAATATTGAAAATTGAAGATTGAATATTGAAAATTGAAGATTGAAGATTGAAAGGATTGAATGTCGATGATTGAAAATTGATGATTTGAGAGTTGTCACAGTGTTTGCCTCAGCTTCTCGGAGAGGTCTGCTACGGGGACGACTTCGTACTCTCCGTCTTTGAGCCAGATGATGCGACGGGAGACGATGGGGAGTCCGATGTCCTGGAGCATGAGGGCGTAAAGGCTAAGCTGTATGGTGTAGAGCGAGAGGTCTTCCTCGGTCATATCTGCGAAGGGTGCGTTGAGCACGCGTCCGTACTTGCGGTTGTAGTCGTTGGAGAGGCTGGCGTTTGTCTTGTAGTCGAGGATGACGAATCCTTGGGGCTGTCCGTCGCTGCCGTCGTTGTAGTAGAGCATATCGAAGGTGCCCGCGATCTGTTCCTTGAGGTTCCGCTCCTGGCAGGGGTTCTTGCCGCTGTAGACTCTTGCTTCGTTGAGGACGAGATGCATACTGGCGGGCATTTCGTTCATGAACATGACGATTGCCTCTTCCTTTGGATGTATGGGTGCGAGGAAACGGTACTCGGGCATATACTGGGCCTGTATGGAGGGGCAAATGCGCTCGGGCATTCCTGCGCGGAGATAGCCGAGGCTTTCTCCGTAGGCGTGCGTCTTGGTGCCGAGTGTCGTGGCGCGGAAGGAGTTCTGCCGCCACTGCTGTATCCAGTGCTCGGGTGTCTGGCCGTGCTTTCTGGCGTAGCGCATGGCCTGCCATTGCTCGTCGAACGGTTCGCGGACGAAGCGATGGGTGACGTTGGAGACGGAGGGCAACGCCTGCCCATGCAGCAGGTAGCGATGCCCTTCCTCGTAGAAATCGAGGTCGTCGAACTCCTGGAGGACTTTGCATCGGGCTTCGGCCACGACAGCAGGCTCGCCGGGAATGGTGAAGAAGTTTTCTGGGGACATTATGCTTTGAATGTTGAAGGTTAACAGTTGTAGTTTCTTCTCCCTCGTGAGGGGTTGTTTTTTCCTTGCTGTGGGAAAGGCTCTTCCTTGCTGTGGGAAAAGCCTTTCCTTGCTGTGGCGTTGGCGTTTCCTTGCTGTGGCGTCGAACGGCGTCACTTGACGGCGATTTTCTTGCCGTCGATGATGTTCACCCCTTTTTGCACTCTGGCGAGGCGTTGTCCGGAGAGGTTGTAGATGGCGGCACTGAGGTCGTCGAGGCCTCTCGGGTCGGTGAGGGTCTGCAGGTCTCTGTATTCGTCGAGTCCCTTCAGGTCGATGATGCCCGTCTCGTCGTCGTCGGAGAGTGGCAGCCCGACGAGTGCGTCGTCGAAGGTGGGCCGGAACTCGGAGACCTGTATGACGCCGGTGCCGCCGCCCTTACGGGCCGTGATGACCCACTTGAAGCTTTGGTAGGCCTTTGCCGTCTCGGCGGGGAGGGTGTAGGTATAGGTCGTGAAGTTGACGTCTCTCAATTTCGAGTCGTTGCTGACCGTAGCGATGACTTCCCACGACGGGTCGTCCAGGCCGGGATTGCTGTCGGATGTGGAGCCGTAAAGTGTCCAGGCCTTCGGGTTGCGGCCGGTGTACTGGGCATTGTCGTTGGCGGTGGTGATGGTGTAACCGGTGACGTAGATGGGCAGCGAGGCATGGAAGATGTTGTAGATGCTGTTGCCGTCTCCGCCGTTGAGGCACCACTTCGTGGCGGTGTTGCCATCGACGAGCTTGTCGTAGTCCTCGCCCGAGCCGAAGCCTGCTGTGCCCTCGTCGGGGATGAAGAATACGTCGGCGCTTGCCCGCTCGTACTGCTTGGTCCTGGCTGTGCCGTAGTGGAGCTTGTTGGTGCTTTGCGCGAGGTTGTCCATGGCGTAGATGCCGCCCAGGGGCGCGTATATCTCGAGGCTGGACTTCAGCATGCGTCCGTTGCAGACTGCCGTGATCTCCTCGGGCGTCATGCCAGAGCGCCAGAAGCTCAACTCGCTGACCTCGCGGCTGTTTGCGTCGTCGCCGACCGAGACGAACGCGATCTTCGAGAGACGCTCCCCTATCTCGCCGGCCTTCGCCTTGTCAACATAGAGAATGGTGCGGCGCTGGGCGTAGTAGCTGGTCAGCGTGATGTTGTGCCATGCGTCGTCGTTGATCTTCGCGGTCGATGTGATGGTGGAGCCGGAGGGTGCGGTGTAGGTGACGGTGCCGTCGGCATTGACTCGGACCACTGCCTCGTCGAGGGAAACGGCCTGAGCGAGTGAGAAGGCCTGTCCCTCCGTGCCCTTGAGGCGGACGGTAATGGTGAAGGGGTGCACCGTCTCCTCAGGCTCGAAGTAAATCCTCTTGCCTGCCTCGACGGTCATACTCTTCGACTGGTTGCGCACGGGCTGTGGCTTGCCGGCCTTGATGGCGTCGTAGAGCGACGGCACCATGGCATACATGAACTCTGCATGGCCTGCGGTGTTCTGGTGATAGGTGTCGGAGACGTAGCCGTCGGCCCACTGGCCGTTGCCCTTGTCGATAGCGCCGAGCACGTTTGTCGAGGCGACGTCCCACTCGTGAATGAGCAGGTTGAGCTGCTTGACGTAGTAGTAGTCGTCGCTATTGTAGTCGCTGCGCGTGTAGTTGTTCATCACCATCGGTATCTTCCCGTCGGCGCGTACCTTGCGGATTAACGTCAGCATGTTGTCACGCCACTGGTTGAAGACGGCCTGCTGATTGCTGGCGCCGTGGATGCCTTCGTTTCCGAGGGAGAGGCCGAAGATGACGTAGCGCCCGAAGTCGCGGATGAGGTCGTCGTAGCGCTTGAGAAGGTCGTTGGTCGTGTTGCCGCCGATGGAGACGTTGGATGTGTAGAAGGGCGTCTCGCTCCTACCCTCGCGGTGGCGGGCTATGAGCTGCTGTCCGTAGAGGTAACGGTAGCCCTTGTAGTCCGTGGCGCCCTGGCCGTTGGCCACCGACGAGCCGAAGACGCTGATGCGATTCTCGTCGATGGGGGCCGCGATGTCGTACACCATGTCCTTCATGTTGACGGTGATGGTGTACGTTCCTGCATTCTGATAGATGTTCTCCACGTTCTGTCCCTTCTCCGTTTCGCCGAGGACGTATCGCGTGTCAGCATCCTTCAGGCGCTTGATGGCGAGGGCGTCGTCGTTGTTCAGGGCAAAGTACATCGTCTTATCGACCCACTGCTGCGAAGCCGTCTCCCGGAGGGTCACCTCTCCCTCGAAGACGCCGCCTCCCTTGTAGGGAATGACGGGACTGCCTGCGCCCATGTTGCCGCGGACGTACATCGTGACGGGCAGGACGGTGACGAGGCGGTTGCCCGTATCGACGGTGATGCGGGCCACACAGCCCTCAGCAACCGCGAACGGCGTGCTGCCCTCGGTGCTGAAGGTGCCATCGCCATTGCTGGAGAGCGTCACCGCTTCGCCGTCGGCTGTGCCTGTCAGGGTAAACGTGCCGGCATCGAGACGGGCATACGCCTCGTAGTGGTTGGCGTCGAGAGCCTTGAAGGTCACGTCCTCGGCGTTGTCACTGAGCGACAACATACTGAACTCGAGGGGTTCTTCGGGGCGTGTGCCGCCCTCGTACTCCTCCACGCGCATCGCGCTGATGTGCGCCATGCCGAAGACGCGCTGGTAAGTGATGAAGATGTTGCCGTCCTTGTCGGGATAGAGGTAGTCGGTCTGCAGGATGTTGCGCAGGTTGCCGTGATAGCCCTCGCCGCCGATGTCGGAGCCAGAGGTGGTCTGACCGCCCGTCCAGGTGCGTTGTCCCTTAAAGGTGTAGAGGGTCGCGCGGTTGTCGGTGTGATTGCGCGTGCCGTAGATGTAGAAGCGATAGCAATGGGCTGTGTTGAGCTTGCCGAGCTTGAAGGAACGCACATCGCCATTGTCGATGAAGACATAGTCCTCGGTTGCAGTCTTGATGGCGAGGTCGCCCAGGTCGTCCGCCGAGGGGTCATTGTTGCCGCCGGCATCGATGCCGTTGGTATAGGTCTTTACCACGACGGTGAAACGTGCTCCGGTCGAGGTGCCTTCGCTATTCTTGACAGCGACAATCTTGTTGGCCGCCACGGCGTTACTGCCGCTCGAACCCGACGAGATGTTATTCCAGCGGTTGCCGTTGGCGTCGGTCCCCGTCGTCTGATGTCCGCGGGTATTGTTGCTCGTCTCTCCGAAGTCGAAATACATCTTCTGCGTCATGGTGAGCTCCTGGTTGGGGCGCTCCAGTCCCTCCAGCTCCTCTATCTTCATGCAGTTGAGATAGACCATGATGCCCGAGGTCCTCTTGATGATTGTGAGGTCGATGTTGCCGCTTTTGTCAGGGAAGATGGGCTCAGATGTCAGGACGGCGTTGTTGTTGCCATTGTAGCCGCCGCTGCCTATCCCGGCACCCGACATCACCAGCTCCTCGCGCCAGCAGTTCTCGCCTGTCAGGTCAATCCATGCCGCCCTGGTGTCGGTCGCCGTACGCGAACCGAAGAGGCTGAAGCGGTAAGCCTTGCTGAGGTCGAGTCCCTTGATGTGGATGACGCCATAGTCCTGGTTGCCCTCGAGGAAGATATAGTCTTGCGTGGCACTCTCGATGGCGAGGTCGCCGAGCAGCGACACGGAGGGGTTCTGCAGGCCGCCGTTTGTGTAGCCGTTGGTCGAGAAGCGCGACGAGAGCTGCAAACGGCAGTCGGTCGCCGTGCCTTCAGCAGTCACGAGGCTGATGGTCTGCGGGTAAGCCTTGTCGGGTGCGCCCGTCCCCTTGCCGAAGATGTTATTCCAGTGGTGTCCGTTCTTGTCGGCCCCGACGGTCTTATAGCCCTGACCCGACACGTTGTTCTGTCCGTAGTCGATGTAGAAAGTGCGGCCCACGGCCTGTGCGCCTGAAGTCTGCCAGGCTGCCAGCAAAGCAAGTGTCAATAATGTCTTAATCGCTTTCATAAGTATAAAATAAGTGTATCCTGTCATTATTCGCTGCAAAGATAATGCTATTTTTTTGAATATGCAAGGATTCAGCAAAAAACTACACACGCTACGTTTGCAAACGCGACACGCTGCGGTGGCATTTACAACGTGTCGTGAAGGCGTTCATGACGTGATGTGAAGGCGCTCATGACGTGATGTGAAGGCGCTCACGACGTGTCGTGAGAGTGCTCGCGACACGTCGTGATTGCCAGGCGGACTGATGATGTCTCTCCGCTTATTTCACCGAGAACTTCTCGCCCGCCGTATTCGACTGGAACTCGGGCGCATAGAGGCAGGTCAGGCGTGCGGGAGGCAGGAGGTAGTTGCCGTCGCGGCTGACGAGCCAATCCTCTTCGATGACGTAGGTGCCACGCGGCATGCGGTCCATGAAGTACTCTGTGCTGGCATCGTGCATCGCCTGATAATAGCCGAGGCCGCCTTGCCAATGGTAGCCCGAAAGCTGCTGGACAGGTTCGGTTGCTGCAGGACGAGGAGCCTTCAAGCAAACGTATTCGTAATCTCTGTCTGCCGTAATCGTATAGCGGACATGGACTCTGTCGCCCATTGACCATTGACCATTGACCATAGCCGCATTCCTATTCTCTATAGACACCTCTCGACGAATGGTCATACCTTCGCGATTGCTCTCAACTTCAGTAGCCGGCAATTGGCACTGGGCATAGACAGTTCCCCAAGAAAGGCCATGCTCTACGTTCTTTTGCTCGATGGTAAGCTCCTTTGCCTTGCCGATGTCCTCTATTCGTTCGCGAACGAATCCGTAGTCAGCCTCAGATTTCTGCAACTTGCGCATCTGATTGTCGTATGTGACCTTGCCGCTCCATTGGCCGGTTTCTGTTGGGAAGTCGCTCTGCAACAAAGCATAAATCGCATCGGCCGACTGGATGGGCTGATCCCATTCCTGACTCCTCTTTTGCAAGATAAGCCATTCAGCCATCTTGGCAAGCAACTCTTTCTCGCCGGGTTCGACAGTGAAGACAGCCTCCATGAAGTTGGCGTGTGCCTCCACTTTGCGGTCGATGCTCACGAACGAGCCGCTCGGATAGGCAATATACATGCCGTCGCTGTGGCGAAGCAACTCGTGGATGCGTGGCATCAAGGCCTGTGCCTTCTTGTCCTCTCCTGTTCTCTTCAGCACGATTGCGGCAAGGGCACGTTCCTCTCTATCGTAGTCCTCGGCCTGCTTCTCCAGGAGGGAAAGGAGGTACTTGGCATCCTCGTTGGGCCTTTCCTTATACATTATATATATATATAGGTAGCGAAGTTGGTAGAAGGAAAGCGTCGGTTTCTTCTCCTTTTGCATTGCCTCGACGTCCTTATGCATATCCTTTTCGAGGAAAGACAGCGCCCCCTCGAGTATCTGACGCTCAGGAACGGACAAGACACTCTTGATGTCTCCAAGTCGCGAAAGCAGCATTGCCACCTCTGTTGTCATCCAGACGCTGCCACTCATGCCGGGGAACCAGCCGAACGAGCCGTCGGCGTGCTGACGGGCAGAGAGGGCGGCGAGCATTGTCATGCGGCGCTGCTCCTGCTCCATCTCTGCGAAGAGAGAAGCGATGCGCTGGCGGCTGGCCTTCTGCTGCTGTGCCTCAATCATCCAAGGCGTTTCGTTGAGCAGGATGTCAGACAGCTGCTGGTTCTTGACAAGCGGACTCTGCAAGGCCTGCGAGTGCTCTTCCTCAGCCCAGCGTGCGATGACAGTTCGTAAGCCTTCATACTTATGGGCGAGATGGTAGGCAATGCTTCCGGCATAATAGGCCGTAGCGACCGAAAGGACATCGCTATGAACAGGAGCCGTCAGAGAAGGCAATGCCTGCAATGCAAGGGTGACAGGCTCTGAAACATGCTCTACGGTCAGGGTCTTGTTCCTTGCCTTCGGGTTGCCGTTAGCGAAGAGCTTCGAGAGATCCATCGTAAGTGTCGTGTCGCCTTTGAGCAGATAAGTCTTCGTCTCTGTCATGGGCTGCATATCGGAGAGGACAGGCAGGTAGCGCACCTCGCCGTCGCTGCTGCCCTTGCCCTTCGCTACCCACTGGACAGCGAGGACAGGATGGTCCAGATTTGTGGTGAGCGGCATGTGGTAGATAGCCTCCTTGCCCGGCTCGATGTCGAATGTCACCTTCATCTGCTTGATGCTCTTGTTGCTTTCGGCATCAAAGACTTTAAGGAGAGCCTCACCATTCTGTCGCTTCTCCGAGGCGTTGCGGATGCTGGCGGTCAGCGTGACTTCATCGCCGTTACGCACAAAGCGCGGCAACGAAAGCTCCGCCATCAGCTCTTTCTTCGCCACAATGGTTTCTTGCCATTCGGCAGTCATCATGTCCTTTGTATGCGCCAGGCCATGCAGATGCCACGAGGTCAAGCCTTCGGGCAAAGTGAACTCGATGGACGTCTGGCCCTTATTGTCCGTACGAAGTTGCGGGTAGAAGAAGGCGAGTTCAGACAGGTTGGAGCGCACGTAAGCATCATCCATCGTCTCTGCTTCCACAGCCTCTTCAGCCACCACTTCGCCCGCGAACTCCTTTGCCGGCGCACTCAATCCCCTCAACCTCGTGGCATTATCGCCCAATGCCTTGCTGTTTTGCACGACGTCGAGCTCAGTAACTTTTCTCTGAATCCTTGCATCGACTGATTGGAACTCGACCGATGGAATCGGAGCCTCCATCACCATATAGTCCGCATTCTTTTCCCTCACTCCCCGGACAAGCATATGGTCGGTTCTTGTCATACGCAAAGGCTGGAAGTATTCAATGTTCCAATGTGAGAAGTAATAGCCTTTGTTGGGCAGGAATAGCAACGGCAGATTGAGGTCTGCAT
Organism: uncultured Bacteroidales bacterium; assembly: GCA_902768605.1. Next base: position 85,100 of record CACXLY010000003.1, read on the forward strand.
AACGATACCTTCCATACCTTCCGAAGTATGCGACATGGAAGAACATGTCGCGGTCGCATTGCGTGAAGATACCTGAACGCATCTCATACGAAGACAGTGCATCGAGCGAAGCATCGTACATGCCAACCATGACATTTGCCGAGGCAGGCGTGCCGTCGGGACGCGTCAAGGTGAGCCGCCATTGCTCCTTTTGCCCGGGTTGCAACTGGTCGCGGAAGGTGTCCCACCGCATCGCGAGCCGTGTCTCGGGCTGTTCAAAGCGGAAGTGAAGCCTTTCCTCCTGATAGTTCCCTTCGTGCATGAGCCATGCCGAGACGCCAAGATGATGCTGGAAGCGTTCTTCGTAAGGCACTTCCATGAACATCGTCTGGTCGGAAAGGTGCAGCAAAGTGTCGCGCACGATACCGTTCTCGCCATTGATGATGCAGTAAATCCATGCGTCGGGCAATGTCGTGCCTATCTGGAAACGTGCAGGCTTCTCGACAGAAATGGTGTCGCAAGGCGTGTAGAGCCAAAGGTCGTGCTTGCCAAGAAGACGCTTGTCGGTGATGGAGAAGATGGTGAAGCTTGCTTTAAATGATGCCGTATCGCCCTCTGACCATTGACCTTCAACCTTTGACCATTGACCTCCTGCTTTTGCAACGATGTCATACTTTCCCGATGGCAAGGTTTGAAGCACTTCGGGAATCGTGTCCTTATTTGCCGGCAGGAAGAAGTTCTTTATTTCCTTGCCGTCTTGTGTCAGCATACAAAGCACATTACCCTCAACTTCCTTGTCGTTACTCGAATAGAGATTGAAGCGCCAAGGCAAGAGGCGTTCTCTGCATTGTTGTCCCGGCACGTTTCCCCACATCCTGAGTGGCGTACTGCAAATCGGGACACGGATGCTGCCCTGCTGTGTCTCGCCTTCAGGACTGAGCACATCAACCGAGAGCAGAAGGATTCTTCCCCATCGCAAGTCCTCTTTCGACAGTGCCTTGGAAACAGGAACACGAATGCTGAAACGGCCTTCCTCATCAGTGTAGAGGGTGTCTATGTCGTTCGGCTTGCTCATTTCAAAATGTCTGTACCACCAACTTTGCTGCCATCGATAGGTGCCTGTGACACGAGCATTGCCCACTGGCCATTGGCTGTAGGTAAGAGCGCGGCCTGTCAAGGTGATGCTGTCAACTGGGAAAGAGATGGCAGGCGCCTCGTCCATCTCGACTTGGAAGGTGGGACGACGATACTCCTCGACACGGAAATAGTGGCTCCAGCCTTCAAGGCTAATGTGGTAATTGCCCGGCAAACCCGTTTTGGGCAATTGCAGGCTGTCCGACAAGGAGCCGAACTCGTCGGTCTTCAAGGTGTGCTTTATGATTTCCTGACCATTCGCATCGACAACCGTGAGCTTCAAGTCTGTTCTTTCCTCGGCCGTGGGTGTTTTGCCGTGCTGCCAACAGTAAGCAAAGCCGCCCACATAGACCGTTTGCCCCGGACGATAGATGCTGCGGTCGGTATAGACATTGATGCGATGGTGGAGGGCTTCGTCCTTGTTGTAACGATAGCGCCACCCCAGGCTTTGCATTCTGAAAGCTTTGTCTTCGTCGCGCGAAAGCTCAACATAAAGATTGCTCTTATCGACGCCAAAAGTTGCCTCGACAATGCCTCGGCTGTCGGTTATCCTTTCCTCGAGCCTTGTGTATTCCTGTTGTGTCTTATTATAGAAGACGACTTTCACGCCTTGTTGCGGTTCGCCACTTTTCATGTCTGTCACCATGATGCGTTCCTTGTTGTCGGGCAAAGTGACATTCATGAAGGCGAGTGCAGACACGTCGAACAGGACAACGCGAGGCTCGTACTTCTCCAACTTCTCTGTCGATGTGCCGTCAAAGACGAAGGCATAGCATCCGAAGCCAGGCGAACGCCAATGCAATGTGTCCTTTTTCGTTTCGAGCGCTGTCACGCCTTCCATCGAAACAGGCAAGGTCTCGAAGGAAGTGCCGTTTTTCTTCACTTGCTCCAGCCTCGTCCCAGCCGTTTCCTCATTGCTGAACTCAAAGCAGTCCGGCATACGATAGACGGTGATGCTGGCCGACTGCATGTTCTTTATTTCGAGAGGAATGTCGTAAACACTGCTGGGATAGCACATCTCGGGGAAGCGCCCTGAGAGTTCCGGCTGACGAAGCTCGGCGATGCGGTTCCTGATGGCATTCGCCTCTCTGCTTCTTGGATAACGCTTCAAGGCATAATTCAAGAGGTCTTCCTTTTCCTGATTCGTCTTGCCATACAGGTTGGCCAGCCGCAAATAGACTTCGGCACAGGCATCCAGGTCGCCATATTCATCGCGAAGCCTCAGCAGGATGCCTTCCGAATTGCCCCTCTCGTCAAGCGAATCAAGCCTGAGCATCAGTGTCGCCTCTCTCAGTCCGTGCCTTTGATACACATTGATGATGTCTTCGTAACGAGGCACGAGATGGTCGCGCCTTTCCTCCTCCGTAAGATTACTCAGGCAATCTTGCCATATAAAGTAGAGCACATCGTTCCCGAAGATGCCGTCGTCCTGGCCTTGTTCGGTCAGAGGCTTCGTGTCGGGCAGTTTCACAGCATGAAGTGCCTCGGCATCTTGCAAAGCCCGGGCATAGAGCTGGGCCGCATGACGGCGGTATTCGCCGAACGACCATTCCTGTATGCTGTCGTGGTCGCTCTTTGTCTTGCTGTCATATCGCTGCGAACGCCAGGCGTTGCCGATGAGCACACGAGCCATCACGGCACGATAGATGGCCTGTGCCGTCGGGTCTTTCTCGGCGAGCATTTCCGCCTTGAGTTGCCGCCAGTCGTAGAAGAAGCTGTCGGGCGTAATGTCCTCGCGCTTCTCGTTTTCCTTCAGGACAGCTGCCAGACGCTTGGCTGCCTTTTGAGTTGCCTTGCTTCTGTCCTTGTCGTTTTGCAGGACGCCTTGCCAGACGGCTCGCTGCAGGTCGCCCTGTTCGTTGTCGTCGGCATATTCCCAGTACATCGCGCCTCGCAAACCTTGCTCTTTAATGTAGGCACATTTCGTGGCAATAGAGCGCGGATCTTCATAGCCTATCGCCAACTCGCCCTTTTCGTCGGCCAGATATGGAGCCTTTGCAATATCGTCCCACTTCTTTTTGAGCGTCTGCTTGCCGAGGTCACGATACTTCATATACTCGTTTTCCTTGCCTCTACCATAGAAAGGCATTCCCAACACAATCTTATCAGCGGGCACTCCTGCCTTGCGATGGGCTACGACGCATTCAGAGGCACAGTTCCAAAAGACGTGCTTCGAGCGATAGAGGGCTGCATGATGCTTGGGGGCACCGCCCATGTCGTAGGCCATCACGTTGACGAAGTCGAGGTACTGAATGCAGCTTTTGTAGTCAACGAACTGCGCAGTTCCGATGCTCGCGAACGTCAGCAAGAGCTTTTTTCCCAAGGCCTGCCGGAGGTCGCGCATCAAGAGGGTGAAGTTCTCCGTGTCCTGAGGCGAGGCACTGATGCCGGCACTCTTCTGCGTGGGGTACTCCCAGTCGATGTCGATGCCGTCGAGCCCGAACTCATCGCAGACACGGCGGCAGTCCTTGGCAAAGGCGAGGCGGTTCTCGGCGGAAGCAGCCATCTCGCTGAATCGGCCGCTGCCCCAGCCGCCAACGCTCAGCATGACGCGCAGCTTGGGCTGTTGCTTCTTCAGGGCGACGATGTCGCGAAGCCGCTGCTCATTGTCGATGCGGACGCCATTGAACTGTTCGTTCACATGTCCGAACGCATAGTTGATGTGCGTCATCACCGTCGGGTCGGGCATCACATGCGACCACGACGTTACATACGCCACGACGACCGGCTCGGTCTTGCCTGCCGAAACATTCAGGCAGACACATAGGAAGGCAAGGATTGAAAGGAGGTGTCTCATAACTTCACACGTTGTATGACTTGATTCTTCGTGATGAATCGGTTGAAAGTTCATGTACTTGCAATTGAAAGTTCATGTACTTGCAATTGAATGTACATGTACTTGCAAACTACTTGAAAGGACAAGTCGGGTCGCACATGCCGTCGTCATGGGCTGTGCGACCCGTCAACTGTCGTTTAGATTGCTTCCAAAAGCGCTTTGAGGAAGGGCCAGAACTTGGCCACCGAGGAGATGGAGCAGCGCTCGTCGGGCGTGTGGGGACTGCGCAGGGTGGGTCCAAAGCTGACGAGGTCCATGTTGGGATAGACGCCGCCTATGATGCTGCACTCCAGGCCGGCGTGGCAGACCTCCACCTTCGCCTCCTCGCCAAAGAGGTTGCGATACACCTCGACCATCTTCGCCACGATGGGACTGTCGAAGTTCGGCTGCCAGGCGCCGTAGTGCCCGCCAAACTCGACCTTCATGCCAGCCATAGAGAAGCAGCACTCCTGCATTTCCAGGATGTACTCCATCATCGTCTCGCTGCTCGAGCGGGCCAGGATGAGGATGCTCGCCTCTTCAGCCGTGATGTTCACGATGCCGAGGTTCGAGCTCGTCTCTACCACGGAAGGGATGCTGGGAATGTGGCGCAAGACGCCGTCGTGGCAGGCCATGATGGCGTCCACGAGGTTGTCCTGTATCTCGAGAGGCACTTGGCCGGTCGGCATGGCAGCAAGCTCCACGGTCATCGTGATGCCTTCCTCCACGCCGCGAAGCTCGTCGCTGAAGACGTCCTGACAGTACTGGGCCAGCTCGCAGAGGTCGTCGTAGTTCTCCATCGGCACGGTGAGCACGACGGTTGCGGTGCGAGGGATGGCGTTGCGCATGTTGCCGCCCTGCCAGGAGCAAAGGCGAGCCTCGTCGTCGGCAATGGCCTGACGCACGAATCGCGCCATGAGTTTGTTGGCGTTGCCGCGGCCCTCGTTGATTTCCAAGCCGCTGTGGCCGCCTCGCAGCCCCTTGAGCGATACCTTCACCGTCATGTCGCCCTCCTCCAGGGCAACGGGCTTGTACTGCATCGTGGCGCTGATGTTGACGCCTCCTGCCGAGCCAATCACGAACTCACCCATCGTCTCGTTGTCGATGTTCAGGAGGATGTCGCCCTTCAGCGTGTCGGCGGAGAGGTGGTCAACGCCATACATGCAGGTCTCCTCGTCGGCCGTGATGAGGGCCATGATGGCAGCCACGCCCATGCCGTCGTCGCTGCCCAGCGTCGTGCCCTTTGCCTTCACCCAGTCGCCGTCGATGTAAGTCTCGATGGGGTCTGTCTCGAAGTTGTGCGTGCTCTCGTCAATCTTCTGCGGCACCATGTCCATGTGCGCCTGCAGCACGGCTGTTTTGGCATTCTCCCTGCCTGGTGTGGCGGGCTTGCGCATCACGATGTTCTCGGCATTGTCCTTGAAGGCTTCTATGCCGTGCTCCTTTGCCCAGTCGAGCAGGAACTGCTGTATCTTCTGCAGATGTCCGCTTGGGCGCGGCACCTGTGTCAAGAGATAAAAGTTCTTCCAGATAATCTGAGGTTCAAGGTCTTTGATAAGCTTTTCCATAGTCTTACGTTTTAATATTAATGATATTTTCAGCAAAGATACACTTATTTCACGAGATAACGAGAAGTTCTGCGCGCAAAATAACGTCTTTTAAGCAAATTTGTCATAACTTTGCAAATGCTAAGACGGAAGGTACTTCACATTACTATATAATACACGCACGCGATGAGTCTGCTCTCTGACCTGAAGGAACTGCTGCTGCCACGGCTCTGCCCGGTGTGCGGCAAACTGCTGGTGGAGAGCGAGGACGTGATGTGCGCCTTCTGCGCTATCGGGCTGCCGCGCTATCGCGTCATGAACGCCAGCGACAACATGCTGCTGCGAATGCTTTGGGATAGAGCAGACATCAGGAAGGGCACGACATTCCTCTCCTACAACCACGAGTCGCCCTACCACAATCTTATCATCGACTTCAAGTTCCACAGCAAGCCCGACCTCGCCTTCCGCCTTGGGCAATGGGCTGCGATGGAGGCTAAGAGGCTGGACTTCTTCGAGGGCATCGATGCGTTTGTCCCTGTGCCGCTGACGCGTTGGCGACGTTGGGACCGCGGCTACAACCAGGCAGAGGTGCTGGCGCGGGGCATGGCGGAGGTGACGGGGTTGCCCGTCGTGAACCTCCTCAAGCGCACGAAGAACCGCAAGCCCCAATCGACGCTGAAGGGCGAAGCACGTCTCAAGAACGCTGAAGGCATCTACAAAGCCATCACGATTCCCGACGAATGGCGCGGCAAAACCTTTGTCCTCGTGGACGACGTCATGACGACCGGCTCGACGCTTGCCAACTGCGCCCTCGCCCTGAAAGGTGCCGACAAAGACGCAACTATATGCATCTTCCCTCTTGCATATGCAGGATAATGTAACAAAAAGCGACGTATTTTGAACTTTTTCTTTCAAAAAGTTGCAAGATTGCACTTTTTGCTGTACATTTGCACCCGGATAACGAATTAACCATTAGCTTAACAAATTAATTTATTCTATGGACGCAAAGAAAGTCTTGGAAGATCTGAAAAGACGCTTCCCCAATGAACCTGAGTATCATCAGGCAGTAGAAGAGGTGCTGGGCACTATCGAA
>CACXLY010000004.1 GCA_902768605.1 uncultured Bacteroidales bacterium
AGCATTGATGAGCGCCACAACACAGGGGCCTCCGATGTTTTCCTTGTCTGCCTTTTGTCCTTCGGTAAGGCGAGGCAGTATGTCCGATACGAACGACTGCCCGGCAAAGCGCTCCAACTCCTCCTCGAAGGTCAGCTTGCCAGGCTCCAATCCACCGCCGCCAGCCTTCTTGCTCATGTATTTGCTGAACTCTTTCGACTGGAAATCGACACTTCCATAAATGCGGTCGACGAGGCAACAACCTACGCCGCTGATGCTTATTCGCTTCATTTCATTACGCTTTTTGACAACGGACAACAGACAACGGACAACAGACCCCGCTCCTGTTATTCCTTTTGTTTTTTTAAATATAATAATAAATTGTAAATCCCTCCTGAGAGAGAGAGAAGTCTGGAAGTAAGTAATTCTCTTTCTTTGCTTGTGCAGAATTGAAAATCTTCACATAAATAAAGCATACTTTTAACTTCGGAACAACTGCCTTTAGCAACATTCAGGAAATAAATAAATCTTGAGTCTGAACCAGATTCGAAACCTTCGGCGATGTTGTTCATGATGGAAACTGCCGCGCGTTGTATTTGGTCACGAAACCCGTAATCACGACAAGATGACATCATTTTATAAATATCATTGACGAAGCTTCTGGCTTCATGCCAAATCCTCAAATTCTCAACGCCCCTCTCCGCCATAGTCAGTTGTCTGTTGTCTATTGTCTGTTGTCTATTTTAAGAACTTGCCGTAGTCCGAGCAAAGCAGGTGCAGGGGTTCTTCATCCTCGATGATATCGGGGAAGCGACCAACGGGTTCGTGGAAGCGGTTGTCGGAAGTGTCGTCGTTGCACTGGCTGACTTCGCCCACCATTACCTTTCCCTTGCCTGGCTCGCCGTAGAAACGATGGTAGAGGTACTGCTCCATGCAGATGCTTTGACCTGGCTTGAGGATGACTTTGCCGCCCGGCTCCATCGTGTGCTCAATGCCGTCGATGCGGAAATGAACCGTCGTATCGGCAAACTGCTCGTCCTTGTCGGCATTGTAAAGCTCGATGACGAGGTTGCCGCCACCGCGATTGATGATGTCCTCCATCTTCGACCAATGGAAGTGCATCGGCGTCTCCTGAAGCTCGTCCACTATCATAATCTTCTCGGCATAAGGTTTCTTATCGACGCCATACTTGCCGTTTCTGATGGTGAAGAGGAAGAGGCCGCAACGCTTGAAGTCGCCCGAGCCGAAGTCTGTAATGTCCCAGCCGAGCATGCGCTCTACGATGTAGTCCACTTTGTCGCGGTTTGCCTTCCAATCGGCAACGCTCCATTCTGCCCATTCGGGCAACACAAACTGCCGCGAAGCCAGAAACTCCTTGGCCTCACGAATGATTTGATTGATTTCGCTACGTTTCATATTATATTATTTTTGACGACGGACAACGGACTACCGACAAATGAAGTCTTATATCCGTTATCTGTTGTCTGTTGTCTATAGTCTTTTGTCACTCTCAAAGAGCATGATATGTTCCTTGACGACCTCCCTCGAGGCGTCTATCATGACCTGTTTCAGAGGCACATATTCCTCATCGGGTTTCCCCGCGAGGCGCTCGTTGATGCGCTTCATGATACGGCGCTGGATGGCAGTCGCCACGTTTATTTTGCAGATGCCATTGTGGATGCAGGCCTTGAAATCCTCCTCGCTCGTGCCGCTTCCGCCGTGAAGGACGAGTGGCAGACGGTTTGCCTCGTGAATCTCGATGAGTCGCCCAATGTTGAGCTGCGGGGTGTGAACGTAATGTCCATGCAGGTTGCCGATGGCGATGGCGAGTGCGTCGATGCCCGTCTGCTGCACAAAGCGAACCGACTCATCCACATCGGTGAAGACATCGGCTGTATCCACGCCCGAATTTCCCACTTTGCCCAGTTCGGCTTCCACGTCCACGCCGGCAGCCTTCGCGATTCGCGTCACCAGGCTCGTCACCTTGACATTCTCTTCGAAGGGCAGAGCAGCGCCGTCGAACATGACAGAGGTGAAGCCGAGGCGAATGGCGCGGACGCAGGTTTCAAGGCTCTGGCCGTGGTCGAGATGCACACAAACGGGCACAGACGACCTGCGGGCTGCCTCGAGATAAAGCGGAGCCATCAGCTCCATCGGCGCTTCCGGGAACTGAACCTCAGCGAGTTGCAGGATGATTGGGGAGCGCAAGTCCTCGGCCGCCTCGAGTGCTCCCATCACATTCTCAAGGCTAAGACTGTTGAAAGCACCAACCGCGTAATGCCGCTCGTTGGCATCTTTCAGTATTTCACTCAGGGTAACTAACATTTGATGTTTGTAGGTTAAAAGTTGTTTGTTATTGAGGCAGAAGCCAGCCAAAGCGGCGGCAAATGCCAGTTGTCATTTAGTTTTCGCCTACAAATTTAGTAATTTTTACGCACATCTCGTACAAGTTTGCCCTTTTTTTTTCTTTGCGACAAGAAACAATTCCTTTCGTCTCACTCAACTTGACACGTCATCTCACCCAACCTGACACATTAAGTTGCTCAACTTGACACGTTAAGTAGTTTGATTTATCATGTACTTGCAATTGCAAGTTCATGTACATTCAATTGCAAGTTCATGTACTTGCAAACCCTTTGACGTGTCGGGTTGACTTCTGCGACGCGTGAACCCGGGGAATTCGAAGTGTGACAAACGAAAAGAGAGCTGCCCGGAACGGACAACTCCCTCTCAACCTAAACACCGTGGAGAATATCGGGCTCGAACCGATGACCTCTTGCATGCCATGCAAGCGCTCTAGCCAGCTGAGCTAATCCCCCATTAAGATTTGCAATTCGACAAATGGCGACTGTCGATTCGTCTCTTGCCCTTAATTGCGATGCAAAGGTACGACTTTTAATTCATAATTCATAATTCATAGTTCATAATTTTTCCATTTAGGCGTTTTTTTTGTCATCTATACATTATTTATATATATTTTTTCGTAACTTTGGCGCGCCAAATTATGAACTTCGAAACGATGAAACAATATTCTGCATCTGTCAACAATCGACTCAGAACAGTACTGAGCCTCTTTTTCCTCAGCCTTGCGCTCTGGATTTCAGCCGTTCCGGCGCTTAGGGTACGCCGAAGTGTCACGCTCGATGACGGGCGGACCGTGATGGTGACGGCTTATGGCGACGAACATTTCGACTATTTCCTGACCGACGACGGCGAGGTGGTCCTGGGCGAGGATAGCGTCTTCCACGCCACAGGCCTCAGCCGTCAGGAATTCTTCGCCACTATGCCGGAGGTGCCCTCCCTGCCCAGCTATACCAGGAGGAAAGTGGGCAGCGTGGCTTCCGCCCTGGTGAAACCCACGGGGGTGAAGAAGATTCCCGTCATCCTGACTGCATTCAGCGACAAGGAGTTCAGCGTGGCCAGTACCGACCAAGGCGTCAACACCTTCTACGACAACTTCTTCAACGGCACAGACATCTACGAGAGCACAGGCAACTGGGGTAGCGTGAGACAGTACTTCATTGACCAAAGCATGGGGCAGTTCATGCCGGAATTCACCATCATCGGCCCCGTGCAGCTCGACAGCGTATATAGCTACTACGGCAAGCAAAGCGGGAGCACGAAGGACCTGCACTATAGCGAGTTCGTCAAGATGTCTTTCACGAAAGCCCTTGAGCTGAGAAACGACTGGACCGAATTCGACAACAACGGCGACGGGAAAGTCGATATGTGCGTCATCATCTATGCGGGACTGGGACAGAACTACACCAACTCCTACGGCGACAAGAATACCATCTGGCCTCAGGAAATGCCGACGTCGTACACCATCAACGGCACGACGCTCATGGGATGCTCCTCGACGTGCGAGTTGCGCCCGACAGCTGCGGCAGGCGGCGTGATAACATCGTGGCAGCCAGACGGTATCGGCGTCTCCATCCACGAGATAAGCCACGCACTTGGCCTGCCAGACCTCTACGACAAGAACAATGTGGAGTTCGGCCTGGACTATTGGAGCATCATGGACTACGGCATGTACACGAGGGCGTCGAAGGTTCCGGTGGGCTACACGGCATACGAACGCGAGTTCATGGGCTGGCAGCAGACGGAGACCATCGACGGGCCATGCACCCTCCACCTCAGTTGCTTCGACCGAGGCGGCAAGGGCTACAAGCTCGTCAATGATGCCAATCCGAACGAATACTACATCCTCGACAACCGCCAGGCCATGGGATGGGACTGGGGAGCCTGCAGCAACCGAGGCCACGGGATGCTGGTCTATCACGTCGACTACAAGTCGAGCCTCTGGACAGGCAACAACGTGAACACCCTTTGGACAAATGCCGACCCCACGAAATCCCACGACCATCAGTCGCTGACAATCATCCCGGCAAACAACTCGCTTATAGGCAGCAACAATTGCAACGGGAACACGAACGTCTGGAGGGAAAGCCTGATGGGCAATCCCTTCCCTGGCACTACCGAGAACCACGAGCTGACCGACGAATCGCTGCCTGCCAGCATCGTCTATACAGGCGGATTCATGGGCAAGCCTCTCGTGGATATCTATGAGACGGAGGACGGCGTCATCACCCTCAAAGTGATGCCTCTCGGCACACTCGACAAGCCGACCGGACTGACCGTAGAAGACGTCACCAACAGAAAGGTGGTTGCCGTCTGGGACGACATAGAGGAGGCAGAGCTCTACAACCTGCGCCTCTATTGCAACGGCGAACTTGTATTCGAGCAGGACAGCATAGCAGGCAACTCCTTCGAGCTCGACGACCTCAGGATGAACGTTGACTACGTCTATTCTGTTCAAGCGATAAGCGACACCTATCGCAACAGCGAGTGGGCCGAGAGCGGTAACTTCCGCGACTTCCTCACCGGCATAAGCGAGATGACGACAAGCACCGAGAGGGTTCGCATCTACGACACGAACGGCCGATTCGTCGGTGAATGCTATGCCGACGAGCTCTACCGCTACTCGCTCAGGCACGGCATCTACATCGTTCGACGCTCTGATGGCAAGACGAAAAAGATAATGATATGAGGCGGAACATCTTGCTTTTTCTCCTCGGTCTCTATGCCTCGATGCTCTTTTCTGTTCCCGCCAAGAGGGAACGCTGCACGCTGACGCTCCCCGATGGCTCAACCATCCAGGCCACCTGGACAGGCGATGAGGCGATGCACTTCTACCTGACAGATGACGGCAGATGCCTCCAATGCGACGACAAGGGCTTTGCTCATTTCGTCGATGCCGAGCAGCTTCATCAGAGATGGAAAGCTAAGACGGCTAAGCGGCAAGCCTTTAGGGCAAAGCGATTCGCCTCGAGCCAAAGGAAAGCAAAAAGGGCGATGACCGGCAGCAAACGCGGTCTCGTCATCCTTGTGCAGTTCCCCGATGTGCCTTTCTATTACACGAACTCGACGTTCCAAAACTTCTTCAACGAAATAGACTACTACGACGACATCAATGTCGGCTCCGTCCGCGACTATTTCCTCAGCCAAAGCTACGGACAGTTCGACTTTACCTTCGACGTGATAGGTCCCATCACGATGCCTGACTCGCTTTATCATTACGGACGCAACAACCCGTATGGCGACGACCGGCATCCTGCGGTAATGGTCAAGCAAGCTATCGAGATGATAGACGACGAGGTGGATTTCAGCGAATACGACTGGGACAAGGACGGCGAGGTGGAACAAATCTTCATCATTCATTCGGGTTACGACGAAGCGCAAAGCAGGACGAACGACCACATATGGTCGCATGCCTGGACGCTTACCGAAGCTATTGATGAAGGCGACGGCGACGGACCAGTCACCGTGGACGGCGTCGTCGTTGACAGCTACGCCACAAGTGCCGAGCTGCGAGGCAGGGCAAACGATTTCATCGCAGGCATCGGGACGGCCTGCCACGAGTTCTCCCATTGCTTCGGACTGCCCGACTTCTACGACACGGATGGCAAGAACTTCGGCATGGACACGTGGAGCCTGATGGATTACGGCGAGTACAACGGCAACGGGGGTTGTCCCGCCGGCTTCACAAGCTACGAAAGAATGTTCTGCGGATGGCTCGAACCAAGCGTATTGACCGAGCCCGTTCGCGTCGTCGGCATGCCGGCCCTGACATCGAGCCCCTCCGCATATATATTAAGGAATAGCGGAAAGAGCGACGAATACTATCTTTTCGAGAACCGACAAAAGCAGAGCTGGGACAAGTACCTTGGCGGCCACGGAATGCTCATCCTGCATGTCGATTACGACAGCCTCGCCTGGGCAGAGAACGCGGTAAACGTCTTTCGCTCGCATCAACGCATGACCATCATCCCCGCCGACAACATCCTCTATTCCGGCACATTAGCTGGCGACACCTGGCCCCAGTCGGACAAGACCGAACTCACAGACAACTCCACTCCCGCTGCCAGCCTCTACAACCCCAATGCCGAGGGAAACCTCTTCATGAACCACTCTATCACGGAGATAAGCGAGTCGGGCGATGGACTGATTGGCTTTGTGTTCGACGAGCAGGCACTTGGCATCGAGGCTGTTGATGAGGGACAGGGAATCAAGGATAACGTTATCTACAACCTTTCGGGACAGCGCTTGGCGAGACCGCAAAAAGGCATCAACATCATAAACGGCAAGAAATATTATGAGAAAGACAATTCTTCTTCTGCTCGCGAGTCTTTGCATTAATGCAAGTGCGGGCACGATGGCTCGATACGACGGCACGCGCATCTTCTGGGATTCACGTTCGCCCGTGACGGTTTTCAACGGCGGTGGCTACGCCCGGCTCATCGAGCTGCAAGACGGACGACTGCTGGCCTGCTGCGAAAGTGGCGGCATCAAAATCAGTTTCTCCTCGAATAAGGGCCAGACATGGACTTCACCCAAGCTTATCGCGCCCAATTCCAACAACACTCCCAACTGCGTGCCCGACCTCATTCAGCTTGCCGACGGCACCATCGTCGTTGGCTACAATCCCCGTCCCTCGCAGCCTTATACCGAAGACCGACGCTTTGGCATCCGCGTTAGGCGCAGCACCGATAACGGCAAGACCTGGTCGGACGAAATCTTTGTCTATGATGCCGACTACACTTTCGAGAACGGTTGTTGGGAGCCATCCTTTCTCCAGCTGCCCAGCGGGGAGCTTCAATTGTACTTCGCAGACGAGAGTCCCTTCAAGCACAACGGCGACCAGCAGATATCGCTCTGTCGCAGCTCGGACGGCGGACTGACCTGGACTGCCCCCAAGCGCGTGTCGTATCGAAGCGGCTATCGCGACGGAATGCCCGTCCCCGTGCTGCTTGCCGACCAGAAGAACATCGTGATTGCCATCGAGGACAACGGTTGGAGCGGCGTAGGCGACTTCTTGCCGACGACGGTTCGCACATCGCTCTCAAACAACTGGCGTGGCAGCACATACGTCAGCGGCTCGAGCGCCCAGCGCAATCGCAGCATAAACTACGACTATTGCCCAATGGCAAAAGGCGGAGCGCCATACCTGCGCGTCCTTCCCGGCGGCGAGACAGTCCTCTCGCATCAGTCCAAACACGGCGACGGCGACAACATGAAGATGTATGTTTACGTCGGAAACAAGCAGGCAAAAGACTTCAAGGCAATGTCCCGACCATTCTATCAGGGCACGACGAAAGGCTGTTGGTGGAACTCGCTCGCCGTCATCGATACGGGTATCGTAGTGGCTGTGGGCGGCATGGACGGCAAAATCAGCATCGTGAAAGGCTATCCGATGAAGCAGTTTCAAGCCCCTTACGGCACACCTCAAATTGACGGACGCCACTCCTCCGCCGATATCTATTACCATTCGACAGCCAAGCAAGTCCCGATGGGCAACGAGACGGGCACGTTCTCCTACACCGATTTTGCCTACGACGACACCCATCTCTACATGACCTGCCTCGTCTATCGACAGAAAGCACGCAGCGAAGAGCCTTTCCCCGACGGCATCAATTTCTATGTGGACAGCAAGGGAGCCAACACAAACGTCCCCATGCCAACATCTTACAAGTTCAATATCTTGCCGAACGGCACGCTGACTGTCAGCCAAGGAAACGGCGCCGAATGGGAGCAAACGCAAATGGAGGGAGCGAACGCCGCCTGCGTCGTCACTTCTTCCAACTATCGCATTGAGCTCGCCATTCCCTGGACAGCCCTCGGACTCACGTCTCTCCCATTCGAACAACACATCAGCGTCAACCTCGAGACACTTACCGGCGACGGCACGGTGCAGCTCGTAGAAGGCATTGCCGATGCCTCGAACATGAAGCCAGCCACATGGGTTCCGCTCTGCCTCATCAAGTCGCAAGACCAGACAAGCATCGCAGCCCCCCGCTCCAGCCAGGCTGACCGCAAGCCTTACAACCTGGCAGGCATACAAATCGTAAATGGTAAATGGTCAAATGGTGAATTGCCCAGGGGCATAGTCATCCAAAACGGCAAGAAGACACTGCGGCGCTGAAAATGAACCAGTTTGAACTCATATCCGATTATGTGCCGACAGGCGACCAGCCGCAGGCCATTCAGCAGCTTACGGAGGGCATTCGCCAGGGCGTGAAGGCTCAGACGCTTTTGGGCGTGACAGGCAGCGGAAAGACATTCACCATTGCCAACGTCATCCGTAACATCAACCGCCCTACCCTCATCCTCTCGCACAACAAGACACTTGCCGCCCAGCTCTATGGCGAGATGAAGCAGTTCTTCCCGCACAACGCCGTCGAGTACTACGTCAGCTACTACGACTACTATCAGCCCGAAGCCTACATGCCTTCCACCGACACCTATATCGAGAAGGACTTGGCCATCAACGAGGAAATCGACAAGATGCGGCTCTCGGCCGTGGGCGCCTTGCTCTCAGGAAGGCAGGACGTCATCGTGGTCAGCAGCGTGTCGTGCATCTACGGCATGGGCAACCCATCGACTTTCTACGAGAGCCTCCTGGAGATACAAGTCGGGCAGAAGCTCGACCGCAACGAACTCCTCCGGCGGCTTGGCGAGTTGCTCTATGTCCGCAACGACATCAGCCTCTCCAGGGGCGAATATCGCGTGAAGGGTGACACGGTGGACACCTGCCTCGCCTACAGCGACTTCCTGCTTCGCATCACCTTTTGGGGCGACGAGATTGAAGCGATAGAGGAACTTGACCCGGAGCTGCTGGTGCGCATACAGCATTATGATTCCTACAAGATATATCCTGCCAACCTCTTCATGACCTCGAGGGATGCTCAGGACCGAGCCATCGTGCAAATTCAGGACGACCTTCGCGAGCAGGTCTCTCTCTTTGAGAGTCAGGGAAAAGAGCTCGAGGCGAAGCGACTTTACGAACGTGTCACCTACGACATCGAGATGATTCGCGAGCTCGGGCATTGCTCGGGCATAGAGAACTACAGCCGCTACTTCGACGGCCGCAAGCCGGGAACGCGCCCCTATTGCCTGCTCGACTTCTTCCCAAAAGACTTCCTCATGGTCATCGACGAAAGCCACGTCTCCGTGCCGCAGCTCCATGCCATGTATGGCGGCGACCAGGCCCGCAAGACGACGCTCGTGGATTATGGCTTCCGCTTGCCTGCTGCAAAGGACAATCGCCCGCTCAAGTTCGAGGAGTTTCAGGAGATGACGCATCAGGTCATCTACGTCAGCGCGACCCCTGCGGACTATGAAATCCAGCAGAGCGAAGGCGTCGTGGTGGAGCAAGTCATCAGGCCGACGGGTCTGCTCGACCCTCCCATCGAGGTGCGACCTACGGAGAATCAGGTCGACGACCTCATGGAGGAGATTTGGGGGTGCATCGAAAGGCGGGAGCGCGTGCTGGTCATCACCCTCACGAAACGCATGGCCGAGGAGCTGACGGAATACCTTCTCGCCACGGGCGTGCAGACCGCCTACATCCATAGCGACGTCGATACGTTGGAACGCGTGCGCATCATCAGCAGCCTTCGCGCGGGCAGCTACGATGTGCTGGTCGGCGTCAACCTCCTCAGGGAAGGCCTCGACCTGCCGGAAGTCTCGCTTGTAGCCATCCTCGATGCAGACAAGGAGGGGTTCCTCCGCAACCAGCGCAGCTTGACGCAAACGATTGGCCGTGCCGCCCGAAACGTCAACGGCAAAGCCATCATGTATGCCGACACCATTACGGAAAGCATGGCAGCCACCATCAACGAGACAAACCGCCGGCGCGAGAAGCAGCTGCGCTATAACGACGAGCACCATATCACGCCGCAGCAGATACGAAAGGCTGCCACGATGAGCGACCTCATCCAGCACGGACAGAAGGCAGAGGAAAGGGCTTACGTCGAGCCTCATTACGAAGTGCTTGCTGTTGCAGAAGCTGAGACGCTGACCGACGAACAGAAACGGAAACGCATAGCGAGCCTCGAGAAGAAGATGAAGGAAGCCGCCAAACGCCTCGAGTTCGTCGACGCCGCCATCCTGCGCGACGAGATGCTGCGGCTCAAAGCAGAGCTCGATTCGTGATTCATCCGGCCCCGCAGGCACGCCCCGAGGGGCTTGCCGGCTGGCACGTTGATAGCTTGCCCGCTGGCACGCCAGCTAAATGTCCAACTACACGTATCTAATTTGTAAATTAGATGTATCTAATTGGCTAATTAGATGTATTGGAGAATTTCTCCACGTCAATTCGACTTATTACGCCCCTGCTGTCGCAGAAATAGATTCGCGGGATAATGCTCGATGCAAACAGGTTGTAGATGGTGCGGTCGGTTTGCGGCGAATAGAGGATGGACAGGCCGCCAGTTCGCCAAAAAGCCTCGATGCTTTCCCTGCCCTCTGCACGGCTGATGGCAACCATCTGGAAGCCGCCCTGTCCTTTGTGTTCAAGGTAATACTGGTTCAGCAGGGGCAAGTCGCGCCGACAGTCGGGACAAGTGGTATGGAAGAACTCGATGACCGTCTCGCCCGTCAGCCAGTCGGTCGTGAACGATGACATCGTGCCATCGGCCGATACCGTCTGAACGGTGAACACAGGCACTCGGTCCCCCCACCTGCAAAGATACGAAAAAAGAATGAAAGAATGAAGGAATGAAGGAATGAAGGAATGAAGGAAAAAAATAAAAAGAATGAAGAAATGAATGCTTCACGAAGCGTGTCAAGTTCCTTCACGAAGCGTGTCAAGTTCCTTCACGAAGCGTGTCAAGTTCCTTCACGAAGCGTATCAAGTTCCTTCACGAAGCGTATCTAATTGTAAAAGCAGACGTGTCTAATCATCGAATTAGAAATATCTAATTGTCAAACTAGACACGTCTTGTCTTATAACCTAATATGCGACCTTTTTGCCGCCGATGATGTTGATGCCCTTTTGTGCTGCGGTCAGTTGGCGTCCCAGCAGGTCGTAAATGTAATTGTTCACTTCAAACTGCTCAGCGCCGGTCACTTTGATGCCTGTCCCATTGTCGCCCGAGGACATCATGTAGGCGTAGTAGATGCCACCCGTCTTGGTGCCAGTGGGCGAGGTGATGTGTATCTGGACACTTTCCTTGCCGCTTGTGGCTTCTTCGGGAATGGGATACTGGCGCATGATGAAGCGTCCCGGGTCGTTATGGCAGAGGCTTTCCGAGCCGACCAGCACGCCGTCGCAAAGGATGTCGAAGTTGCGCGTGTCGCCTTCGTCGCCCCAATACAGCAGCATGAGATAGTTGCGGTTGGTCTTGTTCACCTTCATCGTCCATTTCTGTCCTGCCTCGCCGGAGCCGTCGAGCCATGTTCTGTTCCTGAAGGTGCCTCTGCTGCCGTTGCTGGTGTAGCTGTGCCGGGTACGCGAAGATGCCTGGTCAGGCCAGAAGTAATCGACAGGCACAGTGCCGTCGGGGACGTTTTCCGAGAGAGCCGTGTAGATGCCAAAGACGCCGCCCACGTTGTTCTGGGCATCGATGGCCTGCATCCTTATCGTCACCTTCTCCTTGCCCTTGGTGAGCTCGAAGGGTATGGGATGGCGCATGTAGTAGTACTCGCCGGGCATGAAGAGGTTGAGTTCGTCGTAGGAGAATGCTGTGCCGTCGCAAAGGATGTTGTATCGGCGGTTGCCTCCATCGCTGCCCCACTGCAATGTGATGAAGTCGGTGGGCCGGCAGGAATCGACCTTGAGGTCATAGCTTATCCAGCCTCCATAGGCGTCGCGCCATCCGAGGTCGGGACCTGTGTTCATGTGTTCGCCCTGCAGATTGTGCGCCTGTTCGCTGGCAGTATTGCATATCTTCACCTCGTCGATGAAGGTCATCGGACGCTCCATCTTGCTGGCATCGGTAGGTATCCAGACGAGCATCGACGTCCTCTCGCGATGAGCACGTGTGAAGTACGGGTAGAGGGCAATCACCTTGTCGCTCGTCACTACCTCTTCTCCGTTGAGTGTGGCCTGCTTGCCCTCCATGCGAATCCTCTGAATGCCGCCCTTGAAGAGCACCGTCATGTTGGAGGGAGCGGTGGTTGCGTTGCCTGCGGCCCCATCCTCGATAAAGATGTTGTCGAGCCTGCCGCCGTTGTCGATACCCTCAGCACAATAGACGAGCGGTCCGCGCTCGTAGGCTCGGAGTCCCTCGTTGCTCTTCAGGTTCTCGTTCGACACGACCTGATGGATGTCCATCGGCAAGGAGATTTCCACACAGTCGCCCACCTGCCAGTCCTTTTGCAAGAGGGCATAACCATCCTGAACGGTATAGCTGACCTCCTCGCCGTTGAGCTTGATGACGACGGGCGTCGTGGTCGGATTGATGTAGCTGTAGAGGTCGCTCTCGACGGGCTTGTTCACCGCCCAGCCCGGGATGCGAACCTTCAGCGTCTTGCCGCTTGCATTGCCCTCCACGCTGTTAAACGTCAGCTTCATCTCTCCTTTATAAGGATATGAGCCAGTAACGGTTAAGCCAAACGTAGCATCGCCGACGGTAGCCGTGGCCGTGCTTGCCACGAAGAGGTTCCAATAGAGGGCATCGTCATCGACTGCATAGATGTAGCCAGGCACGGAGGGGATGAGGCGGCAGAGGTTCGTCGGGCAGCAACTCGTGCCGAACCACTCGGAGCGTGGGTCGCCGCGTTCGCTCGTTGCCAGGCGGTTGGGATAGTAGAACGTCTTGCCCTGAATGCCGTAGCCATCGAGGGTGGTATTGTAGAGGGCACGCTCCAGCATGTCGATGTACTTGCTTTCGCCATGCAGACGGAACATGCGGAGGTTGAACATGCAGCCCGAAACGGAAGCGCACGTCTCGCAATATGCCGACGAGTTGGGCAGCTCGTAGTCCTCGCCGAAAGCCTCGTTGTTGTCGCGAGCGCCGAAACCGCCCGTGATGTAAAACTTCTTGCTTGCTATGTTGTTCCAAATCGCCGTGACGGCCGTCTCGTAGTCCTGGTCGCCACTGTAGCGCACCCAGTCGGCCATGCCGCTATAGAAGTACATGGCGCGGACAGCATGCCCCTCGGCCGTTCGCTGCTCGATGGCGGGCAGATGGTCTTGCCAGTACTTGCCGTTGACGCGCTGGTCGTTGCTCGTCGGGTCGAACCGGCGGATGCCTCTGCAATCAAGGAAGAACTTGCAGCCCTGCAGGTAACGCTCCTCTCGCGTCAGCTCATAGAGGCGCACGAGTGCCATCTCCACCACAGCATGACCGGGAGCCATCTTGATGCCATCCTCGTTGAAGACGGAGAGCATGTTGTCGGCAGCACGCTTTGCGCAGTTCAAGAGCTTGTCCTTGCCCGTCGCCATGTAATAAGCGATGCCGGCCTCCACGAGTTCTGCCACGTTGAACGTCTCGTGCGTCAGGTTCCAGTCATTCTCCCACTTCACGCCGCCGTACCAGGGATGCAAGGGGTTGTGGATGGTGAAGTTAGTCTGCAAATAGCCGTCGGGTTCCTGGGCAGAGCATATCTTGTCGATAACGCCGTCGCAAAGGTTCTCGAGGCTCGCATTCTTTTGTGTCGTCAGGACATAAGCCGCGCCTTCCAGCACCTTATACACCTCGGCATCGTCGTAAGGCTGCCCCGACTGGAACGTCAGGTCGCCCACCTGAGCCTCGCCGCTCACAATCTTGCCGGCATACTCGAAGTTGCGTATCTGTCCGGCATCCGAGACTTTCTGGAAGGCATAACGAATCGTCGTGTTACGCATCACATCGAGCCTCTGCTTCCAGAACTGGTCCTTCACCTGCACGTCAGTAAACGGCACTTGCTTAATCTCACCACTCGCCCAAGCACTGCTGCAAAGGCAGAACAGGCAAACGCCTGCAAAAAGTTTTACATTCATATATTATAGTTAGAATTTAATGGTATCCTGTTATACGACACCTTGGGCCATCATCGCCTTAGCCACCTTCATGAAGCCGGCGATGTTGGCGCCTTTGACGTAGTTGACGTAATCGCCTTCGCGACCATACTTGACGCACTGCTCGTGGATGCCGGACATAATTTGATGCAGGCGCCTGTCAACCTCCTCGGCCGTCCAGGAAATGCGCATCGAGTTCTGCGTCATCTCAAGACCCGAAGTGGCCACACCACCTGCATTCACGGCCTTGCCGGGAGCGAAGAGTTGCTTGGCTGCAATGAACTTCTCAGCAGCCTCTGCCGTGCAGCCCATGTTGCTGACCTCTGCCACGCAAAGCGGCTTGTTGGCCAAAATCCTGTCTGCATCCTCGCCGTTGAGTTCGTTCTGAGTGGCACAAGGCAGATAGATGTCGGCCTTCTGCTCCCAAGGCTTCTTGCCCTCGAAGAACGTCGAGCCGGGGAATTGTTCTGCATAAGGCTGGCATATGTCGTTGCCGCTGGCACGCAGTTCGAGCATGTAGTCAATCTTCTCGTCATCAAGTCCTGCCGGGTCGTAGATGTAGCCGTCGGGGCCGCTGATGGTGATGACTTTCGCTCCAAGCTCTGTTGCCTTCTTTGCAGCGCCCCAAGCCACGTTTCCGAAGCCGCTGAGGGCCACGGTCTTGCCCTTGATGTCGAGCCCGTGCGTCTGCATCATCTGGTTGACGAAATAGAGTGCGCCGAAGCCTGTTGCCTCTGGGCGAAGGATGCTTCCGCCCCACTCGAGGCCCTTGCCCGTGAGGGTTGCTGCATGGAACTGTGTTGTGAGCTTCTTGTACATGCCGAAGAGGTAGCCAATCTCTCTGCCGCCCACGCCGATGTCGCCTGCCGGGACGTCCACATCAGGACCAATGTACTTGAAGAGCTCCATCATAAAGGCTTGGCAGAAGCGCATGATTTCTGCGTCGCTCTTGCCACGGGGCGAGAAGTCGCTGCCGCCCTTGCCGCCGCCCATGGGAAGCGTGGTGAGGGCATTCTTGAATGTCTGCTCGAAGCCGAGGAACTTCAGGATGCTGAGGTTGACGGAACTGTGGAAACGAAGGCCGCCCTTGTAGGGACCGATGGCGCTGTTAAACTGGACGCGATAGCCCAGATTGACTTGCACTTCGCCCTTGTCGTCCACCCAAGGCACGCGGAAAGTGATGATGCGTTCGGGCTCGACAATACGCTCCACAATCTTCGCCTTCTCGAATTCGGGATGCTGATTGTAAACGTCACTGATGCTGTCCAGCACTTCGCGGACAGCCTGAAGGTACTCTCTCTCGCCCGGATGCTTCTGCTCCAGGCCTTGCATAATTTTCTCTACAGTCATGGCATTAAAATTTATTATTTTACAATAAAAAGTAATTTACGATTTGACGATTTACTATTTACGATTTATTTACGATTTAACTATTTTACTATTTATTTTCCCCTCCTTTGGAGGGGTGCACTATTGACTATGAATTATGAATTATGAATTATGAACTATGAACTATGAACTATGGACTACCCCAGCTCGTCGCACTCTTTGAGCCAGAGGTCGGGACTTGCATCACTTGGCATTCTCCAGTCGCCTCGAGGGCTGAGCGAACAGCTGCCCACCTTTGGTCCGTCGGGCATGCAACTGCGCTTGAACTGCTGCGAGAAGAAGCGGCGGCAGAAGGTCTTAAGCCACTTGCGGATGGTCGCGTCGTCGTATTTCTGACCGAAAGCTTGTCGGGCCAAGAGGTAAATCTTCGCAGGACGGAAGCCCCATCTGAGCAGGTAATAGAGGAAGAAGTCGTGCAGCTCGTAAGGCCCTACGAGGTCCTCTGTCTTCTGTGTGATGTTGCCCTGTTCGTCGGCAGGAATAAGTTCGGGCGAGATGGGTGTATCCACGATGTCAAGTAGCGTCTGACGGGTGCTTTCATCCTTTGTCCTCTCTGCCACCCAAGCAACAAGGTGCCTCACCAATGTCTTCGGCACGGAAGCATTCACGCCATACATCGACATGTGGTCGCCGTTGTAGGTTGCCCATCCAAGTGCCAGCTCGCTGAGGTCGCCAGTGCCTACGACAAAGCCATTCATCTGATTGGCCGCGTCCATGAGGATTTGGGTTCGTTCGCGAGCCTGTCCGTTCTCGTAGGTCGTGTCGTGCTTCTGAATGTCGTGACCGATGTCGTTGAAGTGCTGGATGCAAGCCTCCTTGATACTTATCTCGCGGATGGTGATGCCGAGCAGTTTCATGAGGTTGACGGCGTTGGTATAGGTGCGGTCTGTCGTGCCAAAGCCAGGCATCGTGATGCCCACAATACCGCGTCGATTTTTGCCAAGCCTGTCGAATGCAGTGACGCAGACAAGCAGGGCAAGCGTCGAGTCAAGCCCTCCGCTTATACCCAAAACAACGGTCTGCGAACCAGTATGTTGCAATCTCTTTGCTAAACCTTCTGTTTGAATATCGAATATCTCCTGGCAACGTTCATCAAGACGTGCTCCTGAAGGTACAAAGGGATGTGGGTCGATGATGCGCGTCAGAGAGAATGGGCGGGCAGGAACGCGTTCGGTGTCAACCATTGAGCATTGACCACTGACCATTGAACATTTCTCTTTACTTCTTACACCTTGGCCAGCAATTTGAGCCAGACATGAAGCGAAGGTGGTATTCCTTCGGCGTTCTGCACGGATTCTGTCCACATCAATCTCCGCTTCGAGCATCTGCGCATCGAACTGATGGCGTTTTGCCTCGGCCAGAAGCGCGCCGTTCTCGTAGATGAGCGCCTTGCCCGAGAAGACCACATCCTGCGTGCTCTCGCCGAAGCCGCAAGCACTGTAAACATAGCCGCAAATGCAGCGGGCACTCTGCTGGGAAAGGAGGGTCTGCAGGTATGCGTACTTTCCCACCAAATCGTTGTCGGCACTAAGGTTGAAGATGATGTCGGCACCTTGAAGCGTAAGCATCGAGCTTGGCGGAACGGGAGCCCAAAGGTCCTCGCAAATCTCAACTCCGAAGGTGCATGATGGCGTCGAGAAGAGCAGTTTGTTGCTCACCCTGACTTGTTGTCCGCAGATGAGCACCGTGCCCTCAGGCACATCGGCGCCGCTTTGGAACCAACGTTTCTCGTAGAACTCGCGGTAGTTGGGCAGGAACGTCTTTGGCACGAGACCCAATATCTTGCCGCGCTGAATGACTGCCGCGCAATTGAGCAGACAGCCACGATAAGGCACGGGCATGCCGACGATGCTGATGATGTTGAGGCTGCGGGTCGTGTTCATCAGATTGATGAGCGCCATTTCTGCTTCGTCGAGAAGGAGTTGCTGACCGAAGAGGTCGCCGCACGAATAAGCTGTCAGCGAGAGTTCTGGCAAGCAAATGATTTCGATGCCCTTGCCCTCGGCTTGAATGACGAGCGACTCTATCTGCTGAACATTGTACTGGCAGTCAGCGACCTTCACCAATGGGATGGCCGAAGCCACTTTGACAAAACCGTGATTCATCTTGTTTATTTATTATTTGACGATTTACTATCTACTATTTGCACGCAAAGTTACGAAATATAATTGAAAGAAAAAAGGGAAAAGGGGAAATAATTTGTGCAATTCGTGCAATTCGTGGTCGAGTAAAATTGAAAAGGTGAAAAACCGTTTCAATCGGTTGTCATAATAATAAAGGGGACATGCCAGTTCGGCACATCCCCCTTCCTGTATTGATGAAATAGCTTTATTTTATCATCTCGACGCTGCGCTTGACGAAACGTGTGAGTGCTTCACCCTTGAGAAGGCCGTTCTGAAGGAGAGCCAAGTCAATGAGCTGGTGCACGCGGTCGTTCTTCTCGGCAAAGTCTTTCAAGACATCATCGCGCTTCTGCTGCTCGGCACGGATGTCTTCACCGCACTTCTTCAGGTCGTCTTTCTCCTCCTGCGTTATCTCTTCAGGCTTCTTCTTGTCCTGTTCCTGACGAAGGACTCCCTGACGGGCATTGAGGCCTCTAAGCTCAGCTTCAATAGGCTTCAGAGCTTCTTCTGTACTCTTCTCGCAGTCCTCAAGCACTTCGCGGATGAGCGGTGAGTCGGTGTTGAGCACGATGTTATACATGTCGGGCATCTCACCGTAGAATGACATGCCTGGCTGCAAACGTGCCATCTCCTTCATCCTTCGCATGTACTCGCTTTGTGTCATCATGACTGGCAACTGGTCCTCACCAAGTGCCTGAGCCTCGACGTTGAAGTCCATCTTCTCTGTCTTTGGAGCTTGAGAACGGAATACGATGGAGAGCTTGTCTGCACGCTCTGCCTCAAGCTTCTCGCGCTTGGTCTCTTCCTTTTGAATCAGTCGGTCAATGACATCGGCATCAACACGAGTGAAGGTTGTCTTCTCCAACTTCCTTTCGAGCATTCCGACCAGAGGAGCATCGAGCTGACCATTCATCAAGAGGACATTGTAGCCCTTCTGCTTGGCTGCATCGATGTAGGTGTACTGTGCATCAGGGTCGTTGGCATAGAGATATACGAGCTGGCCGTCCTTGTTCGTCTGCTGGTCTTTGATGAGGGCTTGGTACTCGTCGAGCGTGTAGTGCTTGCCCTCTGTGTCTTTCAGCAGGAAGTAGGCCTTTGCCTTGTCGAAGTAGTCCTCTTCGGTCAGGAGGCCATAATGGATGAATATCTTGATGTCGTCCCATTTCTTCTCAAAGTCTTCGCGCTCGTTCTTGAAGATGGAAGCGAGGCGGTCGTTGACCTTCTTCGTGATATAACCACTTATCTTCTTGACGTTTGCATCACTCTGGAGATAGCTTCTGCTGACGTTCAAAGGGATGTCGGGCGAGTCGATGACACCATGCAGCAAGGTCAGGAACTCGGGCACGATGCCTTCCACAGCATCGGTAACGAAGACCTGGTTGCAATAAAGCTGAATCTTGTTGCGCTGGATGTCGAGGTTGTTCTTTATCTTCGGGAAGTAGAGGATGCCAGTGAGGTTGAAGGGGTAATCGACGTTGAGGTGAATCCAGAAGAGTGGCTCGTCGGCCATGGGGAAGAGGTGGCGATAGAACTCCTTGTAGTCCTCATCCTTCAGGTCGGCTGGCTTCTTTGCCCACAAAGGCTCTACATTATTAATAATGTTGTCCTCGTCGGTATCCACCTGTTTGCCGTCCTTCCATTCTGTCTTCTTGCCAAAGGCTATGGGCACGGGCAGGAAGTGGCAGTACTTGCGCAAAAGGCCTTCCAGCTTATCCTTCTCAAGGAACTCGAGGCAGTCGTCGTCGAGGTGCATCACGATGTCTGTGCCACGCTCAGCCTTATCCACCTCTTCCAAAGTAAAGGATGGACTGCCATCGCAACTCCATTTCACGGCAGGAGCGTCCTGATAGCTCTTTGTGATGATATCGACCTGCTTGCTCACCATGAACGATGAATAGAAGCCGAGGCCAAAGTGACCGATGATGGCATTCGCGTCGTCCTTGTACTTGTCGAGGAAGTCGTTGGCTCCCGAGAAGGCAATCTGGTTGATGTACTTCTCGATTTCGTCGGCAGTCATACCAATGCCATTGTCGCTGACGGTAATGGTCTTGGCATCTTTATCAATGCTGACACGAATCTTCAGGTCGCCCATCTCACCCTGGAAGTCGCCCTTGCCTGCAAGGGTCTTGAGCTTCTGAGTGGCATCGACTGCATTGCTGACTATTTCGCGAATGAATATTTCGTGGTCGCTATAGAGAAACTTTTTGATGACGGGGAAGATATTCTCGGTTGTAACCCCAATGTTTCCTTGTTTCATAATATATTATATTTGACAATTTGACAATTTCACAATTTGACAATTTGACAATTTTACTATTTCACAATTTGACAATTTCACAATTTGACAATTTCACTATTTCACAATTTCACTATTTCACAATTTGACAATTACCATTCTCATCTACGATGGCTTTCATCTGTAGTGAGGACTCTGTTTGTCCTTCCAGAAGGATTTCGCAGAGCGGGTCTTCTATCATGTCTTGGATGGCGCGCTTCAATGGACGGGCACCGAATTGCACGTCGTAGCCTTTCTTGCCGAGCAGTTCGCGGGCTTCTGGGCTGACTTCGAGCGTGTGACCCATCTCGCTGATGCGGTCGAGCAAAGGACGAAGTTCAATGTCAACTATCCTCTGCAAGTCCTCTTGCGACAGGTGGTCGAAATAGACGATGTTGTCCAGGCGGTTCATGAATTCTGGGGCGAACTGCTTGTCGAGGGCTTTCTTCACGATGTCGCGGTTCTGCTTCTTGCTGAACGAGTTGTCTGTCTGGTTCTGGAAGCCTATGCCGTTGCCGAAGTCGCGAATCTGCTTTGAGCCGCAGTTGCTGGTCATGATGATGACTGTGTTGCGGAAGTCAATCGTATTGCCGTTGCCGTCGGTCAGGCGACCTTCGTCCATCACTTGCAGGAGGAGGTTGAAGACGTCGCTATGTGCCTTCTCAATCTCGTCGAGAAGTACGATGGAATAAGGTTTGCGACGCACTTGTTCTGTGAGCTGACCACCCTCGTCATAGCCGACATATCCTGGAGGTGCACCCACCATACGGCTGACTGTATGCTTTTCCATGTACTCGCTCATATCAATGCGAATGATGGCATCTGCTTTCCCGAAAAGTTCTTCTGCGAGGCACTTTGCGAGGTAAGTCTTGCCCACACCAGTCGGACCGACAAAGAGGAAGGTTCCGATGGGCCTTTGCGGGTCTTTCAGGCCTACCCTACTCCTCTGAATGGCTCTTGCGACGGTGGCAACAGCTTCGTCCTGTCCGATGACTTTCTTCTGAAGGGTTTCCTTGAGATGACGCAGCCTTTCGTTCTCTTCCTGACCGATTCTTTGCACGGGAATACCTGTCATCGTGCTGATTACCTCTGCCACAACCTGTTCATCCACAAGGCTCTTCTCGCTTTCGCTGATGTTCTTTTCCCAAACCAGCTTAGCCTGTTCGAGCTGTTCCTGCATCCGTTTGCTTTGGTCGCGAAGGTCGGCAGCTACTTCGAAATCTTGCTTTTCGGCTGCATCGAGCTTCTTGTCTTCGAGTTCCTCCACAAGTTTCTCCAGCCTGATGACTTCCTCAGGAACGGGATAGTTCTGTATGCGCATACGGCTTCCTGCTTCATCGAGGGCGTCGATGGCCTTGTCGGGGAAACTGCGGTCGGTGATGTAACGGCCTGTCAACTTGACACAAGCCCACAGAGCATCGTCGGTATAGCGTACATTGTGGTGCTTCTCATATCTGTCTTGCAGGTTCTGAAGGATTTGAAGTGTCTCTTCAGGAGTTGTCGGAGCGACTTGAACCTTCTGGAAACGGCGTTCCAGGGCACCGTCTTTCTCAATCGTCTTGCGGAACTCATCGAGTGTCGTAGAACCGATACATTGGAACTCTCCTCGGCTGAGGGCAGGCTTTAGCATGTTTGCGGCGTCCATTGAACCAGCGGCATTGCCAGCACCCACAAGGGTGTGAATCTCGTCGATGAAGACGATGACCTCGGGGTTCTGCTGAAGCTCCTTGATGATGCAGCGCAGACGTTCCTCAAACTGACCGCGATACTTCGTTCCTGCCACGACACTTGCCAGGTCGAGCACTACGATGCGCTTGTTCCAAAGTGTGCGGCTTACGCGGTGAGCCACAATGCGTTGCGCCAGTCCTTCCACGATGGCACTCTTGCCAACACCTGGTTCGCCTATGAGAATCGGGTTGTTCTTCTTCCTGCGGTTCAGGATTTGAGCCACGCGCTCGATTTCCTTTTCGCGTCCCACGACTGGGTCGAGGAGGTCCTGAGAGGCCATGAAAGTAAGGTCGGTGCCGAAGTTGTCGAGTGCAGGCGTCTTGCTTTCCTGCTTCTTCTGCTGACGAACCTGAACCATATTGCCTTCCAAACCAGCACTGACGGGTTCCATATCCTCGTCGTCGTCATCGTCGTCTGGTTGGCCTCCATTCATTGACCATTGTCCATTGACCTTTTCATAGGTGATGTCGAGGCGTTGTAGGATGTCGCTTGCCTCGTTGTCGTTGGCTTTCAGGATGGCCAGCAGGACGTGTATCGGCTCGATTGTCTCGGACCTCATGAGGCTTGCTTCGAGCTTGCAGAGTCGCATGATGCGGTTGGCCTGCGTGTCGAAGTTCATGTCGGCAGGCGTAGGCGATATGAGCACCTGGTGCTGGCGGGCAGTCATTTCGAGCTGGCTCTTGAGCTGAGCGATGCCGTCTGGCAGGTAATATGCCAAAAGCTGACTCGCCTTGTTGTCAGAATGTCGGATGATGCCGAGCAGGAGGTGAAGTGGAGAAACACTGCCGCAATGCAGTCGGCTTGCTTCTTCCTTGCTGAAGTTCAGTATGTTGAACGTATCTGGTGAGAAATTTGTGGTCATCGAGTGATTTACGATTTTACGATTTACTATTTACGATTTATTTACGATTTAACTATTTTGCTATTTATTTTCCTCTCTTTTGGAGGGGCTAGGGGAGGCTCGTAATTTAATTATTTACTGGGCGAATGTTTTCAATCTTTAATCTTCAATTTATTAGATTTACGATTTAACTATTTAGTAATTTATTCCCCCCTCCTTTGGAGGGGTTGGGGGAGGCTATTCCTCTGGAGTGGCTAGGGGAGGCTTTCTATTAATCTTCAACAAATCTCGTGCCAAAAGTATTATTCGAAGGCAAAGGTACAAAAAAAAGTTCATAATCCATAGTACAATAAGAAAAATAATGTCTTTAGATACGATAAAAGACTTGTGGCAACAGGTCGGGCAGTTCGACATCATGTCGGAGGGTTTGATCATCAAATAGCAAATAATACATATTTCAGGAGTTCGCTGGTGTTTTGTAGTGTAGAAGTAGTCGCTCCGCTTGTCCTGTAGACATCATTTCCTTTCCTGACAAACCGAGCTGCAGACTGTCCAGAAATTCCCACACGTGGGAACCGCTTTTCCTACACGTGGGAATTGGCTTTCCCACACGAGGGAATTGGCTTTCCCACGTGTAGGAATTGCCAATGCCTCACTATATTTAATTTTATTGCTGTCCGGGAAAAGCAATAATTAAATTTAAGACCAATTCTAGCTTTTGCCCTTCCCCTCCAAAGGAATAGCCTCCCCTGCCCCTCCAAGGGAGGGGAGAATGAATTACTAAATAGTTAAATCGTAAATCTCATAAATTGAAAATTGAAGATTGAAGATTGAAAACATTCGCCCAGTAAATAATTAAATAACTAAATCGTAAATAAATCGTAAATAGTAAATCGTAAAATCGTAAATTATTTGTATCTTTGCAGACGAATTACATCAAAAAACATCATTCCATGAAAAGACATACTCCACTTCTACTGCTTTCGCTGCTCATGCCATTCGTTGCCATGGCGGGCATCCCCGACGACTACTACACCAACGCCGACGGCAAGAAAAAGGCGGCACTCAAAGCTGCCATGTACGACATCATATCGCCACATACCAAACTGGGGTACAGCAACCTGTGGGCTGCATACGAGAACGTCGACTACCTGCCTGCCACCAATTCGCAGGGACGGCACCAGGTGATGGACTACTACAGCGACGAGGTCTATTACTTCAATGGCAATGGCACTGCCGTCAGCGGCATGAACAAGGAACACGTGGCACCGCAAAGCTGGTGGGGCGGCGGAACGGGCATCGCAGTCGGCAACGACCTCTTCCAGGTCATCCCATCCGACGCTAATGCAAATAATAAAAAAGGTAACTATCCATTAGGTGAAGTGAAAGGCACAGCGTCATATTCCAACCCTCGCATGAAGACGGGAAGGGACCAGAATGGCGACCTGGTGTTCGAACCATGCGACGCATACAAAGGCGACTTCGCAAGAATCTTCTTCTACGTGGCAACCTGCTATCCCGACGTCAACTGGCAAGACCGCAGCGACGTCAACGTCTCGTTCCGAAAGGAAGACTATCCCACACTGAAAGAGGACATCCTGCCAATGCTCTTGAGATGGAGCAAGAACGACCCCGTCTGCGAATGGGAGGTGACCAGAAACGAACGCGCATACGGCGAACAAGGCAACCGCAACCCCTTCATCGACTTTCCCAACCTGGCAGAATACATCTGGGGCGACAGCGTGGACTATGCATTCAGCATCGACGGCACAAGTGGCAGCGGCGGTCAGGGCGAAGACCCGACTCCCGAGTTTGCCGTACTTGTTGACTGCCCTTTGACCTCGGGACTCGACCCATTCTTCGTGCGAACGTCAGAAGGTTGCGAAGGCGAAGTCTGGACCAGCAACAGCAGCTACGGAGCAGTGGCAAACGCATATAGCATCGCAGGCAAGACGGCCGACGAATACCTGATGGTCAGCCTCGACCTCTCAATGATGGAACGTGCAATGCTCTCGTTCCAACATGCCACGGGCTACAACAAGACGGTTCCAGTAGAGGACACTTACTTCCAAGTCCTGGTCAGCTACGACTACGAAGGCGTTCCAGAGGATGCCACCTGGCGAAAGCTTGATGCAGACTTCCCAGCACTCCAGTCGAGCGGCAACTTCACCCAGTTCGTCCCGTCGGGCGATATCAGTCTGGCAGGATGTTGCGGCAGAGACAACGTCACCATTGCCTTCCGCTACACAAGCAACAGTTCGGCATGCTACGCTTGGGAGATAAAGGATGTCAAGATAACAGCCTACGAGCTGCCCGACGCTATCCCGTTCCTGGCAGAAGACTCAGACCGTTCAGAGTATTCAGATTACTCAGATTATTCACAGTACTCCAATGCCACCTTCGACCTTATGGGCCGTCGGGTACCAGCCAACACCAAGGGCCTCGTCATCAGAAACGGAAAGAAGATACTGCAGAGATAGTTCATAGTTCATAATTCATAATTCACAATTCAAGTTTTGGAAGTTAAGATTAGGAGTTAAGATTAGAAGTTAAGATTAGAAGTTATAAGGAGCCGATACATTTGGCCCACCATAACTCCCCATTATAACTCCCCATGATAACTCCCCACCATAACTCCCCATTATAACTTCTCTTCTTAATTCTTAATTCACAGTTATGAGGTCAAAGGTTCTTCGCCTGCTCTTGGTCTTTGTTCAATGTTCAATGGTCCATGGTCAATGGTCAACGGCATTGGCTCAGGAGCAGTACTATCGCAAGGCTGAGGGGTTGCGTGGCACACAGCTCAAGGAGGCTCTGCACAACCTAATTCAGCCTCTCTATGTGCTCGATTATGGGGGCGGTGCAGGCAAGACATGGAGCGGCTTCTATGCGACCGACCAGATGGAAGACATGCAGGTGCGCGACCGCTACAGCAATACGGTTCGATACTTCAATCCCGACATGAGCGCCGTCAGCAACATGAACATCGAACACATCTGGGCCAACAGCTGGTGGGGACATGAGAAGAACAACGCCTACTGCGACCTCTTCAACCTCTACCCTGCCGATGCCACAGCAAACGGACGCAAGAGCAACAACCCCATAGGCATCGTGGACGGCACCGTCTCTTACACAAATGGCGTCACTAAGGTGGGCAAAAGCAGCAGCTATCGTGCCGACAGCCTTATCACCGTCTGGGAACCTGCCGACAAATGGAAAGGCGACTTCGCGCGTACATATTTCTATATGGCCACCTGCTACAGTCACATGACTTCGCTCTGGACCACCACAGAAGGCCTGCTGACCGTTGACCCTGACAGTCCGCTCCTGATGCGGCCCTGGGTCTATAACCTCATGCTCGAATGGGCTGAAGCCGACCCACTCGACGAGATAGAACAGGAACGATGCAACGCCATCTGCGAAATACAAGGCAACCGCAATCCCTTCGTCGATTATCCCGAACTTTGCTACTACATCTGGGGCGACAAAGCAGAAGAGCAGTTCTATTGCACAGAAGAACATGGAGCCGAGATATTCGTGCCAGCAGCAAGCGAGGAAATTGACTTCGGACTTCATCCCCTATCGCGACCCTTCTCGGCAAAGGTGCAAGTGCGAGGCAGAGGATTGAGCAACGGAGCCAGTCTTGCCGTGGACGACGAAAGCTTTGCACTCTCACAATTTGTTCTTTCTTCTGATGAAATCAATCAAGGCACAGACGTCAGCATCTCCGTAACACCCTCAGAAGAAGGTACCTACACCACACTCCTACTGCTCGAAGGCAGCGGCTACATTCAGCATACACCTCTTACGGTATCCTTCATCGACGGCATCCCAGCCTATCCAGCCACAGATATCGTCTGCGCCGTCAGCAGCCGACGCTTCAACGCAAACTGGATGAACTACGAGCCCGACGCAACCTACACCCTCAACGTCTATACAAAAGATGCAGACGGACAGACAAAAGCCTTCGGCACCTTCACCACAACCGACACAACCTATCAGGTCAAGAGCGTCTCACCCAACACCACTTATTACTATCGGGTCAGCATCATCGAGGACGGCTCAGAACGCGTGGGCAGCAACGAAGTGAAGGTCGAAATGCCTGATGTAGCACCAGTCTTCTCTGTCAGCACCGAAGACATTGCCCTTACTGCCACACCTGGCAACCCAAGCGCTCCTGCACAAGTCTCTGTCACAGCAATGGCAGTTCCCAGGTATGTAACAGACGTCAGCACAAGCGCTCCGTTTGAAGTCAGCAGCGACGGCGTAGTATGGTCGCAGCAACTCACGCTCACAGGCACAGGGCCGTCATTCTTCGTGCGCTTCGGAGGTGCTTTCGAGGAAGGAGACTATGAGGGCGAAGTCATTGTCAGCACAGAAGGCCTGGACGACAAAGTCATCTCAGTCAGCTGCAATGTCGATGAGACGAAATCGTTCTTCGAAGACTTCGAGACTGGCAGCAAGGGCGCTTATGCTGCGGCGGAAGTCACTTGCAATGCCGCCACTTGGGAGATGAGCAATGCCCTGCTTGCTGCCGACGACAATGCACTCGACAAGAAATGTGTCCGCATGAAGGGCTATGTCAAGTCAGGCACGACCATCACCACTCCAGCCCATATCATGATGACAACGGACAAGGTGAACGGCTGCGACAGCCTTTGGTTCTATGCTGGCAGCTATGGCAACGATACAGGAGTGAAGATGTCGGTCAGCTACAGCACAGATGGCGGAAAGACATGGATGAAGTTTGTCTCGTCGCTCGCAATAGGAGAGATGCAACGCTATGGCTACAAGATAAACCGAGACGGCAACATTCGCCTCAAGTTCGAGAGCGAGAACACAGGCAACAAGCGCGTCAACATCGACAACGTGCAGATGAGCGACTGGGAAGACCCGACCCTCCTTAAAGACATTAAGGACCTTAAAGACTTTAATGACCTTAAAGACCTTAAAGACCTTAAAGACGGCATCTTCGACCTAAGCGGACGCAAGATTGTGAATCGCAAATCGGCAGGCCCCGTCATCATTGAGCAAGGCAAGAAGAAGATTCGCAAGTGACAGCCTCACCCCTAACCCCTCTCCGAGGAGAGGGGAATAAATAGTAAAAAAAAAATAACAGCCTCCCCTAGCCCCTCCAAAGGAGGGGAGAATAAATTACTAAATAGTTAAATAGTAAATAAATCGTAAATAGTAAATCGTAAAATCGTAAATTATTTGTTAAATCGTAAATTACTAGATGAGATACTTCATCACCCTTTCCTACGACGGCACGCGCTATCATGGCTGGCAGATACAACCTAATGGCGACAGCATTCAAGGGCGATTGCAGGATGCACTCTCTACCCTACTTCGCCAACCAATCGAGGTCGTTGGAGCAGGAAGAACAGATACTGGAGTGCATGCCAAAATGATGGTGGCGCACTTCGACATTGACCCTTCGGAATCTCCCATTAAAAGCGAAGCCAACCGTCCTGTGTCCTCTTTCATTAATAACGATTTCGAGAGGGACCTTGCCTACAAACTCAACAAACTTCTTCCTCAAGACATTGCCGTACAAGAAGTTCGACAGGTCAGCGACGACATGCATGCACGATTCTCCGCCCTCGCGCGCACGTACCATTATTATATTCATACGCGCAAAGACCCTTTCCTTTTTACTTACAGCTGGCAAGTCCCCTTCAAGCTCGACTTCTCCCGAATGAACGAGGCGGCTAAAGTGTTGCTTGAGTACAGGGACTTCACAAGCTTCTCGAAAGTGGGCACAGACACAAAGACAAACCTTTGCGACATCAAGGAAGCCTTTTGGCAAGAAGTCGCACCAGGCCAATGGCGCTTCACCATCACCGCCAATCGCTTCCTTCGCAACATGGTTCGAGCCATCGTAGGAACTCTCGTTGAAGTCGGCCGAGGCAGGACAAGCATTGAAGACGTTCGCCGCATCATCGAAGCCAAAGACCGTTGCAGTGCTGGCGAAAGCGTCCCAGGCAAAGCCCTCTTCCTCGTGGACATCAAATACTGAGCTGCTATTTCTTCCTCACGCAGACGCTGGGCATCATGAGGATGGCACATGCTTCATCGCCAACGACAAAGAACGGGCCCTCCATGTCTTGCATTGGCCAATACTCCTCATACAGAGGCTTCCAATTGCATTCCAGCGTAACTGGGTCTAAGTCTCCTTCTCCAACCCCATAGCCTGTACCTTCTTGTTGTCTTCGAGGGTATAGCTGCCTTGATAGGCTACTTCTTCTCCTTGCATGACAGTCACTTGCTCTGCCGTAAAGGTCATGGTGTAGCCGTTGCTGAAGTCCAAGCCGCCGTCTTCCCACTCCGAGGCTATCAGATTCTCCACGGTGATGGGCGTCACGTTCGTGTCTGGCGGAACGTCGGGCCCGTTCCCTTCATCATAGAATGAGATGTTTTCCAGCTGTTCGATGGGAATCTTAATCTGCGACCCATCAGTCTTGTAAATGACTAAGCCCTGCGCGTTGGCCAATAGATAACTCGCGCCAAGCAGGAGGCAAGAAAAGATGCGCTTCATGTTCATTGTACTCATGTCTTTGTGATATTAGTAATTGATTGTTTTCTATTAAAATACTATACACTTCGCGATGCATAGTTATAAAAAAACAAATACGATGCAATACTGCACGAAATATTCTTCTCAAATGTGGCAAAAAAATACTTCCACGTGTCGCCAGCAAACTACTAACGTGTCGTTGGCAATTTACTAACGTGTCGTTGGCAATTTATACACTTGTAAATCGCAATTTACTAACGTGTCGTTTGGCATTTACTCGTGGATAGTTCACTCGACTTTAGCTGAGGTGAACCTGATGGAGCCGTTTTTCAGCTTCGTGACGACAAAGATTTGACGGCGGAGGGCATTGTTTTCGTGGTCGAAGATGCGCGATGAATCAAAGGGCATTCCGTTGACACGGGTTTCAAAATGCAAGTGGATGCCAGTTGCGCGGCCCGTCTGACCTTCGAGACCGACGGGGTCGCCTGGTTGCAACCACTGCCCTACCTTGACGAGATTGCGCGAATGGTGACTGTAGAGCGTCTCCAGACCATTGGCGTGACGCAAGATGACGCAGTTTCCGTAAGCAAAGAAGGGACCTGAAAGAATTACCTCTCCCGCAAAAGCAGCACGGGTGGTATCGTTGCCGAAGGTCTGCAAGTCGGTCCCGCCATGATGCCGCTCGCCGCCGAAGGGACTGTTCATCTTGGCTCCAGGCAAGGGATAGCACCACTCCTCGACCGTATAGTTGGCGAAGTTTATCGTGAACTGGTCGCGGTTAGCAAAAGGGTCTTTAGCCGCTTCGACCTTCATCACCTGCCACTCGTCGATATCTACTGGCTCGTTTTGAGCCAGTAAAAGGTTAAAAGATGAAAAGGTGAAAAGACAAAAACAAATAAACTTGATAGTGTCTTCTTTCATAGCATTAGCCTTTTTAAATTTTTCAACTTTTAACCATTTAACCTTTTATGAAGATTCCGTTGTAGTTTCGCCCTGTGTTGATAGTCTCGCGGCGAGCACTATAGAAGTCCTCCGACGCGCGCGTGCACGTACCTTCTATATATATGTCGCTTACGCCCATCTCCTCGAGAAGCCATTTGTTTGCTTCCCAAAGGTCGATGAAGGCCCTCTCTGACTCCCCATTAAAGGAGGAGGACAATAAACCTCCCTTTGAGAGTCCTTTCCTTGCAATCCTTTCCATCGGGAAACCCGCTGAGCGGAAAGCCTCATAGACCTCGTTGCCGACCTCGAACCACTCGAGCGAAATGCCAGGGCCTATGATGGCATGAAGGTCTTGGGGATTGATGGGGTGTATCTTCTCGACGGTCTTCTGCACGATGCGACTGACAGTCCCTCGCCAGCCCGCATGGACGGCTGCCACGATTCGCTGCCTTGTATCATAAAGAAGGACTGGGATGCAGTCGGCCGTCTTCACGCAAACACAGAGGCCTGGTTTGTCGGTGATGACCGCATCGGTTGCTTCAGGGCGCCCAGCTTCCCGCATCCACAGGACGTTATCCGAGTGAACCTGACGAGGAAGAGCAAGGTCCTCGAGACGAAGCCCAAGCGCCTCTACCCCACAGCCCTTGCCCGTCGTGAAGGCTGTGACCCAGGAGGGTGTTGAGTACATAACAACAGACCCCCCATCCCCCTTTAGGGGGAGACCTTTATTACTTTGGGATTTTGGCATCTCTGACATAATTATTCCCCCTAAAGGGGGTTAGGGGGTCCAGTTCTCTTCTTCCTCTTCTTCCACATCCTCGATGAAGTCGTCATCCAGGATTTCTATCTCTTCGTCTTCGCCCTCGTCGAGCAGTTCCTGATGGAAGGCGGCGAGGTCTTTGTTGCGATGGACAATGCTCTCTTGCTGCGTGATGGCCGTTATCTTGTTGCTCTCGCTGTTGAGCGCTTTCCAGAGAAGGTCTTTTAGTTCGCTCAAACCGCTGCCCGTGACTGCGCTGATGAAGACGTGCGGCAGGTCGTCGGGCAAGTCCTCCGAAAGCATTTGCTGCAGTTCGTCGTCGAGGAGGTCGCTTTTCGTGATGGCAAGTACCCTTTGCTTGTCGAGCATCTCGGGATTGAAGTTGCGCAGTTCGCCGAGCAAGACCTCGTACTCATGCTTGATGTCGTCCGTATCGCCAGGCACCATGAAGAGCAAGAGGGAGTTGCGCTCGATGTGACGAAGGAAGCGAAGTCCCAAGCCTCGGCCCTCGGAAGCGCCCTCGATGATGCCCGGAATGTCGGCCATCACGAAGGATTGCCCGTCGCGATAGGACACGATGCCGAGCGAGGGCTCCATCGTCGTGAAGGGATAGCCTGCAATCTTCGGCCTCGCACTCGACAGGGAACTGAGCAGCGTGCTCTTTCCCGCATTGGGAAAGCCCACGAGACCCACATCAGCAAGCAACTTGAGTTCCAAGATGACGGTTCGCTCCTCCATCGGTTCGCCCGGCTGAGCATAGCGCGGAGCCTGATTGGTAGAGGTCGCGAAGTGCTTGTTGCCCATGCCGCCCCGACCGCCCTTGAGGAGCATCACGACCTGCCCGTCGTCGGTCACGTCGCAGAGGTATTCGCCCGTCTCGGCATCATAAACGACGGTGCCGCAAGGGACATCAATGTAACGGTCCTCGCCATCGGCGCCCGTGCTTCCGCTCGGACCTCCGTTGCCTCCATGTCCTGCAAAGACATGACGCTCGAAGCGAAGATGCAGCAGAGTCCAGTAGTTGTGATTCCCTCGCAGATAGACATGGCCTCCACGCCCGCCGTCGCCGCCATCTGGTCCGCCATTGGGAACATACTTAGCGCGATGCATGTGCATGGAGCCTCGGCCACCCTTACCCGAGCGGCAACATATCTTGACGTAATCTACGAAGTTGCTTTCAGCCACCTTACATTTACCATTTAATCATTTACCATTTACCATTTGTTCCTTGAAAGGAGACAAGGGGTTCATTTCACGCTATCGAGGAACTTGAAGATGGAGGCAATCATGTCTTCCTTGTTAGGCGTGTCTGCCCAACGGAAGGTGTGGCGGATGCCTTCGCGCTCGAACCAATCAATCAAGGGAGCAGTCTGGTTCTGATAAACCTCGAAGCGCTTCTTGATGGTCTCTTCGTTGTCGTCCTCACGTCCTTGTTCTTTGGCACGACGAAGCAGACGGAACATCAGGATGTCCTCTTCGACAACCAGTTCTATCATGATGCCCAGCTCGTGTCCACGCTCTTGAAGCATCTTCTTGAGGGCCTCTGCCTGAGCAATCGTACGAGGGAATCCGTCGAAGATGACGCCTTTGCCTGCTGGCTGTGCGTCGTAGGTCTTCGCAAGAATCTCAATCATGAGGTCGTCGGGGATGAGCTGGCCGTTCGAGATATACCCCTGAGCAATCTTGCCAAGCTCTGTTCCGTTCTTGATTTCGGCACGAAGCACGTCGCCCGTGCTGATGTGACCCATGCCATAACGTTCTACAATCTCGTCGCTGTAAGTGCCTTTACCAGAACCTGGGGCACCGAAAATGATAATGTTCTTCATTGTTTATGTTGAATTATAAATCTATCAATTATGGATTGATTAATCTTGAATTTTGAATTTATTAATTTTGAATTATCGTATAGATGTCTTTCGTGTTTCGTCCGAAGCCGTCGTAGTCGAGGCCGTAACCCACCACGAAGTCGTCGGGAATCTGCTTGCAGCAGTAGCGCACGTCGAGCTTCACCTTCAGTTTGCTTGGCTTGAGCAATAGCGTGCAGATGTCGATGCTCTCGGGGTTCTGTCCTTTGAGGGTGTCGAGCATGTGAGCCATGGTGAGACCCGTATCCACGATGTCCTCGACGATAATGACCGGTCGGCCCGTAATGTCCACGTTGAGCCCAATCACCTCGCGGATGTTGCCCGTCGTGTTTGTGCCTTCGTAGGAAGCCAGCTTGACGAAGGAAACCTCGCAAGGCAGGTTTATCTCCCGAAGGAGGTCAGCTGCAAAGATAAAGGAGCCATTGAGGACAGCGAGGAAGACTGGCTCTTTGCCTTCGTAGTCGCGATTGATTTTTTCAGCCACGCGCCTTATCTGACTCTTAATCGTTCTCTCGGAGATGCTGATTGCAAAGGTTTTGTCTTTAACCTTGAGGATTCTGCTTCTTTGCATAACTATAGTGATTATTTCGGGTTAGCACTTGCTCCTCTCACTCTGCTGAGCGTTTCGGGCGTCATCTGCAGGAAGCTGGCGATGTGCACCATCGGAGCTCTGAGGACGATTTCGCGTTTCTCACGGAGCAGCCTCTCATAGCGTTCGGCAGCATTCTCGAAGCGTTGGCTGTCGGCATGTTCCTGGCTGCTGATGGCCACGTGCTCCAATATCTTTCGATAGAGCATTTCTATCTCCTGATTGCGCCCCATCAGTTTGTGGAGCTCGATATATGGGATGGCGAACAGTTCGGTGGGTTCGAGCGCCTCTACAATGAGGCGACTTGGTTCCTGCTTGAGGAAGCTTTCGATGCAAAAGACGATGCGCCCCTCGAAGGAGAAGTGCTCCGTGACGTCCTTATTATTCTTGTAATAATACTGCCGCACCATTCCTTTATCGACGAAATAAAGGGCACTGCATACCATCCCTTCCTCCAGAATGGTGTCGCCTTTCTGGAACTTCATGGGGATAAGGATGCCTGCCAGCATGTCAATGCCTTTTGGCGTCAGAGGACAGTAGATGCGGGCAATTTCCCGTGCAATGTGAAGCCGTGTTTCCATTTTTGGTGAAGAGATTTAAATGAAGAGTGAAGAATATATAAATGAAGAGTGAAGAATGAAGAATGAAGAATTTGCTACCGCGCTCAATTGTGAATTATGAATTAACAACTATGAATTATGAAGAATTTGCTACCGTGCTGTAAATAGCTAAATTACTAAATCGTAAATAAATAGTAAATCGTAAATAGTCAAATCGTAAATTACTTAAATTATGAATTGTGAATTGTGAATTGTGTTTAGTCCAGCTTGAGCACGGCGAGGAAGGCTTTCTGCGGCACTTGCACGTTGCCTATCTGCTTC
This sequence comes from uncultured Bacteroidales bacterium, assembly GCA_902768605.1. The sequence continues at coordinate 34,174 of CACXLY010000004.1, forward strand.
ATGCGTTTCTTGCCTTTCTTCTGCTTTTCGAGGAGTTTGCGCTTACGGCTCACGTCACCGCCGTAGCACTTTGCCAGCACGTCCTTGCGCACCTGCTTCACCGTCTCGCGTGCGATAATCTTGGCTCCGATGGCGGCCTGTATGGCGATGTCGAACTGTTGGCGCGGCAGGAGTTCCTTGAGCTTCTCGCACATTCGGCGGCCAAAGCTCTCGGCGTTGTCGAAATGCGTCAGTGTGGAGAGTGCATCGACGGGTTCTCCGTTGAGCAGGATGTCCATCTTGACGAGCTTGCTGGGCCGGTAGCCGGCCTGATGATAGTCGAAGGAAGCGTAGCCCTTCGAGATGCTCTTGAGCTTGTCGTAGAAGTCGATGACTATCTCGCCCAAAGGCATCGCATATTGCAGTTCCACTCGGTTTCCGCTGATGTATTCCTGCTTCAGAAGCTCGCCTCGCTTGCCCAGGCAGAGCGTCATGATGGGCCCGATGTAGTTGGCCGTCGTGATGACGGAAGCATGGATGTATGGCTCCTCGATGTGGTCGATGAGCGTCTGGTCGGGCATTCCGCTGGGGTTGTGCACCTCCTGCATCTGCCCTTGCTTGTCGTAAACGAGGTAGGAGACGTTTGGGACGGTGGTGATGACGTCCATATTGAACTCGCGGTCGAGCCTCTCCTGAATGATTTCCATGTGCAGGAGGCCGAGGAAGCCGCATCGGAAGCCGAACCCCAGCGCCACGGAGCTCTCGGGCTGGAAGGTGAGACTGGCATCGTTGAGCTGCAGCTTCTCGAGCGAAGCACGCAGGTTCTCGAAGTCCTCCGTCTCGATGGGATAGACGCCGGCGAAGACCATCGGCTTGACCTCTTCGAAGCCCGAAATGGCTTCCTTGCAAGGGTTCTCCACCGTAGTAATCGTGTCGCCCACCTTCACCTCGGTTGCCGTCTTGATGCCCGAAACGATGTAGCCCACGTCGCCGCAATGCAGCACCTGCCGGGGCACCATATCCATCTTCAGGACACCGATTTCGTCGGCCTTGTACTCCTTGCCCGTATTGATGAACTGCACCTGGTCGCCGCTCCGCATAGAGCCGTTGACGATTTTGAAGTAAGCGATGATGCCGCGGAAGGAGTTGAAGACGGAGTCAAAGATGAGGGCCTGCAGGGGCGCCTTCTCGTCGCCTTTGGGACAGGGAATACGTTCCACGACGGCTCTGAGAATCTCCTCCACGCCCATGCCCGTCTTGCCGCTTGCCCGGATGATTTCCTCGCGCTTGCAGCCGATGAGGTCCACAATTTCGTCCTCCACCTCCTCGGGCATCGCATTCGGCATATCGCATTTGTTGATGACGGGGATGATTTCGAGGTCGTGGTCGATGGCCATGTAGAGGTTGCTGATGGTTTGAGCCTGAACGCCTTGCGTAGCATCCACCACCAGCAGGGCGCCCTCGCAGGCTGCGATGCTTCGGCTCACCTCGTAGCTGAAGTCCACGTGTCCCGGAGTGTCGATGAGGTTGAGGATATAAGACCCACCCCGTCCCTCCCTTAAAGGGAGGGAGTCTTTCGTGGAGAGGCAATCGCTCGACGAAGCAGACTCGCCTGCTTTCTCCCCCTTTAAGGGGGAGTTAGAGGGGGTCCACTCCATCTGTATGGCGTGGCTCTTGATGGTGATACCACGCTCTTGCTCCAAGTCCATATCGTCGAGCATCTGCCCCTTGGTCACGGCGATGGTCTTCGTGTACTCCAGCAGACGGTCTGCCAGGGTGCTTTTCCCGTGGTCGATGTGGGCGATGATGCAGAAATTCCTGATGTTTTGCATGAAAAAGTGTATTTGCTTTGCAAAGTTACAAAAAATAGTTCATAGTGCAAGCATCGTGGCCATTTATTTTTTCCTTATTTACTCTGGCCTCACTATCCATTCGCAATAAACTGCCGAAACGAATGCAAGTTCTTCGGCTCCGAAACAAGAAAAACGTAACGCAAAAAGGCCTATCCGCCGCTGAACCCTACGCTGTCGGTATCGTTTGATAGAATTAAAAATGAAAAATGAAAATTGAAAAATAAGAATTAAGGATTGTGAATTATGAATTGTTTTTCGTATCTTTGCACCGGAATTAAGTATTTTTATGTCATGAAGAAGTATCTGTTACCTTTGATTTGCCTGGCGTCGCTGGGTGCCTTCTCGCAAACGATGACCGAATGGGACGACGTAAGCGTCACGAGCCTGAACCGCATTCAGAGCCACGACCTAAGCATCCCCTTCGACAATGCCGAGGCGGCGCACTCGCTTGACTTGTCGAAATCGCCCTACTACCTCGACCTCAACGGCACCTGGAAGTTCCGATGGTGCGCCCTGCCAAGCAAAGTGCCTGCAGGATTTTATGCTGACGGCTTTGACGCCAGTTCGTGGGACAACATTACTGTCCCGATGCCCTGGCAGATGTATGGGGTGCGCAACAATAAGAGTTGGGACAAACCGCTCTACGTCAACACGCGCTACCCCTTCACCTACACCGACAGCTACTCCGTAATGGCTACGAGGCCAGGCGATTACACCTACAACGAACAGATGAAGAACCCAGTCGGTTGCTATCGCCGAACCTTCACGCTGCCCGAGGGCTGGCTGGGGAGAAAGACTTTCCTGCGCTTCAACGGAGCAGGTCACGGCTACTATGTCTGGGTGAACGGGCAGTTCGCGGGCTATGCCGAGGACTCCTATCTGCCGAGCGAATTCGACGTGTCCGACTTTGTCCATGAGGGCGAGAACAACGTCTCCGTACAGGTTTATCGCTTCACAAGCGGCTCGTTCTTAGAGTGTCAGGACTATTGGCGGCTGACGGGCATCACGCGCGACGTGTACCTTTGGTCGGCTCCGGAGAAGCGCATCGGCGACTTCTTCTTCCAGACGACAAAACTTTCCGCCAACGGCACTTCCGGACAGGCTCAGCTGCAGGCCAGCATCGAAGGCGGGTCGCTGAGCGGAATGAAGTTGCAAATGACGATTAGCGACGGCGCAAACGTGGTGAAGGAAACCACCAAATCGGTTACAACATCGGGCAACATCAAACAGTCCTTCGCGTTTTCCGATGTGGAATGCTGGAGCGCAGAGCGTCCCAAACTCTACGACCTGACCCTCAGCCTGCTGGATTCCGAAGGCACGGTGGTCGATATGCGAGCCTGCAAGATAGGCTTCAGGACGGTCACAATCCGTTCAGACGGAGCTTTACTCATCAATGGCAAACGTCTTGTGGTTCACGGCGTTGACCGGCACGACTTTAGCGAAGAGACGGGTCGCACCGTCAGCCGCGAGGAGATGCTGAGGGACGTCCTGACGATGAAGCGGCTCAACGTCAACGCTGTCCGCACGAGCCACTATCCCAACAATCCCTACTTCTACGAGCTCTGCGACCAATACGGCCTTTATGTCCTCGCGGAAGCGGACGTGGAATGCCACGGAAACATGGGGCTCAGCAGCGTTGAACTCTTCCGCAAGCCAATGGTGGAGCGCAACGAGAGGCAGGTCCGCACCCTTCGCAACCACGTCTGCATCTTCGGATGGAGCGGCGGCAACGAGAGCGGTGGCGGCAATAACTTCCAAAGCGTCATGCAGGCCATCAAGGCACTCGACACCTCGCGCATCACTCACTACGAGGGGAACAGCCAATGGAGCGACGTGACGAGCACCATGTACGGCAGCTACGACAACATGCTTTCAACGGGCAAAAGCCGCATGGGCAAGACGAACCAACGCCCTCATATTCAATGCGAGAACACACATGCAATGGGCAACTCAATGGGCAACCAGATTGACTACTATCGCGACATCTACGAACCCTATCCTGCCATGGTGGGCGAGTTCGTTTGGGACTGGAAAGACCAGGGCCTCAAGATGCCCGTACCCGGCAAGGCAAACCAATACTACTGGGCTTATGGCGGCGACTTTGGCGACAACCCGAACGACGGCAGCTTCTGCTGCAACGGAGTTGTGCTGGCCAACTGCACCCCGACCGCCAAGAGCTTCAACATGAAGGGCGTCTATCAGCCGCTCGACGTCATGCTGCTTGATGCCGAACAGGGCAAGTTCAAGGTAAAGAACAAACTTCAGCAGATTAATTTCAACGGATATGATGTACAGTATGTTATAAGCGAGGATGGTATTGGCATTGCCGACGGCTCGCTCCCCGACCTGGACATCGCGCCGTGGGACAGCACGACGATTACGGTTCCCTTCGACGGCATCACCTTCAAACCCTCTTCCCGCTACACGATTCGCTTCTCCACGACTCTCCGCGAAGCAACGCCTTGGGCCGAAGCCGGCTATGAAGTGGCAGCATCGGAAGCCGTCATCCGCGAAGCGACAGCACCTCTGCCCTACAATTACGACGGCACTGATACACTTTCCATCAGCGGAACAGGGGCATCTCGTACCGTCAAGGGCGCCAACTTCTCCGTGACTTTCTCGGGCGGAACGCTCTCGAAATATGTCCTCGCAGGCACGACCCTCATCAATCAACCCATCAAGCTCAACACGTTCCGCATTCCCACGGAAAACGACAAGGCGCAAGAGGGCAATTGGGAAAGCCTGGGCGTGCGTTCGCTCACCATGACGAGTGGCGACTGGGAGGTGGAGAAGGACGAGAACAATAAATATATCCAACTCTCAATCACAGATACCTACAAGACCAGCACATCAGCGCTCGTGTTCACGACCAGCAAGCAGTTCCGCATCTATCCCGATGGGGCGATTAGCGTAAGTACCGTAACAACACCGAACATCGAAGGGGCCATTTTGCCGAAGCTCGGCTTCCGCTTCGAGATGCCCTATGCCTTTGAGGACATTACTTGGCTGGGCCGAGGACCGTTCGACAGCTATCGCGACCGCAACTATGCCGCCCATCTTGGCATCTGGCACAGTACCGTGACGGAGCAATGGACGAACCACATTCGTCCGCAAGAAACTGGCAATAAGGAGGATGTGAGATGGCTGGCCATAACCAACAAGTCGGGCAAAGGCCTGACGTTCGCCAATCCGTCGGGGATGGCAACGACCGTGGGCCATTGGCGTGCGGAAGACATCTACACGGCTCCCTGGAATCGCAAGGGGCATCCCTACGAGGTCACATTCCCTCGCACTACGGTTGTATCGCTCGACGCGTGGAACAGGGCTCTCGGAAACGCAAGTTGCGGACCCGATGTGCTCGACAAATATGAAAAGAAACTCGAGCAAACACCCTTCTGCTTCATGATTATGCCGATTCCGGAAGCATGTTCCGACACCATTTTGACGCAAAGAGGCTGCCTCGGATTGCCCGTCTGCCAGCCCGTTCGCTTTGGCGATGATGGACACGGATTTGCGATTCTCAGCTCCGACAATCCCGCCGGCACTACCATATATTATAGCCTCGACGGCGAGAACTACGAGCCCTATACCGAGCCCATCGACATGCGCGGAGGCGGACTGCTAAGGGCTTATGCGGAAGGCAATGGCTTAGCTCCGAGCATGATAGTGGAGAAGGCATACGGCTTCTTCGTCGACAAAAGCGAATGGACAATATATAGCGTTGACAGTCAGCAAGGCAACAACGAGAGAGCAGCAAATGCAATCGACGATGACGAGAACACGATTTGGCATACACAATACAATCCATCGACGCCCGATTGTCCGCACGAACTGGTGGTTGACATGAAGCAGACCTATCGCATCACTTCCTTCTCCTACAAAGGTCGAAAGGATGGTTCCAACGGTCGCGTGCTTCGCTACGAAGTCTATTTCAGTCCTAACCCAAATGTATGGGGCGAACCAGCTGCCAGCGGCACTTTCAGCAACTCTTCGGACAAGCAGACGGTCGGCATCCCAAGCAAGCCCGAAGCACGGTACATGAAGTTCCTCGTCCGTACCGTCGTTGACGATAAGAAGTACGCTTCCGCAGCCGAACTTTATGTCGAGGCTGAAGCCTTGTTACCTAAAAACTGGTGGTGGATTTCGGCCATCAATACAGAGCATCGCTATCGCATTCGCGAAAAGCAATCTGGCCTTTGCCTGCACTACAAGACAAACAACAACGAAGGTCATTTCTGTCTTGGACAGTTCAATGAGAGCGACCCGAGCTACGTCTTCACTTTCGAGAAGGTGCAGGGCTTCACGGCATTCTTTAAGCTGAAAGCCGACGGGCACTACATGTCGTATGACAGCAGTTCGGCATGGCGAATCATTTCCTCGACGACAAGTCCGACGGACAAGCACGGATGGATTCAAGTCGAACGTCTCGAAGATGGGAATGCCTATCTGCGTTGCGGCTGGCAGAACAGCCGCCTGGTGGGCTTCGACTCGCGGAACGTCGGCAGCTACATTTATGCCGACAAGACCAATCCTGGCGAGTTCATTCTCGAGGACTTGGACGACGACACGGGCCTCATCGCTCCACCCCACTCCGAAAGCGAAGGAAGGGTATTCGACTTGCAAGGCCGTCAGATGATAAATCACAAATCATTAAATGGTAAATTGCCAAGGGGCATTTACATTCAGGACGGCCACAAAGTGCTGGTGAAATAAGAATGGGGGTGCCTTTCGGCCGAGAAGCTTTTGAATAACCACAGAATACACGAATTGCACGAATTGTCCTGTCGTTTTTGTTGTCAGACAGAACAATTCGTGCAATTCGCAGTTTAATCAGTCGACTTTAGTAGCCGAAGATTTCCTCTAGCGAGATGCGGCGGATTGGTGCAATCTGGCCGAGGCTTGCCATATCGAGTTCCTTCTCGTTGCCAAGGATGACGTAGCGGCCTGTCTTGCCTGCGATGTTAGCCTGCTCGAAATTGGTGATGTCCTGCAAGGTCAGGTTCTGCAGGTCTTCGTAAATCTTCTTGTCCACGTCGAAGTCAAAGCCCTGTCGCTTGTCATTGATATAAGCCCGAATGACGCCGAACTTGGTGGTGCGCTGGCTGGCAAGTCGCTTTGTCAGGGCATCTTTGGCAATCTGGAAGGCGGCTTCGCTGGCAGGCATCTTGTCGAGGATTTCGCGGAACTGGTTGACGCAGTCCATCATCTTGTCGTTCTGCGTGATGATGTGGGTGAGGAAAAACTCGGGCTGCCCTTTCTTGGCAGGGGTAAGATAGTATGCCATGGCATTATAGGCCAGACCGCGCGCCTCGCGCATCTCCTGGAAGACGACGCCGTTCATGCCGCCGCCAAAGTATTCGTTGAAGAGTTCGATGGTGGCGTGCTCGTCGAGGTTTGTCTGCCTGCCTTCGTTTACGAACATGCGCATATAGATGTTCTTGGCGTCGTAGGGCGCGATGATGACCTCGGGCTCCGATATCGTCTGCAACTCATAGGGCTTGCCTTCGGGTACGGGCTTCAAATTCTTTTCGGTGGGATGCAGGTCGGACAAGCAGCCATCCAGTTTCTCCTCAGCAATAGGACCGTAGTAGAGAACCTGGTGCTCATATTGGGAAATGTTCTTCAGGAGGTCGAGCAGTTCCTGAGGATTGGTCTCGCGAAGCTGCTGCTCGGTCATGTTGTCGCGCTGGGCATTGTGCGGGCCATAGAGGGCATACTCACCCAACATGGCAAAACAGCTGCGCTGCTCCGACATCTGGTCCTGACGATTCTTCAGGATGAGCCCAACCATCTGCTGATAAGCTTCCTCATCGACCTTAGCATTGTGGAGCAGGTCCTCGAGCAGAGCGAGTGCCTCGGGCATATACTCGGCGAGGCCGCTGAGGCCAATGGTGATAGCGTCGGAGTTCACGCTGATGGCGTAGTTGCAGGCCATCTTGTAGAACTGGTGCTTGACTTGTGCGGCAGAGAGCTTGTCCGTGCCGAGGTAGTCGATGTAGTTGGCAGCCACGTCGTAGCGATTGTCGTCCTCCTGTCCGAACTCATAGCGGAACTGCAGTTCGAAGAGGCCGTTTTCGGTGTTCTGCTTGTAGATGACGGGCAAGCCTTTCTGTGTAGTGAAGAACGAGAGGTCCTTCTTGTAGTCGAGGAACTGGGGCTCGATGGGAGCCACCTTTGACTCCTGAATGTCCTTCACGAACTGGCTGACGAGGTCGCGGTTCGTGGGAATGGGCGTGATGGCGGGCTTGTCAATCTTCTTCTGCGTGGTGTCCTCGCCCTGACGCTTATAGACTGTCACGTAGCCATCGGTGAAGAAACGGTTCGCGAAGTCCACGAGTTCTTGCTTTGTTATCTTTGCGAGGCGGTCCTTCTGGCCAACCAACTGCTGCCATTCGATGCCGTTGATGAAGGCGTCGAGCATCTTGCTGACGCGAGCCGAGTTGTGGTCGAGGCTGCGCAGGTCATCCAGCTTCTTGTTGTTCAAGGCAGACAGCAACAGGTCCTCATCGAAGTCGCCACATTTCAGTTTGTTTATCTCGCCAAGAATCAGCTCCTTCACCTCGTCGAGCGACTGCCCTTCCTTGGGCTGACCTGCCAAGAGGAAGAGGCCGTGGTCGAGCATCGGCTCAGCAAAAGCACCGGCATCCATCACCTTCATCTCCTGATTCAGGTCGATGTCCAAGAGGCCAGCCTTGCCGTTATAGAGCACGGCGCTGACGAGTTCCAGCGTGTCGTTCTGCAAGGATGAGGCTTTCTCGCTGCGCCATCCAAGCCAGACGTTCTCTGCCTCAAGGCCTACGACGGTGGTATCAACAGGCTGCGTCAGCGGCTTCAGCTCGGGGAAGGTGGGTTGGGCGACGTCCTCGCCCGGCTTCCATTCGCCGAAGTATTGCTTCAGGATGGCCAGTGTCTTGTCGGGGTCGAAGTCGCCCGCCATGCAGATGGCCACGTTGTTGGGCACGTACCACTTTGCGAAGTAGTTCTTGATGTTCGTGATGGAGGGATTCTTCAGGTGCTGCTGCGTGCCGATGGTGGTCTGTGTGCCATAGGGATGCGTGGGAAACAGCTTGGCCAGCATCGCCTCGTACTGCTTGTTGCCGTCGTTCGAGAGGCCGATGTTGTACTCCTCATAGACAGCCTCCAGCTCGGTGTGGAAGCCGCGAATCACCATGTTCTGGAAGCGGTCGGCCTGCACCTTTGCCCAGTTCTCTATCTCGTTCGAGGGGATGTCCTCGATGTAGCAAGTCACGTCGTTCGAGGTGAAGGCGTTCGAGCCCTGGCTGCCGATGGCGGCCATCAGCTTGTCGTACTCGTTGGGGATGAAGTACTTGGCTGCGAGCTGCGAGACGCTGTCTATCTCGTGGTACTTCTGCTTGCGGGTTGCCTCGTCGGTGATGGTGCGGTACTCTTCGTAGCGCTGCTCAATCTCGTCCAGCAGCGGTGCCTCGGCCTCGGGGTCAGTGGTGCCGAACTGCTTAGTGCCCTTGAACATGAGGTGCTCCAGGTAGTGCGCCAAGCCAGTTGTCTCGGCAGGGTCGTTCTTCGAACCGGTACGCACAGCGATGTAAGTCTGAATGCGAGGTTCCTCTTTGTTAACAGAGAGATAGACCTTAAGGCCGTTGTCGAGCGTATAGATACGCGTCTGCATGGGGTCGCCTTTCACGCTTTCGTAGTCGGAGCTGCCAGTGCAGGAGGAAAGCAGGCAGGCAAAGGTCAAAAAACAGAAATGAATAAGGTTTTTCGTTTTCATACTTCTTACATATTATTATAATTGCGGCGCAAAATTACGACTTATTTCGCAAAGCGCAAAATAAAAGAGGGAAAAACATGCTTTTCCCGAAACATAGAAATCCATGAAGTATGTATTTATGTCCCGCAGAAATCAAGGAAATGAAAGAAATCGTTATGCAGGTATTTCATCTCACACAGAAAGTTATCTCATTTCATCATCAAACCACAACCCGTGCGGATTTAGTTTCTGCCGGTCTTGAGTTGTTTCTTATCTCATTTCATCATCAAACCACAACTCCGGCAAAGCTGGTGTTTCTGAGAAAGGTGTTGTTTCTTATCTCATTTCATCATCAAACCACAACCTGCACACTGCGACTGCTCACACGGCTCTCGTTGTTTCTTATCTCATTTCATCATCAAACCACAACTCGTGCAAGGTGGGCGAACTGCGTGAACAGTTGTTTCTTATCTCATTTCATCATCAAACCACAACTTCTCAACTTCGAAAGCGTGTTAATATTGAGTTGTTTCTTATCTCATTTCATCATCAAACCACAACTAGAAAAAGTCGTACCTTCGTAGCGGAAATGTTGTTTCTTATCTCATTTCATCATCAAACCACAACTCTCAGAGTGCCGCTGCTCAGGCTGTTCAGGTTGTTTCTTATCTCATTTCATCATCAAACCACAACACGCTGACGGAGGTCTGCTGCTCTTGCGCTGTTGTTTCTTATCTCATTTCATCATCAAACCACAACCGCCTTCTGGCAGGACAGCATCGGTGTACGGTTGTTTCTTATCTCATTTCATCATCAAACCACAACACCAAGGATAGTGACAGGTTCCAGCCATGCGTTGTTTCTTATCTCATTTCATCATCAAACCACAACGCAACAGCATGAAGCCCGATGGGAGTTTCCGTTGTTTCTTATCTCATTTCATCATCAAACCACAACAAAGAGACTATGAATAAAGGTGTCTATTCGTTGTTTCTTATCTCATTTCATCATCAAACCACAACAAATATGTTACAAAGTATATTTTAAAAGATGTTGTTTCTTATCTCATTTCATCATCAAACCACAACAGCCTGCGAAGCGACAACAGCGCGTAATTGGTTGTTTCTTATCTCATTTCATCATCAAACCACAACGAACTCGTTGTAGGTCATCTGGCTTCCGTGTTGTTTCTTATCTCATTTCATCATCAAACCACAACACCCAATCCAGTCTATCGTTATAGGCTCTTGTTGTTTCTTATCTCATTTCATCATCAAACCACAACCACAGAAGCTGCAGATATTCTTCACATCGAATTGTTTCTTATCTCATTTCATCATCAAACCACAACGCAAAAAGAAACGCGTCCCCATCGCCAAGCGTTGTTTCTTATCTCATTTCATCATCAAACCACAACCTTGAATCGTTAGCTACGCAGACGCCGCGCGTTGTTTCTTATCTCATTTCATCATCAAACCACAACACTCGTCTTGGCTTAAGTATGCGTTTGAAAGTTGTTTCTTATCTCATTTCATCATCAAACCACAACCGCTCCACGAAAGTGCTTGCAGGTCGCGGGTTGTTTCTTATCTCATTTCATCATCAAACCACAACCATCGGGCATTTCCTTACCGCCAGCATAGAGTTGTTTCTTATCTCATTTCATCATCAAACCACAACTGGGTTTGTAGGGTGGGCAAAGGGGTTGCCGTTGTTTCTTATCTCATTTCATCATCAAACCACAACAATGACGTCGGAAGGAATAAACTCAGACCGTTGTTTCTTATCTCATTTCATCATCAAACCACAACGGAGCCTGGCTGCAGGACAAACTTATATAGTTGTTTCTTATCTCATTTCATCATCAAACCACAACGGTGGCGGTGTGGGGCTTACTCGTTGGGGTGTTGTTTCTTATCTCATTTCATCATCAAACCACAACTTGTGCCTTCTCCATGTTTCGCACATGGTCGTTGTTTCTTATCTCATTTCATCATCAAACCACAACAAGAATGCTTTGGGTTTTCCACGCTTACCTGTTGTTTCTTATCTCATTTCATCATCAAACCACAACCTATATGATGTATTCTATTTGATATTAGAACAATAGAACACTTTTTTACCTATAAGAAGTGGAATGATGAGTATCTTATCGACTGCAAAGTTATTAAAAAAATTCTAATTGAACTGGTCTTTTCTGTACTTTTTGTTCTATTTCTCCCCAAATGTTTATTATTCCTGAGTATTGCTTGTCTGTGATTGTTATTATACTTAATCTGCCTTTGCCAGGCATAAAGGATTTCACTCGCCTTACATGCACATCCCTCGCCTCTAATGATGCGCAGAAACGACAATACACACTATACTGATGCATGACAAAGCCATCCTTTTCCAGACTTTTCCGAAAGACGGCATAGTCGTGCCGTTCCCTCTTTGTCTTTGTAGGTAAATCGAACATAGCTATAAGCCACATTATCTTATATGCGTTTAAACGGACTTCACTCATTTCAGCATGGGTAGCGAAAGGTTCTTTTGTTTTCCTGCATAGCACTTTGCCAATGATGCCATTGTTATTGACAAGCCTATTTGCAAGGGTCTTGTCACTTTATGGAAGAAAGTGTCACATGTCAGTATTCCAAGAAGTTTTGCCTTAGTTTCTTTGTTTATCTCCAGTTCCCCCTCCTCGCACAGATGATATACGACTTCATCGACAAAGGGGCGATAGGGTTCCATTAGGTCATCTGCAAGAGGAAATGCATTACTTCTGTTATGATGGAAAATGCCGAGCGATGGGGTCAATCCTGCCGAGACTAACGCCCGGGCTGTTGCTGCACGAAGCACAGCATAACCATAATTCAACAATGCGTTGATGCCTTCTTGTTCTCTATCGCGGACGAAGTCATTCCCATACAGTGCTCCCCAATACAGCCGAGCAGCAATTCCTTCTCTGTTATCGCTATCGCCACTCTTCACATTCATATAGAATGGCTTCAAAATAGAGCCATTGCCATGTTGCTTTTCCAACAAGGCCGACTGGTTCTTTATCTTTGCCTCGACGATTTGTTTCCACAATTGTTTGCGAAGCACTTCGCCAACCTCTATCTGGTTGCGAAGGAATTCGCCTTGAAGGTTGTTTCCGTCCATATTCTGAAGCATAGCGTGAGGCATTCCCTTTCTATCGCACAGAATGACAGCGACACCAGCATCGACCAACTCGTTCAATAGAGGTATGGTAATAGAAATCTGCTGATCTTCTATAATCACTACACCTATATCTTCTATGGGGATGGTTCGCGACTCATCAGGCATATCCTTTGAAGCAATCACAAGTTGTGCGTTCTTCGTGGACAGCCGAAAAGGATTGGTAAACACCAATGTCTGCTTAAGCATATCAATGTTTCAGTTTTATTTCTCCAAGAGGCGTTATCGTAAAGTCATATCCTTCAACGAGAAAATTGAGCTTTGACAAACTAACACGCAGAATTGAACGTGTATCATCTTTCAGCATAAAAGGATTGTATGTTAAGAGTTTCTTCACTTCTGTAGCAGGCCGTGCCTCCGAACTATGCTTAAGCATTAGCCTGCCATCTTTTTCTAACACCATAATTGTAAAGAGCCTCTTAAACAGTTCTTTGGGGTTTGCTGTTGAGATGGATTCTTCATCCTTCTCTAACATTAGAATCTGTGTGCCTTTCCGAACAAGATACTTGAGTTTCTTTCCTTTATATTCCTCAGGTGCAATTGTTGGATAATCGTTCCTGTCTGCACTTCTCTTGTAGAACTTGGCTGCGTCGAGCGCGGTTATCATCTGCATCTTGCCGCCTTCATAGATTGCCATCATGTAGTTCTCGTCGTTGGCAACATGATACGGCTGTTTGTAGTCTTTCCTACTCACATCGCGATGGCGGCGGATGTCGAGGGGCTGGGTAACGGAAGGCGTATAGCAACGCACTTTCTTGATGAGGATGCCGCGCGCCTCGTTCATATAAATGTCTCCAGCCATAGCATCCTTGAAACCTTTTTCTGCTATCGCCTGCTTCACCTTTGCCTTTACGACATCGTCCACGATGTTTTCCACATCGCTTTCCTTCATGGCGCTTAGCGATTTGCGCACCACATACTTGATGTCGCCGTCCCTCTCGATTGCGCCGTAATAGGTATCCTGATGCAGACTGCCACGAGCGCAATCGCCACGAGCCACGACCTTCCTGCCGTTCACCTCTATCATTCGCGAAGCCTTCTTCGGCATATTATCGGGCGTGTCGTGCACGACAAGAAGTTCCTCAGAGATTTGCTTGAGGTCTTGTGTGAAGGTGGGCCAAGGCTTTTCGAATTGGGGCTTTGGTCCATTACCTTCACTAAAATCAAACATATCGCGATGGTACTTGCCCATCATATTGAACTCGTTCTTGCCGATGCAGGCGATGACGATGGCGTCGATGCAATGGTGGGTATGGCTGTCGCGCGACTTCTTCTCGTACTCTTCCTGTATGCCCCACATCTTTCGGAACTCGGCGGTGACGGTTCCCTTGATGCTGTAGACCTGGCGACGTTCGGGATGTAGTGTGTCGTGGAAATAACTCTTCAAATAAAGGGCGGCATACTTGGAAATCAGACCGATGCCAGCGCCTTGGCGGAGAGCGAAGCCTTCGGGAACTTCAGTCATCGTGAACCGCTTGTATTTACCTTGCCAATAGTCGCGCTCTATCTTCAACTTGTTCTTCTTTCGGATTTGTTTATCCTTCGTGGCCTTATCCCAAATGCCGCGCGTGCTGATGCGGTCTATCTGCTTCGTCAGGTCGTCGATGCGCTCTTTCCAAGGCTCTATTCGTGCCATGATTTCCTCGTACTCGGCGAGTTCCGTCGGAATTTTTGCTTTCTTGACAAAGCGGTTGAACTGGTTGTTGCAGAGCGTCAGGTTCATCTGCGTGCTGTCGCCACCCACGCTTTGCGGGATGGTGTGCTCGATGTCGAACTTCGGGCCTGCCCCAACGAAGTCGGCAATGCCAATCTTGTCGCCTGTATAGAGGCAGATGTGGTCTTGCTCTTCCCAAAGTTGGAACTTGAGGATGTCGGTTTCCGTCGGTTCGATGTCTTTGCCCGTTGCTTCCTTGTAGAGGCGGCGGATTTCGTCGGCGTACTGTTTGTGCTTTCTGTCATGCTCGCGCTGCCATTCGTTGATGGCGGCACGCATGTTGGCGTTGTTCAGGGCACGAGCATATTCGATGTGCACCTCTGTGTCCGGTCCTATCTTACCTTCTTTGATGAGGGTGTTGACGACCTTGCGCACTTCGTGGAGCGAACGCATTGCCATGGGATTCTTCACGGCATTCGTGCGTGGGCTGCCAAGCAAGACGACGCCATCTTTGTTCGGCTTGGCATCGGGATAGGTCTCTATCATTGAGGGATGGTAGAGCATTTCTGCTGCTCCAGGCTTCAAGTCGAAGTTGTCCTGCAGATAGTCCTTCACGGCTTCGTCTATGCGACGCTTCTCTTTCATCGCCATCCGGATGGCATAGGAGAGGTCTTCCCTTATCTCGCTCTGTCGTTCCCGCCATAGGCTCTGACCGACGATGGCTGGCACTTTTGCGAAGAAGACTGCATCGGTATATATCATTCCCATCTCCAGGAAAGGCAGGATGTTGCGGATGGCTTTCAGGGAGAGGGAGGCATAGCCTCGGCTCAGGCGTATCTTTGAGAACTTCTCGGCTTTTTCTTCATCCAATTGCAGATGCTTGATGCCGAATTCCTTTACCTTGTCTTTGCTGTCGAAGAAGAAGAGCACATTCCAAATATCATTTACCATTTCGTCGAGGCTCTTCTTTGTGCCGTCCTTCTTGGTGTTCTGCAGGTAGGTCTCGGCAATGCCGTTCTTCCAGTCCTCGCCGAAGATTTCCTTCAGTTGCGCGATGGTGGGGCAACCGGGCACGCCCTGGCTCATGCGGTAGTTGAACTTGTAGGGCAAGTCGGCCTGCTTGTCGTCCTTCCACTGATATTTGCCCTTGCCCGCAATCTTCTTGGCGATGTCTTCGAAGTCGAAGTTGGGTTTAGTCTTCCTGTAAAAGAGCGAATCTATTTTCTGCAGTTCCTCCGCGTTGAGCGGACGCATTTCGTCATCGTTCGGGCCTTGCACCTTCACATTGTTCAGGAACGAGAGCATACGGAACTCTTCATACATTGGATGGGAGTCGCTGACGCGCGGTTTGCCTTTCTCGAACGTGCATTTGCCCACATTCTGCCGCTGGCTCTTCAGGGGACGCTGGAAATAGAGGGCGCGTGTCAGGTCGGCCACCATAGCCTCGGGCAGATGCTGCTTCTCGCAAATGGCGAAGAACTCTTTCTTGTAGTGCTGCTCGCGGTCGGTATAGCGCGTGCGGATGCGTATGGTGTTCGCGCGTTCCTTATATAATTTATAGAAGAACTCACCCAGATACTGGCAGCCGTTCGCCTCCATCTCCTTGTTGAGGTCGGCAATGCTGCTCTTCACGGCTCCGCTCTCCTTCTCCTCGCTTTCATCCAAGCGGTTGCTGAGGAAACCTCGGCGTTGAGCCATGTGATACAGGGCACGCCCGAGGGTGTATCTGTCCTGCTGCTTCTGTAGGTCGAGCGATTCGCGGAGACACGAATAGCGACAATGGTAGGGGTTGGCATCTTCATTGTCGTTCGTGCGCTGCCAAAGCATGAACTCATCTTTCTTAGGATAAATCTTGTGCTGCTTCCACAACTTCAAATCCTCTTCGGTCAAGGCTGGGCAAAGGCCGTATTTCATCAGGACTTTCAAGACCTCAATCTTGCGCAGACGCCTGCGGAAATACTGCCTGCGAAGGGCGCGATGCTTCGTCCTATCGGCGGCTTTGCTCGAATCTGTTCCATTCTGCTCTATTTTTACACCTTCCTGGAAGATGACGACGCCTTTGTCTACAAGCGTATACTGACCATTCTCTTCCTGGTCTACTACGGCCCAACCAAGACTGTTCGTGCCAGTGTCAAGTCCTAAAATACGTTTTTTGTTCATTTTCTTATCAATTTGTTTTGTCATTTCACCAAAAACTCATACCTTTGCATCGGATAATTCATTCATCATCTTATCACAATAAGGCTATATGCCGAAGGATGAATTCCTACTGCCTCTCCTCTGGAGGGGCTTTTTTCATCTCATATATTTCTATTCTTATTTAGTCGTTCAAAGTCTTGATTAGGAATATTGTTTACCACAACTATCGTTTTTGGCTGCTAAATTAGCAAATTATAGAATATAGTAAAACAATTTTCGATGTTTTTTTGAACTATTGTCAAATAAATGATGTCAGCATGCAGATAAAAGACATTTCAGCGTTATTGCCAAAATGTATTGGATTGAGGGGTAAAAGGAAAGAGAGCCCAGGGCATCATTTCTGATGCACTTGACCAGAAGAAGTTTTCACGAAATCACCTTTGATTCTTGTGGCATTGCACGAAGTCCGGCTTCTGTCATCAATCCTTTTGCTGACAAATTGGCGCAGCGTTCTATGTTAAGCTTCGTCCAATGACTTCCTTTGCGTCTTGGCGAAATGCGTTGGGCATTACGTCCATCGGGAAGCCGCTTGACGGTAGAATCAATCCAACCGAAACAAAGGAGTTCTTCTACCATATCAACATAAGGTATGGCATCTTCACGAGGTTGTTTGCTGCGATTGATGGTAATCCAAGCTTCTTTTGACGTGGCATGATTGACCATCAGCCAGTCACGCAGCTGCTCACGACGGGCAAAGTCCAGAAGGTTTACGATTTCCATATTACCTTATTCAACTTTCGGAAGTAAAAATGGAAGTAAAAAAATGGAAGTAAACTCGCTACGCTCATGGGAGTTAAGTGTTGCCATGAAAATTAGTACGTGAACTCCAAATCGTAATCCTTGCCTCCTGCTCCCACTCGGAAGGAATGCACCTGCTTGCTTTTCAGTTTCAAGGCTATCACATCGAAACACAGGGAGGCAGTAAGGTCGTAGTTGGCATGTGTCTGACCGGGAAGCATCTGAGCAGGGTCCACAAAGCCAAGGCCCTGAGTGATGTAGTAGTTCACGCCATCATCTTTGATATGCCGATTGCAATGGGTGTCGCCGCACAGGAGGCCTACAAGTCGGCCCTTGCTGCGCTTGAAGTTCCATTCCAATCCCAACTCGCCGCCTTTTCGGCGATTCACGAAGTCGGCAAGCAAATGGCAAAGCACTTCGCATGTTGGCCGCTTGGCATCCTTCACACTCATCCAGCGCCCTATGGGATGGGGCATGTAGTGAGAGAATGTCAAGATATCTGTACCTTTGCTTGTACTCTTCAATACACCAATCAGCCACTCCAGCTGCTCGCCTGCGAAGGTGTAGTAGTTCTCGCCAAGTGTCTCTGTCCCCTGGCTGTTCAGGAAGATGATGCGGACGTGCTTTTCGGGCAGGTCATAGTAGCCGTAAGCCTTGCCTTCTGCGATATGCAGGTTGCCGTTGGAATATCGCTCGCTTGGCTTTTGGAAAGCGTCCGAAAGGAACTGGCTTGAGTAGTGCCGTCCGGCTCCTCCGTCCCAATCGTGGTTGCCTGGTGTGTAAATCCATACGCCTGGGAACAATCCCATCTGCTGGCGAGTCTGCATGACAACCTTGTCTGCGGCTTCCGAAGACTTGCGGGCGTCTCCTCCATTCAAACCGATATCTCCAAGATTAGCCATGAAGTCGTACCCGAAGAGCCGGTCTGTAGCTGCCATATAGCCGAGGTGTCTGTAGGCTTCACCTCGGTCGCTATACCATCCGGTGTGCACATCCGTGAGAATTGGGAAAACAAGCGTTTCCTCACCGCCTTTCCAGTTGAGGTAGCGCATAAACGCTTCCTCAGCCTGAGGCATCACGAAATTAGGCACGGTCTGCGCCGAACAGATTCCTGTGGTGAAGATAAGCAATCCACAAATGAGTTTTGACAAGGATGAACGTATGTTTTTCATAATATCAGTTGCTAATGCTAAGTTAACTGGTGACAAAGATACGGATTTTTTCTTTAAGACTGCTCGAATAGACATAGTTTTATCTGTTTATTTCTTCATAATACCGTGTAATTAATTATAAACATCGTGTAATTAATATATAATTAACTGAAGTTTCTGATGTTATGATTTTTATGGAAGTTAAAGAAGTTAATGAAGTTAGCTCGCTTTGCTCGCTTGGGGGAAGTTAAAGGACAATAGCTTTTTGCAGCCAAATCCGGGCAAAAGGAATGAAGAGTGTAGAATGAAGAATGAAGAATTTGCTACCGCGCTGAATTAAGAATTAAGAATTATGAATTATGAATTAATATGGTATCGTCCTTTAACTTCTATAACTTCTTTAACTTCATTAACTCCCGAAACTTGAATAATTAAAATGTAATGAATGATTGAATCGAGGGATAAAAAGAAAGAGAGCAATCTTCCGTTAATAAAGGATAAGATTGCTCTCTTGATGCTTTTTCTGAGCCACTACGGGGACTCGAACCCCGGACCCACGCATTACGAATGCGTTGCTCTACCAACTGAGCCATAGTGGCGAAACGCGGGTGCAAAGGTACAACATATTATTCAAAATTCAAAATTCAAAATTCAAAATTGTTTGTTTTATGTGAGAAAATGTGTATTTTTGCACCCAAATAAGCATTAAAGACGATGAATAAGAGGTTTATTTGGCTCATTTCGGGGCTGGCAGTCCTGGTGGCAGGGGTTACTTTCTTCGTGTTCTATTCTGTGTCGGCAAAGGCGCCAAGCGGAGATGAGGCTGAAGGCAGATTGATTTTCATTGACCGAGACGACTCGATGGATAGCGTCAAGGCGAAGTCCGAACTTGGTTGGCGCTGGGATTTATACAGCAAGGTGATGAGTTTCCATCCTCATACGGGTCGCTATCGTGCCACGAAAGAGATGACTTGCCTGCAGTTGTTCCGCTTGCTGAGGAACGGCACGCAGGAGCCGATGAACCTTGTCATCCCGAATTCCCGCACGATGGACAGGCTGGCTTCTGCGCTTTCGCAGAGCCTGATGGTTGATTCCGCGGAGATTGCCGGGGCGCTGACTGACAGCTCTTACTGCGAGACGCACGGCTACACGACTGCCACCATCCCTGCCCTCTTCATTCCGAACACTTACGAGGTCTATTGGGACATCTCGGTGGACAAGCTTGTGGAGCGCATGGAGCGCGAGAACGACCACTTCTGGACGGCTGACAGGAAGGCTAAGGCAGAGGCAGTCGGTCTGACTCGCGAAGAGGTTGCGACGCTGGCGAGCATCGTCGATGAGGAGACGGCGAACAATGGGGAGAAGCCGATGATTGCGGGTCTCTACCTCAATCGTCTGCGTCTGGGGATGAAGTTGCAGGCCGACCCGACGGTGAAGTTCGCGACAGGTGACTTCACGCTTCGCCGCATCCTGGGCAAGCACCTGCTGACCGAGAGTCCCTACAACACGTATCGCATCTACGGCCTGCCGCCAGGACCTATCCGCATCCCCACCATCGCTGGCCTTGATGCCGTGTTGAACCCTGTGGAGCATCCGTATCTGTATATGTGTGCGAAAGAGGACTTCTCGGGCACGCACAATTTTGCGCGGACGCTTTCGGAGCACTACGCGAACGCCCGCCGCTACATTAGAGCCCTGAACGAACGCGGGATAAGGTAAAAGACGAAAGCCTGACAAGCCCGACTTAGCACACATAGTAGCCCGACTTGACACGCCCATAAGCCCGACTTAGCACGCATAGTTGTTTGCTTTATCGCGTATCAGCAATTGCAAGTACATGAACTTGCAATTGCAACTACATGTACTTGCAAACTATCCGACGTGTCAAGTTGAGCGACGCGAAGTGTCGGGAGGAGTCTTACGGCGTGTCAACTTGGACTTCATGCCCTTTCGGAGCGCTCGATGAGCCGCCTCAGACGCTCGTTCAGAGCCTTTGCCTCCTGGAGTGTCGAGATGGGGAGATGCATCCTGTAGCACCAATAGTTCTTCGGGTTGGCAGGTACGTTGATGCGTTCCGCCTCGAGATTCGGGTTCCTCAGACCCTCGTCAATCGAAAGCCAATCCTGCAGGCTGATGAGGCAGAGCATGGAGGGCGAGTTGAGGTGATGCGCCACAATCTCCTCGCAGAGCCATCCCGAGGGCTCCTCCGGCGCTTTGCCGTCGTGCTCCAATACATTATTATAATATAATAGGGTGCGTTCCGGATTCTCCTTCCACCAGAGCCGGAGGGTCGGCATATCGTGCGTGAAGATGGTGTCGACGCTTCGATAAGGGTTCTCATGAAGTTTGGCGAAGGGCACTCCATAAGCCTTCGGCATGGCCTGTATCTCGAGGCTGAGGATGCCCAGTTGCTTCATGACGGGCCCCACGCAAGCAGGCACCATGCCGAGGTCCTCGCCGCAAACCAGCATGTTGCTGGCGTCGATGAGCGCCGGCAGCTTTTTCATGGCCTGCGACGCCCAGAAATCATTGTGCCTGCGGAAGTAGAAGTCCTCGTAGAGACGGATAAACGCGTCCTGCTCATACTTGGGAAGCGAGCGCCAGACACTCTCCCCGATGACTCCGATACGCGGATGGTAAAGCTCGGGCTGCCTGGCATCTGCCACGAACAGTTCGGGCACGAGGGGCATTCCATAGGATTCTATCTCCCCGACACTCATGGGGAGAGCGGGCGAGAATTGTCCGAGAAGGGCCGTCGGACTGCCTTTTGGTATCTGCCAGATGCGGAAGAAACCGAGGATGTGGTCAATGCGGTAGGCGCTGAAGTACTGAGCCATGCCGCCGAGACGCTGCTTCCACCAGAGGTAGCCATCTGCCGCCATTCGTTCCCAGTCGTAGGTCGGGAAGCCCCAATTCTGCCCAGTCCGAGAGAAATCATCAGGCGGAGCACCTGCCGACATGTCCATGTGGAAGAGGTGCGGCTCGTGCCAAGCCTCGACGCTGCAGGGACTGACGCCAATCGGCAAGTCGCCCTTGAGGAAGACTCTGCGGCTGTGAGCATACTCGGCTGCTTCCGAAAGCTGCTTGTGCAAGAGATACTGCACGAAAGCATAGTAGCCGACTTCTGCGGAATGACTGTCGATGTACTTCGTCACGGCACTTCGATTGTAGCTGGATAGCTTCTTCCACTTCGAGAACTGAGGTGTGCCGTAAGTGTCGCGCAAATGGCAGAAGACACAATACGGCTGCAGCCACTCGGCATTTTGTTTATTGAAAATTGATAATTGAAAATTGAAAATTGGAGACTGACACTCTTCTTCATAGAGAAGATGCAAGTATTCCTGCTTCATCTTAATGACCTCCACATAGTCGAGAGCCGGGAGGGCATTCAGCTTTTGCCAGCGCTCCCGGAAGGACGCAAGCTTTTCTTTGTCCCGGAGAGGCAGCTGGCGGAGGTCGATATAAATGGGATGAAGGGCGTGTACGCTGATAGCATTGTAGGGATAACTGTCGGTTTCCTTGCCTTCTTGAATCGTATCATAGATGGGGAGAAGCTGAATGGCGTGCATTCCCACCGAGGCAGCCCAGTCGGCCATCTGTTTGAGGTCGCCGAAGTCCCCTACCCCCTGGCTGCCTTCCGACCTGAGAGAAAAGAGCGGGACAACAAGGCCGGCGACCTTCCAATGCGGTGCTTCGAGACGGATCTGGCCGTCGGAAAGGGCCACGACACAAGTCCCCCCATCCCCCTTAAGGGGGAGCTGAGGACTCTGCCTATTGGGGCCTTCCTCCCAGCGAACTTTGGCAGTTTCTCCCCCTAAAGGGGGTTGGGGGGTCTTTACCATTATATATTTATATTGGAACGGGAGGCGAAGGCCATCGCCGCTGATGGACAGGAGCCACTCGCCGTTGTTGGATGGAATCATCGGCAGGGCTCGCTCCACATCCCAATTGCCCAGGGCAGGCTGGTCGCCAATAAGCGCGACCCGTTCTCCCTGTGCGATTTGAGGCGCCTGAATGCGGAAAAGGAACGTCCGAGGGAAGAGCGCCACCGAGGCAAACGGTATCCTGTCGAGTCCGTTCGCTACCTTGAAGGCATCCGTATAGCAATAAGACGCCTCCGGCACATCGCGCCAATGGTCGATGAAGAAGTAGGTGCGGGCATCGTCGGCAGGGAAAATCCGGGGCACGACATCCCATTCTCGGCGCACAATCCCGTCTCCTTCGGGTGTGGATTTGGAAGAAGACGTTATTATATACGTATATCGGAACTGTCTGCTCCTTGCTTTCAGCATGTATAAACCTTTCCAAATCAGGCCGTCATCTGTTTCGAGAGGGATGCGCTGCCAGTGCGTTTTGCCCTCAGAAGAGAGGAAGCAAAGCTCGACCTCCACATTTTGTCCCCACTCTGTCCTGTATTCTATCGAAAAATTAAGAGTCATAAGTGCTTTTTCTGCGTTTTTCTTAACAAAATTAAGAAGAAATAAAGAAAATGACAAACTAAGAGAAAGAAAATTGTTAAAATGTTTGCATAATAAGACAAAAACGTCTAAATTTGCATTATCATTGAAGTCCGAAATGGTCTTACAGTGGTTAAGACGCAGACATCATACGGGCGTACTGGTTAGATCGGGATACTCATCAATTTACATTTTATTACCGAGAAATGTTTCGTATGCTAATGGCGTGCCATCCCATTATGGTTAGATGGATTACAAAGGCAGCGAACCCTCAAAACCTGTTTTTCGGAGTTTCATCACATCACCAGTGCGCCCTTTTATTTTCCTTGCAAGACTTGCTCCGCATCACCTACCTCGTCCGTCAGGCAAAGGATAAGGTTCTTGTATCTTCCCGTGTCTACAAGGTGCATTATTAATGGCCAAACGGGCACTTCCTCTGTCCAATACTTCTTTCCCATAAAGATCATCGGGGATGCGTAACCAAAGGTGAGGTAATGGTTCTGCACGGCTTCCTGGAAGATTTCCTGCAAGGTGCCGGCCGAGCCGGGCGTGTAAATGACGCCGCCCTTTGATATCGTGAGGATTCCATCCTCGCGAATACTGTTGTCGAAATACTTTGCGATGTGCGTGGCAAGCGGTGTGGAGGGCTCGTGGCCATAGAGCCAAGTGGGGATGCCAAGGCTCTCGTAGCCAAGGTTGGGGAAGCGATTGTGCACTTCCCACGCGGTTGAGAGCCAGAGTTTATCTGTGTATAGAGGTGCGACGCTCATAATGGAGAACGCTTCCTGCAGTTCTTCTTCGCTTCTGCCTGCCATCCAAGCACCCAAATGTGTTGCTTCCATCGCCCCAGGCCCGCCGCCAGAAATCATCAGGAAACCCAATTCGGCAAGTCGTTTGCTCAGTAGAACCACTTGTTTATAAGCGATATCAAGACGCGAAAGTCCGTGTCCGCCCATCACTCCCACGCGTTTATGCTCGTCGAAACGCGAGAGGAAGTCCTGCAGACAATCGCTTATGGAGTGGTCGTGCAAGGTTCGCGCCAGCGTCTCCTTAATGTCGGTCGCATATTTTCCTTTCTTGAGGAAATGCCGATAGACGCGCCCGTCGTAGCATTTCTCATAGCTATCGGGCTCATCGGGATTGAATCCATCATAGAGTTCCTCAGGCGAATAGAGGTGATTGGGAAAGCCAAACTCCTCGCCCATATTGGGCAGGAAGAGGCAATCCCTTGACTGACGCTTCAGTCCCATCGGCAAACGACAGCTCAGGAAAAGGCATTCGCGGTAAACATGAGCGAGTGCGAGCTCCGAGAGCGTCGTGAGGTCAACATTCTGAAAGGCTATTCGCCTCAGCTCTTCTTCTGGTTGAGCAAGCAATTCTGCCAGCTCATCTCCGTTCCTTATCTGTTTGTAACGGTCGCGCATCAAATCAGTTTTATGGGAATTATGGGAGTTATGGGAATTATGGGAGTTAATGAGGAAACCTGACTCTAATAGTTCTTCTTGAATTGCCGGTCAATGTTGCGGCGGTCCTCTTTCTCTTTGAGTGTCTCGCGCTTGTCGTATTCTTTCTTGCCTCGGGCTATGTGGATGTCGAGTTTGGCAAGTCCTTTCTCATCGACAAACAGGAGTGTCGGCACGATGCTGAAGCCTGGCGACTTGACCGCCTGCTGTATCTTGCGAATCTCTTTGCGGTTGAGCAGGAGCTTGCGGTCGCGCCGCTCCATGTGGTTGTTGTAGGAACCTTGCTCATAGTGCGCGATATACATGTTCTTGACCCACACCTCGCCGCCTATCACGTAGCAATAAGTATCCACCAGGCTCGCTTTGCCCTTGCGGATGCTCTTTATCTCAGTGCCCGTCAGAACGATACCTGCCGTGTACTTATCCATAAGCAGATAGTCGAACTCTGCTCGTTTGTTCTTGATGTTTATGTCTTTACCCTTGTTGGGAATCAGCGTCTTTGCCATATATATAAAGTGAAGGATGAAGAATGAAAAGTGAAGAATTTGCTACCGCCCAAGCAATTGTGAACTATGAATTATGAATTATGAATTGAGCAAAACTGCTCGAGATGCTCATCGACATAGTGAGCGATGAGGTCCGTCACCTCTTCCTCCATCTCGATGAACTCGTCGTCGAGGTCGTCGAATTCAGGATACTTCTCGAAGAGAGCCATGAATTCCTCGTCGCTACAATCGGCTGTGAGAGCTTTTTCGTGCAGTTCGAAGAGTTTCCTGCCCTTGTAAACGAGCTTGCTGAACTCGTGAGCACCCCACAGTCTCATTGCCTTCGCAAAGGGATTGAGGAAGATGAATGGGCCGTAGCCATTGTGAATGAGCTGGATGAAACCGCCGTCCATCACCTCTTCCCGCAGGATGAAGTAGGCCAACAGCGTCGTCTGCTCGCCATTCAAGAGCGGCAAAGTCTCCGCATTCACCTCGCCACCAATCGCCTCGAGAATGGCATCGTGAACGACCTTCAAGAAAGCATCTGTGCCCTGACTCGCAGCATCTTGGAGTTTTAATTCAGGTATGTTGACTTCCATTTCTTGCTTGTTTGGTTTGCAAAAGATGTTGTATTACCAAAGAGATACTTTACCAATCGCTCCGAGATCGAGGGATGCGGAGGCCACACCAAGTGCTTGGAACACTCTGCTCATGGTGGGAATGCTGATGCTGTAACCCTTCTCCAATCGGGAAATCTGTGCTCTCTTCACACCGACGCGCTCACCCAGCTCCTCTTGGGTGAGGTTCTGCTGCAATCTTGCCTTTTTAATTGCCTCGCCTAACTCATAAGCATGAACCGATACTGCTACGCTCCGCTCAAACTCATCACGGCGAGGAGTTCCCACTTTGCCGAAATGCTTGTCAAGCACTTCATCCGAACTGTACATCTTAAACTTTCCTACTCGCTTCATTTCTCACTTGCTTTAGATTTGAAATACTCTTGTCTTATTCTCTCAGCCTTGGCAATCTCCTTCGAAGGTGTCTTTTGTGTCTTCTTGATAATGCCGTGAGTGGCAATCACCAACGTTTCCTCTTCTGTATCCCAAAAGGCAAACAATCTGTATGCCATCCTGTCGGAGAGGGCTCGAAACTCCCATATCTCGCTCCCAACAAGCTTTTTGAACAGTTGAGCATTACGCTCGCCTCGCTCAACTCGGTGAACTATTTCGAGCAATTTATCACCTGCCGCCCTTGGCAAGCTCTCGATAAAGGTGAGAGCTTCCTCCATGTAAACGACCTTGGGACAGTTCCTATGCATAAGACTTAATTCTTATAATCTCGATGCAAAGGTAATGATTTGTTTCCACATTACGAAACAATCAGTCTAATTTTTTAGGTTAAATTGCCTACTTTATCAATTTAGGGATAGCATAAGTCTATAATAAGATAATGCCCGCCTAAAGTGAAGAGGGAAAAGTTCACGTGTGTAGTTAGCAATTATGACGTGTCATGTTGAGCATTTTGACGTGTCAAGTTGGGCATTTTGACGTGTCAAGTTGAACGACTTGACTGACTGACTACTCTTTTCCTACGCAGAATGGATAGACGAGGAGGTCTTGAAGTTCGCCGATTGGACTCTGCAAAAGATATGCCAGAATGTATTCTCCCGGGGCGAGCGGCTGCTTAGGTTGGCAGATGAAACTGTCGCTTTCGGCCTTTATGTCGAAATAACTGGGTTCCAGTCGCGTATAATTGCACTCAATCAGCAACGGCTTGAACATTTTCCGATAGTATTTCGAGGCTTTCAGGCGGACGAGGACATAATCGACGAGTACTTCTTTTTCGCCCGGTGTCACACGAAAAACAGGCCGGTTTCCCTCGGCCAATTGCGAGGCGTGACCGCCCGAAAGATAGTGCGTCAGCTTGCCCTTCATCTGATAATCCACAATCTTCCAGCCCGGCTTCAACTCGCTCTGAGTCTGCTGGACAGGTATCTCCGCCCAATTTCCAGCGACAGAAATCTCAACTTTCTGCGCCTTGACAGGCAACACAAAGAGTAATAAGAGGCAAAAACTTGTGATATACTTCATAATCTGACGTTCGTAATTAGGATTTATTTCGACCACGAATTGCACGAATCACACGAATTGACTTCACACTCAACTTGCCATAAGAATTCGTGCAATTCGTGCAATTCGTGGTCCTGATATAATGTCTCGTTTATTTATCGTCGGTTCATTTTTCACTACAAAATTACATGTTTTGCGAGAAATAACAATGAATTGCTTGTTGTTTTGAGGATTTTTAACTAACTTTGCGCGTCAAACAATTGAAAATTGAGAATTGGAAATTGAAGAGGACGCTGTGCTTTCATTATTCAATATTCAATATTCAATAAAAAACAACGGCCATGACTATTGCTATTGTCACTCTGATGTTGCTCGGCTATCTGCTCATCTGCACCGAACACATTACCCGCATCAACAAGGCCACCGTGGCGCTCTTCTGCGGGGTCTGGGGCTGGGTGCTCTACGTCTGCGTAGGTCCCTACTATATCGAAACGCTTCACGACGCAGGATTCCAGGAATTCCTTGGCGGCGAGGACTATAGCATCAAGGCTGTCAACGAGTTCATCCACGAGAAAGTATTCGAGAGCCACATCGCCCAGCTTACCAGCGTCGTGATGTATCTGCTGACGACGATGGCGATAGTGGACGTCCTGGCAAACAACGGATGCTTCGACCTCGTCACGAAGCTCTGCCGAAGCCGCAACACTTGGGTCGTCGTCACGATGCTCGCCCTTTGCAGCTTCGGCTTGAGCGCCAACCTCGACAACCTGACTTCTGCTGTCGTGATGCTGATGGTGATGAACCAACTTGTTGTCAATCACAGGCAAAGGATGCTCTTGGGCACCATCATCGTGATTGCCACGAACTGCGGCGGCTGCTTCACCGTCATTGGCGACGTCACATCTCTGCTGGTTTGGACACGCGGAGCCGTGACTCCCACGAACTACACAGCCGCGCTGGTCCTGCCCGCCCTCTTCGCCACAATCATCCCCACATACCTTATCGGCAGGAAACTTCCCGCGCACCTCGACCTGAAGCGAAGCAGCGTGATGATGTTCAGAGGCGATGATGCCGACGTGAAACTCTGGCAGCAAATCCTGATGCTCTTCCTCGGAATAGGCGGCCTATGGTTTGTCCCCACCTTCTACAGGCTCACCAGCCTGCCGCCTTTCCTTGGCGCCCTTTGCGTCCTTGGCGTGCTTTGGGTGGTGAATGAGGTCATCAACCGCAAGCGCATACTCAGCGACCAGCCCCTCACAGCCCGCACAAATCGCAGCCTCCAATACGAAGTGATGCAGATGATTATGTTCTTCCTCGGCATAGGTCTCTGCGTAGATATCCTCATCGAGGTCGGCGCGATGGATACCGTCAGGAGTTGGTGCGACGGATATATACATAATATATATATAATGTCACTCGTCTTGGGAGCTGTCAGCTCCGTGATGGACAACATCGCCCTCGTGATAAGCGGCATCTCCATCTATCCCGTCCTGGACGGAGGCACAAGCGGGATGAGCGAATACATGCAGAGCTTCGTGGAGAACGGACAGTATTGGCACCTCATCGCGCTGAGCGGTTGCGTCGGAGGTTGCCTGTTGCCAATAGGAAATACTGCTGGCTACGCGCTCATGAAATCAGAGGACGTGACCATTTGGTGGTATCTGAAACACATCACATGGAAGGTGCTCCTCGGCTGGTTCGTCAGTCTCGGCATCTACTTCCTCGTGGATTATTTCCTGAGATAAAGCCTCACCCCCGCCCCCTCTCCGAGGAGAGGGGAGCTTCAGATGCCGTAATTATGAATTATGAATTATGAATTATGAATTAAATCGCCTCGGCATCTCCGCCCTCAACGCCATGCAGCAGGACATGCTCAGCACGGCCCGAAAGGGTGCGTCGGTAGTGCTTCTCAGTCCCACAGGCTCGGGCAAGACGCTTGCTTACCTGTTGCCTTTGCTGGAGAAGCTCGATGCGAAGAGCGACGACCTGCAGGCTCTCGTCATAGTTCCCTCGCGAGAACTGGCCATTCAAACAGCCGATGTGGCTCGCAGACTGTGTTCCGAACTCCGTGTCTGCGCTTGTTATGGAGGAAGACCAGCCATGGAGGAGCATCAGCAAATGCGCGGACTTCGCCCTCATCTCGTGGCTGCCACGCCAGGCAGACTGCTCGACCATCTGCAGAAAGGCAATCTGTTGGCCGATTGCGTCAAGACTCTCGTCATCGATGAATTCGACAAGTCGCTCGAGTTGGGCTTTCGCGAGCAGATGCAAAGCATCATCCGCCTCCTCCCCTATCTGCAGCAACGCATCCTTCTCTCTGCCACCGACAGCGAGGACATCCCGTCGTTCGTGGGAACAGACCGTTATGTCCGCCTCAATTTCCTTGATGACGAGAGCGACGACCGCATCAGTCTCTTGGTCGTCAAGTCGCCCGAAAAGGACAAGTTGCAGACCTTGTATCGCCTGCTTTGCACGCTTGGGACGCAGAAAAGCCTTGTTTTCGTGGGCTACAGGGAGAGCGTGGAGCGCGTCGGCAAATACCTTGAAGAGCAAGGCATCATGGCCGACATCTTCCACGGAGGCATGGAACAGCGCGACCGCGAAAGGGCGCTCTACCGCTTCATGAACGGTTCGGTGGGTGTCTTAGTCAGCACCGACCTCGCTTCTCGCGGCCTTGACATCACGAATGTCGATAATATCATCCACTACCACATGCCCTTAAATGAGGAGGCTTGCACGCATCGGAATGGCAGAACGGCAAGATGGGACATGAACGGAAGCGCCTATTTCATCCTCGGACCTGAGGAAAACTTGCCGGATTATCTTGTCGAAGAGGTCGAGACATTCAGCTTGCCCACAAATCTTCCCAAGCCAGCGAAGCCGCTTTGGGTGACATTATATATAGGTAAAGGCAAGAAGGACAAGATAAGTCGCGGCGATATCGTGGGCTTTCTCACAAAGCAAGGCGGCCTCGAAAGCAGTCAAATCGGCAGAATCGACGTGCTGCCCCATTGGTCTTATGTGGCTGTCGAACGCACTTCGGCAAGCAAACTCCTTAAAGACATCAAGGGTCTCAAAATAAAGGGACAGAAGACGATTTATGCCTTAGCTGGGCACTAAAGATTGCACAAAACATATATTTATTGTGCATTTCTTTCTGAAAAACTTGCACAAACGAGAGAATTGTGTTACCTTTGCAGCCGATTTTAACCAATTTAAGGTAAAAGATGAAGAAAACTACACTTTTTTTGATGGCTTTTGCCACAGTTAGCAGCGCATTTGCAGGCGGTCTCCTGACCAACACCAACCAGAATGCAGCCTTCGTTCGTAACTTCGCTCAGGAAGGTAAGATTGACTTAACCAGCATCTTTGCCAACCCTGCCGGCGGCGCTTTCCTTGAGAACGGATGGCACCTGAGCCTCAACAACCAGTCGGCTTTCCAGCGTCGCAACATCGAGACGACGTTCCCGCTCTTCCAATTGAACGAGGAGGATCATGACAAAACGCATCTGTTCGAGGGCAAGGCCACAGCTCCTGCCATTCCTTCCTTCACGGTTTCTTATAATAGGGATAAGTGGAGCCTTTCCGCTCACTTTGCCATCAGCGGCGGTGGCGGCAAGTGCGAGTTCGACAAAGGTCTTGGCTCTTTCGAAGCTCTCTACAGCGGCAGGCTTTTCGGAGAAGTGCCTTTAGCGGTCAATGCAAGGGTTCCGGGACAGGTCAAGGCAGGTCTAATCGCCGCTGGCGTACCTGAGCCTTACGCTACAGGACTTGCCGGCTCAGGCACTTACAGCAGCCGTCTGACGGGCTATGACCTGGATGCCTACATGCGTGGACGCAGCTACTACTTCGGACTTCAGATAGGCGGCACCTACAAAATCCTTGACAATCTGTCTGCCTTCGTTGGC